>NZ_CP017770.1:0-308478 GCF_001857945.1 Paenibacillus crassostreae
CGCAAGGGTGGAAACGTCTAATTATTGAGAAACCATTTGGTCGTGACTTGTTATCAGCTCAAGAACTTAATGAAAACCTCAGTCAAGCTTTTCTAGAAGAGGAAATTTTCCGTATAGATCATTTTTAGGGAAACCTATGGTACAGAATCTTGATGTTATTGAATCATCGAATCCCATGCTGCAAACATTATGGGACAATCATCAAATTTCTAACATTCAAATTATTGCGGATGAAACGGTTGGTGTAGAAGAAAGAGCAGGATATTATGATCAAGCTGGAGCTTTACGAGATATGTTTTCAGAACCACATGCTTCAACTCTTGATGATGATTGCTATACAAGTATCGAATAAAGGTGTTGCCGGTGATGTCCGCGCGAACAAGAAAGCAATTATGGAATCTTTACGACCATTACAAGAGGAAGATATCATTCACAATGTCGTGTTAGGGCAGTATATCGCGGGTGAATTAAATGGGAATCCTGTCATTGGATATGCAGACGAGCAAGGAGTCTCTGCTAACTCTAGAATTGAAACATTCATGGCTGCACGTTTATGGATTGATGATTATTTCTGGAACAAAGTTCCTATCTATATCCGAACAGGTAAAAGACTGAAGGAAAAAGCAACCCGAATCGTGATTGAATTCAAAGAAACATTAACAGAATAAGAAGAATAAAATCAATTCAAATAAGATTCTCGTGATTGATATCAGCCCTAATGAAGAAGTCTATATACAAATCAATTCAAATAATCCACAGAATCATGTGGCATCAATACCCGAACGGATGAATTGTTACTCAAATGAAAAGAATATGCCTGAAGCCTATGAAAAGTTAATCCTTGATGCTTTATGTGGTGATGCTACATTTTTGCTCATTGGGGATGAAGTGGAATTGTCGTGGAAATGGGTTCAACCTATATTAAATGCCATCGACAACAATCTATACCACTAGAAACATACGAAGCAGGGTCATACGGACCAAAGGGTTCATACCAATTATTTAGAAGTGGACGGACATCGTTGGGCTTTAGATGCATTGATGTGAATCAGAATCCTACGACTTCTGATAAGGAATATTCATATAACGGTTAATTGGTTAATTAGATAGGGATTCAACAATATTGGAGGAATTTAAATGAAAGTCGGGTTAATTGGTTTAGGCAAAATGGGATTAAACTTGGGGAAAAATCTAATCGATCATAAACATGATGTTGTTGCGTTTGATTTAAATACCCAAGCAACGGAAGAAATGAAAGCATATGTGCACACAACGCGTTTGCAAGCTTGCAGGAACTTGTTCAATCGATGGAAAACTCCGCGAATTCTCTGGATTATGGTTCCGCATAAGGTTGTTGATTCTGTTATTTTCTGAACTTTCACCACTTTTATCTCAAGGGGATATTGTTATAGAGAAGCGGGGAATTCACATTATAAGGAATCGATTCGCCGTTATATTGAAAGAAATAGGTATTAGCTTTATGGATGTAGGCACATCGGGTGGTATGGAAGGTGCTCGCCATGGAGCTTGTTATATGATCGGTGGAGATGTTGAGACATGGGATTTAGTTGAGCCAATATTTAAGGATACTTCTGTTGAGAATGGTTACTTGTATGCGGGTAGAGCGGGTAGTGGACATTATTTGAAAATGGTTCACAACGGGATCGAATATGGTATGATGGCTTCCATAGGTGAGGGTTTCGAAGTTCTTGAAAAAAGTGATTTCGATTTCGACTATGAGAAAGTGGCCCGCGTATGGAATAACGGCTCTGTCATTCGCTCTTGGTTAATTGAATTGATGGAACAAGCTTTTTCAAAAGATTCGAAGTTGGATGATATACGAGGTATTATGAATTCTTCAGGTGAAGGAAGATGGACGGTTGAAGAGGCTTTTGATCTGCAAACCGCTACACCGATCATCGCGATGTCCCTGTTAATGCGCTATCGTTCGTTAAAGTGATACTTTTACGGGTAAGGTTGTAGCCGCACTTCGTAACGAGTTGGTGGGCATGAGGTTGAGAAGAAATAAAGATATCCATCGCTCCACACGGGATAGTGTAGTTTTTTGAATTGGGGAATAGTTTTGGCTAAAGAGGTAGATTTTAATGTAAGCAACATTGATTCAACACATTACGATAGTCATATAGGCGTGCACATTGGAGGATATGTAATGAAAATGAAAGATAAGATTGCTGTGGTAACTGGAGCAGCATCAGGTATGGGCAAGGCGATTGCTATACTTTACGCTGAGGAAGGTGCGAAGGTAGTCGTATCTGATGTAAATCTTGATGGTGCTCATGTAACTGTCAAAGAAATTAAGGCGAACGGTGGGACAGCTATAGCCATTAAGACAAACGTTGCTGTAGAGGAAGATATTCAGAATTTAATTGATACAACAGTAAGCACATTTGGAACAGTAGATATCTTGGTGAATAATGCAGGTATTATGGATAATTTTGAACCTGCTGGTGATATAAAAGATGATAACTGGGAACGAATATTCGCGATTAACACAACGAGCGTGATGCGGGCGACGCGTAAAGTTATGCCTATCTTTTTAGAAAAAGGAAACGGCGTGATCGTGAATATTGCTTCTGCTGGTGGATTATTCGGTGCTCGCGCAGGTGCTGCATATACGGCTTCTAAACATGCTGTTGTTGGTTTCACGAAAAATACGGCCTACATGTACGCAGAAAAGGGAATTCGCTGTAATGCCATTGCACCGGGTGGAGTAGAGACCAATATTGCTTCTTCGATGACGAATATTAATGGGTTTGGTGCTTCACGTCAACAGCTTGGGATGGCTATTAATCCACGCATGGGTAAGCCAGAGGAAATTGCAAAAGTAGCATTTTCTTAGCTTCAGATGATTCAAGTTTCGTGAATGGACAGGTTGTTAGCGCAGATGCAGGTTGGAGCGCATACTAAGCTTTTATTTTATAAGGAGTAACATATTACCCTCTGAGTAAGCTCGTAAACAACACCTCATGTAATAGTTGGTGGGAGTGAACTTAGAGGTTTTCTTTGAATTAAATTGGTATGTCTTTTACGCTAATTCACCATGAGTTAAGTATGTTATAAATGATAAATTACTATGTTATAATATACTAATGTGTTGAAGGATTTAAACTGAAAGCAGGTGTAATAACATTGAGAACAATCGTTGTTATTGGCGGTGGAGTAACCGGGGTATCTACTGCTTATTATCTACATAAATCGTTACAGAATAATAGCTTGCATGCTAATGTTATATTGGTTGAAGCCAGTGATTTATTGGGGGGAAGATAAGAACGATACATGATGGCGGATTTACCATGGAGTCAGGTGCAGATTCCATCGTCACACGTAAGAGCAATGTTGCTCCTTTAATAGAAGAACTAGGGATAGAGGATGAAGTTGTATATAATGCGACAGGGATTTCATATATCTATACCGAAGGTAAACTGAAACAAATTCCGAAGGATTCGGTTTTTGGAATACCATTGAGTATAGAATCACTGGCTAAGACAGAACTCATCTCTGCAGAAGGTAAGGTTGAAGCACTGAAAGATTTCTACACCCCGAATGATACTTTTACGAGGGATGATTCTGTTGGTCAATTTCTAGAAGCATTCTTGGGCAAAGAAATAGTTGATAAACAAATTTCACCTGTCCTTTCCGGTGTTTATTCAGGTAAACTGGATGATCTCACGATCGCATCGACGCTACCTTATCTTATTGATTATAAGAATGAATATGGAAGTATTATTAAAGGATTATCTGCGAATAAGGCGAAATTCCAAGGAAATGGTAATAGTAAATTTCTATCATTTAAAGATGGAGTTGCTACCTTAATTGATTCGATGGAACAGCATTTGGTAGATACAGAGATTATTAAAGGTGTTCAAGCGGAAAAGTTGAAAAAGATGGGGAGCACTATAGCGTAACGCTTGCTAATGGTAGAACGTTGGATGCAGATATTGTTATTCTGGGCACGATGCATACCATCACCCAAACGTTGTTACAAGACGAGGAATTGAATGAAGATTTCAATCAACTATTGAACAGTTCACTCATCAGTGTGTATCTAGGATTCGATATTCCAGATATGCAATTACCTGCGGATGGAACGGGATTCATTACAGCTAATAGTGATGATGTGAAATGTGATGCCTGTACATGGACGAGTCGCAAATGGGCACATACATCAGATGATCAGCGACTGCTTGTCAGACTATTCTATAAAAGTTCAGGACCTCATTATGATAAGCTAATTCAACTCTCTGAAGATGAGCTATTGAAGGTAGCTCTGCAAGATGTAGAGACTAGTCTAGGCATCACAGGGCAACCTATCACCTATGATGTAACAAAATGGCATGAAGTGATGCCTAATTACCATATACGCCATCATCAAGTAGTAGAATCTCTTGAGAAAAAGATGGCTAATAATTACCCTAATGTTATACTGGCTGGATGTTCCTATTATGGTGTAGGCATTCCAGATTGTATTGCGAATGGTGAAAAGACAGCAGAGTTGATTATGGAGAAAATCAAATCTAATCCTAGTGAACTATAATATGGATCATGGTTTTCTACTGACTGAATAAAGGGAGTATGACAATGAGCAAAGACAAAGTATGGAACAAAGGAAAGCATAATGGCGGAGCATCAAAAGGTAGCAACAATAAAGTACAACCCCAATCTATAGAAAAGATTCCTCTGAATCATGATGATGGAACAGAAAATGATCCTTTTAACAAAGTTCAGCGGATGGACCGCACGAATTGGGTAGAGCGCCCTACACGTATCGTTCGAGAAATAGCTAAAAATGATGAGACTAAGCCGAATGACTGACTTCCAATATGGGCGTAGAATATCAACATATTTATCTATATCTAATCTAAATATAATCTAACTTTAAGGTTCATCCTTTAGTATAAAGGTAACCTCTTTTCATGATAAATATGGTAATGCCCCGCGTGTTGGACGCGGGGCATTAGTGCGTTATAAACATTGAAGGTTTTTATAGGGCATGAGAGGGACTGTGTACATATTTGTTAGGATATTCGGCGTGGATTCCTACCGAGTGAAGGGAATTGGAATAATGGAAGCGAATGTATACTTGAAGGAAGAAAGCTGAACTCTGAATAATAGCTTCGCCTATCACACCCAACAGTCGTGCTAAACGCACTCCTCTATCCAGATGGATAAACGAGTGCGGAGATTGGGAGTTAGACGAAACCATTGCAAAAAGGAGGAAATAATGAAGTTCCAAATTGGAGATGAAATAGATCAAAACCATGTAAGAGTAATAGTTCATGAACTTTCAAGATGTCAATTAGCCTTTGATCAACTTATTCGTTTAAGAGAGATTAAATATAGCAACAAATTAGTAACTGATAGGAAGCTAGATCTAATGACCTATAATGCATATTCTTTGTTTATTCAACATCTTTACGAGTATTTTAAAGGATGTGTTACTAGAGCTAGAAAAGAAACTGGAAACATACAGCCTGAAATTATTGATGGACTTGTAAACAACGAAGTTAACAAAATTCTACGAAATTGGCGAACTGCTATAGATAATAATTATGCTCCTAAGTGGGCAAATGCAAGAAGCTATTATGAAGATACATGTCCTGTTAATTTCGGGTCAGACTTTCGAAAATATTAGAATAATGTAGCTCATGTTGATTATAGACGTGTTAAGGGTGGAAATCGGATTACTTTACTGAATTTATAAAACTACCACAAGTATATTACCTATTGTTTGATAATGGACGTGAATTTTGGGATATGCAAGAATATGGGATTTAGACTTTGGTGATATAACAGATTTAATAAGTTTAACTTGATAGATATTTAAGTATATCGGGGAAGGCAATGGAATCGTCTAACACTGCATTCCTACTGCGGGCATTCGCCCTTGATCGCCAAGAGGGAGATCAGAGAAGTTGACTCAGGCATACATTCAACCAGCTAAGTCTGACGACCCGTTCCCTTTGGTCACTTAAGCCCGGCATTGAACGTTCAGGAATGCCAAACGTTATCGGAAATTACCCGAAAATAATAATTAAAAAAAGAAAGGACAAACAAAAATGATCTAATAGAAGAAAACATACATAGTCGAATCAAACTTTTCGTTGAGGAGTTTAATCAATTATTTAATGAAATATTATTACCGTCTCAGCTAAAGTATGGTGCTAGGTTAATTGGACGATGGTTGATCGATAAGGATGAGAAAAATACCGAGGTATTCGCTATGTGGGAATATGACAGTTATGAAGATTACGAAAGAATAGAGAGTCAGATAAAATCAGATAAAGAACATGTAATGAAGGTGCAAAAACGATTTGATCAAATTGGTAGAGAACGATTGAAACAGGTACTTAAAGAAGATATTAAACAGGAGTTTGTTAAAAGCACAGTAACAAGAGAAAAAACAATATTGAATTAATTTTCCTTTTGATTTTGCTATGAAGTCGGTAACATCCGATAACAGAACATTTCCTACGTCGTCGCTAACGCTCCTCGATCGCCAAGAGGGATATCAGAGAAGTGAATTCAGGCGATTACATTCAACCAGCTAAGTCTGACGACCCGTTCCCTATGGTCACTTAAGCTGTTTGAACGTCAGGAATGCGAAACGTTATCAGAAATTGGGGCAAAAATTATAAATAGGGAAGGTGAATTTTTTGAAGCCTTTTTTTTCACTTTGATACAGACGAAAACAAGACAAAGTTTACTCGCGCGAGCAAGGAACGTTGCGCTATGGGCAATTCAACAATATGAATTGGATTGGAATTGTATTCGTTTCATTCAATTGTCAGATACCATTACATACAAAATAGAAACCGTAACGAAGGAAAGTTATTTGCTTCGTATTCATTCAGAAAGAGTAACAAAGAAAAATCTTG
This sequence comes from Paenibacillus crassostreae, assembly GCF_001857945.1. Lineage (NCBI taxonomy): Bacteria > Bacillati > Bacillota > Bacilli > Caryophanales > Paenibacillaceae > Paenibacillus > Paenibacillus crassostreae. The sequence goes on from NZ_CP017770.1 coordinate 6,897, forward strand.
TCTGAACTTGTTTTCCTGAATGAATTAGGGAAAATAAATGATTTGGTAGTGCCAGAAGGGATAAGAAGTCGTAGTGGATCTTATATTTTTGAGTGTGAAACTTGATGAGGGATATCGGAACCATATGTCTCATTAATGAAGTGGGTTGAGGGAGAGCATTCGAGTGGCGAGTTTACTGATAATCATGTAAACAGCATGGGTGTAATGATGGGTAAACTTCATGAAGCGTCCGCAAGTTTTGAAATTCCACCCGATTTTGTTCGGCCTCATTGGGGAGTGATAGCTTTAGAAAAGAAGTGTCCAAACTAGAACGTTATTACCACGAATTTCTATCGGACGGGTCATGGAAGCTATATCAAGAAGCTATAGATAAGATCATTCGTCAATTTGATAGTATGAAGCGAGACAACCGAAACTACGGACTAATTCATGCGGACTTGCATTCCGGAAACGTAGTGTTTAACAACGGAATTCCAAATCCTATTGATTTGGAAGATGCGGTTACGGATACTATCTTTACGATATGTCAGCTTCGTTGTTAGAACTATATCCTAGACATCGATGGTTACTTATTCAAGGATATGAGAGCGTAGTCAAACTAAATAAGGATTACATTCGTGACTGGAATGCTTTTTCATTATGTTTATGATTGAAAATTATTGTCATCACTCCTCTGATACTAGAGAAATTCCAAGTTTAATCAATGAACAAAAATATGCTCTAGCTTATATTAAAGAATATATAAATGATAGACCATTTTTATTTGAAGTGATAGAACCCGTAGACTTCGAAAGCAATCTCGAGGAAGGCCCCAACATCTGATAACAAAGCATTCACGTATCGAGCCAGGCTACGCCTGTCTCTCGGTCCGCAAGAGGAATTTCGGAGAAGCAGATTCAGCGGACAACCCTGCACTACCTAACCGCGTCGCGGCCGGGGCTAAAGCCCCTTAAGGTAGTGAGGGGTTCGTGAATGCAACAACGTTATGTGAAATCTCGGAAAAACGTAGTTGAACCCAATTTTGCATGCCAAGGAGAGTTTAATGGATAAAGATCAATATTTTAAGAATCTTGAAGAAATCATATCAGATCCAATCTTCATAGTACTTTCCAAGGGAGAATTAGAAGAAGAGATTAACAATAATATGTGGCGTATAACCTTAGATAACAGCAGTTAGCGTGTGAAATAAGTATAAAAGATTTTATCCAATTCTTTAGTGCTGTTATACAGGATAGACAAGTACAAGTGACAACTCAAGTGAAAAGAACGGAATGATATTTTATCTCTGGTTTGACTGGATGGCTAGTCAACTGAGATTTAATCTAATTTCTAATGTTAATGAGCATTTACCATTTCAATGTGAAATAGAGATATTGGATAGTATGGAGGAAATTATTAATGAATTCTTGGAATGGCCTTTTCTAATGGGTTACCTATTGAAGGATATTCTGATGGATCGGAAGAAAACCATATATACTAAAGGTCTTTAAGACCATTTTAAATAAATGAAGCTAATAAAGACAATTTTTGGGTACTCAAAGATGTCCGAGACATCACATAACACTCTGGATTGGTTGCGCAGTTGCCCCGAAAAAAAACCTTCATAAACACAGTATGAAAGGCATTCAATAAAGATATCATATGAGCAGAAAAGCTCCGCGGCAATTGCGGCAAATCCATGTTGAACGATGCCGCGAATATTTGCTAGCTTATCGCCTATGGGATTTGTTATTTACTTCCAATACCGATGTTGCACGAAATGAGAGGATCGGCTTCCCAAAATTCTAGGGTCAATGGGATATCTTGTCGCATGAAAACACACCTCCCCCCTCCCCAGATCAGGCATCGTAACAAGAAGTATGCAATTATAAAGTGTCTATCCACCGCCCGGAGTCAGTGTTAGGATCTGACACCAAACCCCTCCACAAGAGGGACAACGTGAAATATCCACACCTGTTAATTTCAAGATATGATCCTTCGCCGTCACTTTACTTTAGGTTTAATCGGCGTACGAGTCAGGCGCAAGCAGGTCAGCAGTGTGGTTTTTCGATTGGCGTTGCTGAGAAAGCTATAATATCTAATCTTCTGAAAACCAGAAGGTAGCACATGCATCATGAATCTCCGCATAAACTCCATCGCATCCAGTGTCAGTGGCTTCACTTTCCCGTCATCTTTGTAATCCGATAATGAAAAGTGACTGTCCGATCATCCATGGCTTGGATCCGATTATTGTAAATCGCGGTCCTGTGCGTATAGCGACTTAAATATTTGACGACGTGAAAGGAACTTTTAAACGGTTTCTTACAGTAGACGACCCAATCCGGTTCATAGAGTGAATCGAGTAAAGTGAAAAATGATGACTCTTCAGCGTAGGGCAGTGAGGATCCAGTAAATCTCAGCGTCTGATCCGCATAAGCCTTTTTCAAAAAACAAAGAAATTTACCTCGAAACACCCTAGAGAGGATTCTCACGGGAATAAAGAACTTTTTTTTTGAGCGCATAAACGTACAGCCAGAAGGCGAAAGACCACCCCCGGTTACAATGCAGTGGACATGAGGATGAAAAGACAAATTTTGACCCCATGTATGCAAGACCATAGTCACTCCGATTTGTGCACCAAGAAACTTAGGGTCCAAAGCTAATTTGGAAAGTGTCTCAGAGGCAGCTTTAAAAAGAATGGTGTGCATGAGCTTAGGGTTAGCTAGAAATAAAGGATTCAACGTGTGAGGAACAGTAAAAACAGTGTGGAAATAAGGAACAGGCAAGAGCTCAGATGTTCGATCTAAAACCCATTGCTCTTTTTTCAAATTACCACATTTGGACAATTACGATTGCGGCAGGAGTTGTAGGACACCTTCAGATCTTCGCAAGAATGACATTGGTCGACATGCCCACCCAAGGCTGCAGTTCTACAAGATTGGATAGACTGAATGGCCTTGATGCCTTCACTATGAACGGGAATGGGTACCGAGAAAAGCGTCAGCGAAGCTCGAAAAAATTTGCTGTAACTCAACCAAGATCATCACCTCCAAAAGGAAGATCTAGAGGGCTTTTCAACCCGAGAACTTGGGCGTGGGTAAGATGAAGATACATAGAAGTGGTTTGAATATCTGCATGCCCAAGAAGTTCTTTGATTTGCAGAATACTAGCACGCCATTTAATAGGTGGGTTGCAAAGCAATGACGCAAGGTGTGCACGATACATTTTTAGTTATCCCAGAAGCATGCAATGAATTCTTAAAAATAGACTGAATACTCCGCACTGAAATGGGCTTCGTATCCGGGACACCTGGAAAAAGCCAAGGGGAGGGGCGGTAAGCCTTCCAGTATTGACGAAGAAGCAGAAGATTATGGTCGGATAAAATGGAGTAACGATCCTTACCCCCTTTGGCTTGACGAACCAAAAGGCGCATGTCTGGACTGTGAATGTCTGTCAATTGCAGATGAGCCACTTCGCTCACGCGAAGGACCTGCGAGTAAATGGTGGTAAGAATGGTTTTGTGCTTAAGATTTGCGGGTAGCATCGAGGATCTGGCAAACTTCTTGGAACGTCAGTATGGTGGGGAGAAAAGATTTCTTCTTCACTCTCGGAATATGCAGCATATTCCATTCGCGAAAAAGCACAGATTGGTAAAAAAACTTGATGGCGCCATAAGCAGAATTCACGTAGGCAGAACTGAGTTTCCTTCGTTTAATGGCATGATGAAGAAAAGCTCGAACTTCATCATACCCAACGGATGCAGGAGGCTTACCACAAAATAAATAGAAACGTTTCATATGAGCTAAATACATTCTTTGAGTGCTTTTGGCAAATCCACGTAACTCCATTGAAATTGTCATGGATTGAATCCAATCTTGCATAGATAACACACCTTCCTTTTTTACTAGATAATAAAGGAAGGCGTGGTAAAATGGCAGTAAGGATTGTAGGCTTTAAAAAGCTACCGCGTAGCGGTTTAGTTCAACATTGTATTCTCGCTGCGGACCACCATACGGCCCTTGATCTGCCAGAAGTATTTTCGAGGAAGAGAATTCAGGCAGATACATCCATTCCCCTAAGATAAGAGCTATCTAAGGGGAATGGACGTCGCGAATACACAAACGTTAGTCGGAATACCCCGAAAGATCAACAATATAAAAGCTCATATAATGGAGTGATTTTATGATTGAAACAGAAAGACTTGTTTTTCGAAAAATATGTCATGGGTGATTTGGATTTTTTAATGACAATGACTTCAAATCTTGAAGTAATGAATATATAGGTTCTGGACAAACCTGGAATATTGAAGAGACTAAACAACGTTTAGAACACTTTATCAGTCGGTATGACAATGAAGAAGGCATAGGATATGTTGGCAATTCGCAAGGAAGATCGAACACCAGTAGGTCATGCTGGATTGGTATATCAGAATGTCGAAGGGAAATCAGAAACTGAGGTAGGTTACTGGATTTCTCAGAACTTTTGGGGACAAGGGTATGCAACCGAATCAGCAATTAGATGGCGCGATTATGGTATTAATACGATAGGGAAAAGACGATTAATTTCAATAATACAACACGCAAATAAAAACATCAATTCATGTTGCCATAAAGAATGGAATGAAACATGAAAAAGATGTAATTTTTAGAAACAAGAATGTAGCATTGTATTCCATTGATAGATGAAGAAGAACTTTTATCAGTCTCAAAGAAGCCGGGTACTTCGACTAAATCAGCTAATCAATAAAAATATTTGAATAGTTGGATTTGAAGGTTTCCGATTCGTGAACAGCTGAGTCTAGCCCTGCAAAAAGCTGTTAGTTGTTTATCTTCTGGGCCTGAATGGCATGAAGATCTGGAAGACTATTGTTAGCAATGGTCAACAGCTGTTGTAGTTTAGAATCATTCCAAGCCCGACCTTTACGATTGGAAAGGAGCACCGTAATGATCTCCACATGATCTGCATCTAAGAGTTCTTTGGGAGATGGATAGCGAGATAATAATTCAAGAGAAGTAGGGTTACAGACTTTGTGAAACGCCTTGTCATAACCCGGGAAAAGGAGACAAGAACGGCGCGAAAATGAAGCTGAGCCTCGCCGTATAGGCCTGTCCAATGCTGATATTGTCGACAAATAACACGAAGCTGCTGAACAGGATCGCTTAACTCAACTTGAGGTTCAGGAGATTGTAAGTAAAAGACATGGGTGATACGTATGCGTCGATAGGATCGGTCTTGACCTTCCGCACGGCCTTTTGCTTCAGCTGATGAGTAAGTAATGGATTCAGAACAATGACAGAATAACCATACGAAGAAAAGAAAGAAACGAGAGGTTTGGAATAATTGCCGGTAGCTTCTAAAACAACGGTGGGTTTCTGACCTGTGGCTTGCTTTATCTGCTCCAAGATCGATAGGAGATGATTGAGGTCGTCATGGGTATGAGAGAATGGTTTGTACATACAGTCATGGTAAGAAAGAAAAGCAGCAGCAAACACTCTTACCTTTAGCAACATCGATACTTAGAACAGGTATAATCATATAACCTCCTTAATGTTACTGGGGCCAGCACTTTTGATCTCCTCCACAGGTTGGCACGGTGATACGGGCTCCAAGGCCCAAGCAGCTGAATCGGGGTATGAACAAAAGGCGCGGGCGTAAAACACTTTATCCGACGGGATTTATGTCCCAACAAAGTATGCGATTTTCAGCCCAGTATTTCCTCCAGTATAAAGAAAAAGTTCATCCCCGAGCCAGTCGGGTATGAACTGAGAATACCAACATTATATCTACGCTGCGGACTACGCCCTTGGTTCGCAAGATGTGATATGCAGAGAAGTAAAATCAGCTCACAACCCTGCGAGGCTAAGTCCTTATGACCCAGTCGCTAGCGCCAGTTTTTGAGTGAAATCAGTAACTAAGAAATGTCTCTTTTAGTGTGGTCTCGAAATATTTCATAAACTCCTCTTCCAAATTGTTAACCTTCTTGATCAAACGGGCAACATAGATGTGGCTGAGTGCAAAAGGGTTTGGATCAATGCTAACAGCTACCAGCTCTTTATTGATAATCTCATCTCTCATATGTATTTTTCCCTGATATATGAATGCCTGCATTTTTTTTGATCAGGTGTTTGATTAGTTGTAGATTATTGGTTTCAAACTTTGCTTTATAGAATAGGTTTTCCTGAACCATGATGATGTCAATCATGTCTCTATATAGTGTGTTCTTTCGATAGATAATGAGAGGCTCATGCGAAATTTCTTCTAATGAAACCTTACCTTTCTTGGCAAAGGGATGCGTTGGGGAGACGATTAAACAATAAGGTTCACTGAATACATCCTGATAGATGAGTCCGGAATCCCCATTGGTATGGGGAGTGATCGCCAGTTGGATTTCTCTTTGTCTGATTAGACGAACGAGTAAGGGCGTGGAAGAGGTGTCGATATCGATAGAAACCTTGGGGTACTTTTCGCTAAAAGTATCCAAAATGTAGGGCAATACAGAACTCGTTAAAGGCGTGTTGCATCCAATGGAAAGTTTCCCCGTTTTGCCTTGTTCCACTTTGTTGACCCGCTTCTTTTCCTTCCAGCAGAGCGCCTTGTATGTATTGGGCGTAGGGCAAAAAAGCTCTCCCCTCTTCGGTAAGTGTTATATTCCTCTTGCTTCGTATTAGAAGTGTTTTTTCCAAGCTCTTTCTCCAACTGGATGATACGTTGGGAGATCGTCGGCTGAGGCAAATACATCTGATAAGAGGCTTCCTTAAAGCTTTGTAATTGATACACCTGGAGAAAAGTGTTGATCTGTTCTAGGTTCATAGCTGATAATCCCCCTTATCTATATGTCAGTTAATATATCATAAGTATACCCACTTTCATTCAAAAAAACAATAAATGAATACGTTTTCATTCAAATAATTAATGCTGTTATTCATTTGTGATGATTTACGGGGTGGAAAACATAACGTATCATAACCTTTAAGAACAAATGAACACGTTATGTAAATAAACATAACATTAGTATTTCCGTACTGGACTATCATTTATGACTATTGGGGGGATACGATGAGAAACGTAAGAATGGGATGGGCAATACTGGTTGTTATAAGTATGATGGTGATTTCAGCGTGTGGGAGTACTACAACAGCTAATAAGGGAACGAATACGGCAGGAAATGCAAAAGCTTCTGCAACTGGAGAACCTACTGGCGGGGATAAAGAATTAGTCGTGAGGTTTTATGATAATCCAGCCGGGTTTGATCCAGCAACCATTTTCCGAGTTGAGAATGAGAACATTGCTTTCAATGTGTTCGGTGGATTAACTACCTATGATGGAGAAACGGGTGAGCTTGTTCCGGATCTAGCGGAATCCTGGGAGACTTCGGACAATAAGATCTGGACGTTTCACCTCAGAAAAGGTGTGCAGTGGCAATCAGGATATGGTGAGTTCACGGCGGCAGATGTCCAATACAGCTATAACCGGATTATGGATCCGGCAACTGCCTCCACGTATTCCGCTGAATTTGCGGATGTAGTCAAGATAGAAACGCCAGATGACTATACAGTAGTTATCGAGCTAAGTAAGCCCAATGGTAACTTCCTGCATGTCGTAGCGAACTATCATCAAGGGCAGATCGTGAAACAAGAAGCGATCGAAGCCGGTGGTGATCAGGTTAAATTCAACCCAATAGGCACAGGTCCTTATTATGTGGAGAAAATTGATGTCAACTCTGAAATCGTGCTGGCCAGACATGAAGATTATTATAAGGGACCTGCACCGATCAAAAGAATTACTTTCCCCATTATCAAAATGAATCCAACGCTACAATTGCCCTGCAAAATGGGGAGATTGATGTGATTATGAGAAGCAACCGCGAGGAAGAATTAGCTTATTCTCGAAAAAGCGGGATTCAAGATGAACTCATCGATGAACACAATGACCTACATTATGATGCTGAATTATAAAAATCAATATCTGTCTGATGTTCGTGTTCGCCATGCGGTGGCGTATGCGCTGGATTACCCTTCCATTTCAGCGGCACTTGCACGAAGAATGAGACCTCTCCAGCCTATAATATTGTTCCGGACTGGATGGATATCTTCACAGACAAGGTTCCGCAATATAAATATGACCCAGAGAAGGCAAAAGCGCTGCTTGCTGAAGCCGGATACGCAGACGGAATTAACCTGACCTTATTAATTGGAGCGGTAAATGAGGAGTATCAGCTGGTTCAGGAATATCTTAAGGCGGTAGGCATTATATGGATTTTGAGGTTGTGGATGCAGCGACTTATAATCAGCGCCGGTTAGTAGGAGAATTTGATATAAGTATCCGGGCTATTCCTGCCTTAAATCCGGACATGTTATTGTTCAGCTATCTGCATCCGGATAATATTGCTCCTGCCGGGTTGAATAGTTCTTCCTACAGCAATCCGGAATTGACGGAGAAATTAGAGGCTGCAAAGGTAGAGTTAGACCAAGAAAAACGTCAAAAGCTATATGAAGAAGTGCAAATCATCGCGATGGAGGATCTGCCCTACTATCCGATGTTCGGAATTAATTATTACTGGCCTAGTAAACAGAATGTTACCGGAATCCACATTAACAAACTTAGTCAAGTTAACTTTTATGATGTAGACATGAATTAAGGAGCGAATATAAGAAGGAGGGGATGTGCAGTGTTTGGATACATGATGAAAAGATTCTTGCAATTAACGGTTACCCTGTTCGGGGTGGTTACGCTTGTATTCTTCGCTTTGCGGCTCCTTCCTGGTGATGCGACGGCGGCTATGGCCGGAGATAATCTTTCGGGAGAAGCGCTGGAAAGATTACGAGAACAGATGGGGCTCAATGAGCCCCTCTACTCCCAATATTTCAGCTATCTGGGTTCTCTGCTCAGATTGGACTTCGGCAATACACTGATTACCAATCTGCCGTTGATGGAGATGTTAATGAAATCAGTACCGATAACGATGACTATTGCCCTTATTACAATCGTGCTCGCGATAGCCATCTCTATCCCTCTAGGAACACTAGCGGCCTATATGGCTCATAAAGGCAAAAAAACATTGGATAATATCATCACTTGGGCCGCCATGGTGGTGGATCTAATGCCGGCATTTTGGACATCCTTGCTGCTTTTGTTGATATTATCGCTGTCCCTCGGGATTTTCCCGGCAAGTGGAGCCGTTACTTTTGAAGATCCGGTAATGCTTATGAAACGAATAGCGATTCCTGTAATTGTTCTGACGATCACCCAGTTGGCTATTCTTACGAGAATGACCAGAACTGCGGTATTGGAAGTATTAAATGAGGATTATATTCGTACCGGCACGTTCATTGGGAATGTCTGAGATATTGGTGGTCTTCCGTCATGCTCTGAAGAATGCAGCATTACCAATTGTAACAGTATTGGGTATTAGCTTTGGTAATTTGTTGAATGGAACCGTTATTGTGGAGTTTATCTTCTCCATTCCGGGAATAGGAACCTTATTGGTAAACGGAATATACAGCAGAGATTATCCGCTCGTTCAAACTTTAATATTGTTCTACGCCTTTATATTTATAGTAGTCAATTTTTTAACAGATATCGTGTATAAAAAAATCGATCCTCGTGTTCAGTTTTAAGAGATTATTGTTATTGAATCCATGAAGGAGGGGAAATACGTGAGTAAGCCAGAAGCGGTTCTGCCCAATATGAGGAATGTAACTAGAAAATTTCCGAGCTTCCAAATTCCTGGATTTAACATTATCAGGACCAATAAAAAGGCAAAGTGGGGATTAGGGATATTGCTGCCTATCGTGCTGCTGACTGCTCTAGCCCCGATATTACCTATACCGGAGCCCTTGGTGACCAACGTGTCTTCCAGCTTGCAGACCCCTTCATTGGACCATCCATTTGGTACCGATAAACTGGGCCGTGATGTTCTTAGTCGTACATTGGCAGGCATCAAAATATCTCTTCTTGTAGGTTTTAGCGTTGCATTTATAGCATTGATTGTTGGGGTTCTGCTAGGTACAATAGCTGGTTTTTTCGGCAAAACGGTCGATCGAGTAATAATGAGTGTAGTCGATATCTTCTTGGCTTTTCCTTCATTACTCCTTGCGATAGGGCTTGTATCGATTATGGGGGCAGGCTGGATACCCGTAGTCATCGCTATTTCTTTTGCGGATGTTCCAAGATTTATAAGGCTGCAGCGCTCCCTAGTCATTAGTCTGAAATCCAGGACATTTATCGATGCTGCCCGATCTGTGCAAGCGAGCCAATTCTGGTTGATGTCCAAACATATTATTCCGAATACGATTTCATCTATGTTGGTTGCAACCAGTATTTCAGCAGAAAATGCCATTCTGGTAGAAGCAAGCTTGAGTTTTCTGGGGTTAGGAATTATGCCTCCAACCCCTTCATTAGGCAATTTGATTCAGGAAGGACAAATGTATTTGCAGCAAGCGTGGTGGATTTCTACCTTGCCTGGTCTGGTTATATTGGCCATTACTATCAGTTTGTATTTCCTGTCTGATGGAATACGTGAAGCACTGGAACCACGCTCCAGAAAGTAACTGAATCTGGACGTTTAAGAGGAGGAGACGCTTGTGTCAAATCGAGAGAATTCTACAACATCACTGCTGGAAGTAGAGCGGCTACAAACTCACTTTTTAACGGATAACGGTGCTGTTAAAGCTGTGAACGGGGTTTCCTTTACTCTGGAACGTGGAGAACGTTTAGCCATCGTGGGTGAGAGTGGATCGGGAAAAAGCGCCATGGCTATGTCACTGATACAATTATTAGCTTATCCCGGCCAAGTTGTTGGTGGGAGCGTACGTCTCGATGGGACGGAACTGGTAGGGATGAACGAAAAACAACTAAATCAAATCCGTGGTAGCAAGATTGGAACTGTATTTCAAGATCCGATGGCCTCTCTGGACCCTGTTATGCGGATTTCAGATCAAATGGTCAGACCCATTCGCAATCACTTGAAGGTTGGGGAGAAAGAGGCACGCTCCATTGCGGTCAGTTGGTTGAGGAGGGTGGGTATCCCTGATCCGGATAAACGGATTGATGCTTATCCTTTTGAAATGAGTGGAGGGATGCGGCAGCGGGTCATGATTGCTATGGCCTTGTCATGTAATCCCAAGCTGATCCTCGCAGATGAGCCGACGACGGCTCTGGATGTGACCATTCAAGCGCAAATCGTAGAGCTGCTCAAGGAGCTGACAGATACGATTGGGACAGCCATGATTTTTATTACTCATGATCTTGGGTTAGTGGCACGTTTTGCTCAAAAAGTAGCTGTAATGTATGCCGGACAAATCGTTGAGATTGCTACTGTAGAGGAGTTGTTTGCACATCCCAAACATCCATATACGCAGAGCTTGTTAATGACCATTCCAAAGGTGAGTGGAACACGGCAGGAGAGATTACTGCAAATCAATGGTTTTCCACCTGATATGAGTTTACCCATTGTTGGTTGTTCCTTTAAAGATCGTTGTCCGGCGGCCTCCTCTCGTTGTTCTGAAGATATGCCAGAACTTGCATCACGTGGGGGGATGCAGTCAGCTGCCTGCTGGATGGAACACGGATTGATGGATCAAGATGGCAATCAAGTGATCTCATTGCTTGGTAGACAAGTAGAAAAGTCAGGTACTGTAAATAAAAAAAGCAAAGAAGACTATCTCACAGGCTTGTCGGAGAATGTCCTTTCGGTAAAAAATTTGCAGAAAAATTTCGACAAAGCATCCTTGCTGCCTTGGCGTAAAGGGACATCGATCAAAGCGGTAAATGGTATTAATATCTCTTTAAAAAGAGGAGAAACCATTGGTATTGTCGGGGAAAGCGGCTGTGGCAAAAGTACAACAGCGAGATTGCTGCTCGGATTGGACAAGCCTACATCAGGCGATATCGAAGTAAATGGGAATGTTCAAATTGTGTTTCAAGATCCCAATTCTTCCTTTAACCCGAAAATGAAAATTGCGGATATTATTGCCGAACCTCTTGTAGTGAAGAATATCGGGACAAAAAATGAACGGAAAGAAAGGGTTAGAGAGCTTATTGGGAAAGTGGGTCTGGAGGAATCATTTCTGGAGCGCTATCCAAGTCAGTTAAGCGGAGGCCAGCGGCAGCGAATAGGTGTAGCACGAGCGCTCGCCCTCAACCCTTCTGTAGTTGTAGCCGATGAACCAACATCTGCACTGGATGTTTCGGTTCGGGCGCAAATTATTAATTTACTCTGTGATCTTAAGGATGAAATGGGTTTGAGCTTCGTGTTCATTTCTCATGATCTATCAACAGTACGATATATTTCCGATACAATTGCCGTGATGTACTTAGGTGAAATTGTGGAATATGGTCCGGCGGAAGAGGTGTTCCTAAATCCCGTTCACCCCTATACACAAGCCTTATTGGCCGCAGTTCCCATGCCAGATCCGGTCTTTGAATCGAAAAGGACAATAAAAGTGTTATCAGGTGAATTGCCAAGCCCGGCCAATCCGCCATCAGGCTGTGCTTTTCACTCCCGCTGCCCACTGGCCACAGAATTATGCCTGCAGCAGAAACCGGGATTAAAAGAATACCAGAATAAACACCAGGTCTCCTGTCATGAGGTCTATAAGGTCTCGGTCTCCTGAGATACAAGATCGGAGTAGTTGCAAATGAATAACAAGTCCTATCCCATACATTTGCTATCGGTGACGAGTCTGGGAGTGCTGCTTGTTACTTTGAATCTAAGCTCACTTAATGTGGCATTACCTGAGTTAACGGCTCATTTCAAAGCAGATGCACTAGAGTCCAACTGGATTTTATTGTCCTATATGCTCTTTACCTCCGTACTTATTTTAGTCTTCGGGAAACTGTCCGATATTTATGGTCGTCGGACACTTTATTTGACCGGACTGATTCTGTTCACTATTGTGAGCTTGTTATGCGGATTGTCGCCTAATGTATGGACTTTGATTATTTTACGTATCATTCAGGCAGCTGGCGGGGCCCTGGTCATAACCAATACGACCCCTTTAATTACGGATGCATTCAAACAAAAGGATTTAGGTACAGCCCTTGGAATCAATGTGCTTGTGGCCTCAGCTGCACAGTTGCTTGGACCTGTGGTGGGTGGATATTTAATCTATATGCTAGATTGGCGCTGGATATTTTGGTTTAATGTCCCGATTGGACTAATAGGCATCATTTGGGCTTTCATTATCCTGCGTCCGGTTCCAGGCAAACTGCGAGGTGAGAAAATTGATGTCATCGGAAATCTATGTATTCTCTTTGGACTTGGCGGCTTGGTGTTTGCCTTCTCCATAGGTGGCATTATCGGGTGGAACACGATCCCGGTTATTGTTGGCGGAAGTATGTTCGTTCTGTTTGGCGCTTACTTCATATGGTGGGAACAGAGGGTGAAATACCCGTCCATCGATTTCACCCTGTTTCGGGATCGGACGTTTGCGATGGCCAATCTGTCCACCTTTTTGAACTCTCTCGCACGATCTTCGGTGGTCCTTCTAATCGCATTATTTTATCAGGTCATTTATAAGGAGAATACTTTTACTGTAGCTATTCATGTATTACCCGTAACCGTGGGCATGATTATTGCCTCGCCGATCGTTGGTTTTCTTAGTGGGAAGTACAGCACGAAGTTGCTCTCTACGGTCGGTTTGTCTATTTCAGCCATAGGGATGTTGCTTTTGACTATACATACCCACGCAGAGGCTTCAACGGTCTGGATCGGAATTGGACAATTTCTGGTAGGTTTCGGCTCCGGCGTGTTTATGACACCCAATACTAAATCCATCATGCTGACTGTACCGGTGGAAAAAAGGGGTATGGCTAACGGATTACGCTCCATGTTACAGAATATGGGCACCGTCATCAGTACTGCGTTTTCCTTAATGCTGGTTACCAGTGTATTGCCACCCTTTCTGAAGGATTCGATCTATCAAGGTGTCAATGCACGGGTAACAGAAGCTGATATGTCCCTCATCTCCAACGGGTTCCAACTGGCATTTGCAGTGATGACTATATTGACATTGCTGGCCATTGCGATCTCCTTTCTCCGTGATGAAAAACGAGAGGAAATGATAATAGGCACGATCCAGGCAACTATCCATCCAACAAAGGGGAGATAACCATGAATATTGAAACCATTTGGAAAGATCTACTGCTTGAAAATGATCAGGAAGTCATCGAAAGAGGTGGTTTCGGCAAATCGAGAGGACTTGGCTGCCGGCCTGCATTATTGGTTGTGGATCCACAGCCTAACTATATGGGGGATCGGAAACCCATTTTGGAGCAAATAGATGAATATCCAACAGGTGCGGGAGAGGTAGCCTGGACTGCCCTAGAAAAAGCGGAACCTGTTCTAAAGTTGTTCCGTGAGCTAGAGTTGCCTGTTATTTTTACTCGTCAAACCTCGAAATATATGCAGTTCGATAACTTTGCTTCGAAGTCAACAGTGGGTCGATCCCAATATGCGGAGGGACATCCTCATACGGATCTGGTTGCAGAGGTGGAATTAGCTCCAACTGATTTTGTCATTGATAAGGGGTATGCGAGTGGTTTTGTCGGTACACCGCTGGTCAACTATTTAACGCGGCTCCAGGTAGATACCTTGATCGTGTGTGGTGGTGTTACATCGGGTTGTGTAAGAGCGGCTGTGGTGGATGCAGCCTCCCTGAATTATAAAGTGGCTGTGTTATACGAATGTGTGTTTGACCGGATAGAACTGTCGCATCGTGTAAGCCTGCTGGATATGTGGATGAAATATGCAGATCTATTATCGGTGGATCAAGCTATGGAATACCTTTCAACCCATGCAACTCAGCTAATGAAGGAAGGGTGTTAATATGATGGGACAACTAATGAAGGATTACGATATTCCTGGGCTGGTCCAGTTAGTGAAAAGTAAACAAATCTCACCTGTTGAAATAACGAAACATTTTCTTGAGAAAATAGAGGAGCATGAGCCCAGCCTTCAGGCCTGGGTAACTGTAACCGGTACTGAGGCACTGCAAAAAGCAGAATTGGTGGAAAAGAAAATCATGATGGGGGAGAAGGTTGGTTTACTTGCGGGGATTCCCTTCGCGGCTAAAGATGTTTTTTGTACAGCCGGGATCAAAACAACCGCCGGATCAAAGGTAGTGGAAGATTATGTGCCTGATTTTAATGCGACATCGATTTCTTTACTGGAACAAGAGGATGCTATCTTGCTGGGCAAATCAACAACGACCGAATTCGCTTACGCCATTACTATGAAAACCAGAAATCCATGGAATATTAATCATACTTCGGGTGGATCCAGTTCAGGTTCCTCGGCGGCAGTAGCCTCCGGAATGTCTGCCTTTGCTCTAGGAACACAAACAGGAGGGTCATTAATAAGACCGACTGCATTTTGCGGCTTGGTAAGTATGAAAGCCACGCTGGGAAGATTAAGCCGAGCTGGAGTTCTTCCGGTGAGCTGGACGCTGGATCATATCGGGGCAATGACCCGTACGGTTAAAGAACAGGCGCTTCTGTTGCATGTCCTGTCCGGATATGATGAGCAGGATCGAATATCTCTGGATATCCCCAAAATCGATCATCAAATTACGGAGTTAAAAGACCTGAGTGGAATCAAGATAGGAGTTCCAACCCGTTATTTCTTTGATGATATTGAGGAAGATGTAGGTCTTTCCGTAAAAGCAGGGATACAGGCACTCTCCGAGCGGGGGCACAGATTATTGAAATAGATTTGCCTGAAATCTTTGAAGCGGCTATCGCAGCGCACTCTATCATTATTCATTCGGAAGCGGCCTCTCACCATGAGGAGACCTTTAACGAAGTTTATCAAAAGTACAGTCCGTATTTGCAAGAACGATTGGCCGTTGCTAGAATTATTCCCACTACAACTTATTTAAAAGCTCAAGAGATCAGAACATTATATATTCAGGCCATCCATGAATTATTTGAACAGGTGCATGTTATGATTGTTCCTTCCGCACCAACAACGGCTCCTAAGGGAGAAGGAACGGGTGACTCCCGCTTTAATTCGCCGTTTACGATGGCAGGAGTTCCAGCGTTAACCGTCCCCTGCGGGCTGGCGGGTAATGGTCTTCCCGTTGGTATGCAAATTGTAGGCAGGGCGTTATCCGAGGAGCTTTTGTTAAGTATTGGTGCTTATTGTGAAGCAACATTTAATTTTAACAAGGAGGCCGTTCTTTATGGATAAATTAGAAATGAATAAACAATTTCTTAGATTCCGAGGAATCGATGCTGGATTGATAGATACACTGGATGATGGATTGGTAAAGTTGATGATAGACATGGAGATAGTAGATAGATTCCCGGTAGATAAGGGAATATCGCCATCTTTTAATCCGAATCCGTATGCGCTGGAAGGTGGGTTAACGCCTGGGGTTCGTCTTTAAGTTTGGAACCTGATACAAGGGGTGTGGAAAAGAGGGAGTCAGATGTATCGTATCCTGGAAACGATTCTTGTTACTTTTGTTGGAGGTCTTATATTTACATTTCTTGGGTTGCCGATCAGCTGGATGCTTGGTCCTATGACAGCCAGCCTCGTATGGCAAGGGTTGACCGGGCGCAGATTGACATGGAGCAGTAGCCTTCGCAATATCGGTTTGCTGACGATTGGGTACGGTCTGGGGCTCTCTTTTACAGTAGAGAGCGCCAGACAAATTTCCCTTCAATTTCCTTCTATGCTCGTCGCTACATTATTAACTATCTTATTCAGTCTGGGCATTGCTTTTGTAACCTCGATGAAAACCGGGGTTAGCCTGATGAGCTGTATTATGGGTAACATTCCGGGAGGCATGTCCCAGATGGTCATGATGAGCGAAGAAATTGAAGATGTGGATACTGCTGTTGTTGTATTCATGCAAACTATACGTTTATTGACGGTTATCTTTATCGTACCTTTTCTTGCCATTCACAGTCTGAAGAATGGATCTCCAGGCGGAGATCAAACTTTTGCAGAGAGTACGATATGGGCCTCGCTGCAGATGGGGATAATTGAAGCTGCTGCAAGACCTATATTTACATTACTAATCCTATGTGCGGTGCTATTTGCAGCCTGGGGCGGTGTGAAGCTACATCTTCCGACTCCCTATTTTCTTGGACCTATCATAATTGTCGGCCTTCTAAATATAAGTGGATTTGAACCGCCACATTTACCATCTATATTTAGTCTCTTAGCACAATGGAGCTTAGGGATATATCTAGGGGTAGGCATGAAGCTGAACAGTCTGCACAATTGGAAACGACTGCTACCTTATTCCATCGCAGGAAGTACAGCTCTTGTTGCTTTTTCGCTTGGCTTATCCTTCATATTTAGCAAGGTTCATCCGATCTCGATGCTCACTGCTTTTCTGAGTACATCCCCGGGCGGAATGACCGAAATGGGGGTTACAGCGAGTACAGTAGGTGCGGATGTTTCTGTTGTAGTTGCTTACCAGATGTTTCGGATTCTGTTTATATTATTTATTATTCCTTATGCGCTGCGACTCGTAATTCGCCAGTTGTACAGGTCGAACTCTCAACTCAAGAAAGGATAATAAAATATGGTGGTAAAATGGATTTAGAAACAGCTCCTTTTGAGTACAGGGCAACTGTACTTTCTCAGAGGGGCTCTTTCACTTACGAAAAACCAGGCGGTATTATAATTGATATAGATAACAATGATATTCAACATTTTATTGAAGAGAATAAAGAAATCTATGGACTATAATACGATCAACGAATTAGAAGAATAATTAATTAGACTTAAAGCTATATATAATCAAAGAAGAAAGCTCAGACAACAAACGTTATCTGTCGCACTTCATATTACAACCCGTCATATAGAAAAAAGAGATGCAATTCAAGTTGAAAGGGATTTTACTTGAGCAGGGTAAAGTGGTTTCTCGTGAACTCTATTAATCCATTCTTTTTCATTGTGGCTAATTCTCTGGACAAGGCACTTCGGTCTACATTCAGATAGTCGACGAGTTCAGTTCGTGAGAAGGGGATGAAGAAGGAGTCTGTTCCCGTCATACCCGATTGCATCTCTAAATAGTGAAGAACACGCTGACGCAAGGTGCGGTGAGAGACAATGTTAAGCTTATGATGAAGGTTGTGCTTGTTATTGATCATCAGAGTGAACAGATTCTCAATCATTTTTCCCCTAAGGGCAAAGATCGGCTGATCGTTACTCATAATACACTTCGTATACAGAAACAAAACCTCACTATCCTCAGCTGCATAAATGTTGTAGTTATAGGCATCACCAGCTCGAGACGTATGTAACGATTGTTCACCGAACATATTCCCCGGCTTCAAAATAGTTAGAATTTGACGATCCCCATTATAGTCATCCTTATTCAAATAAAGTGTCCCGATAAATTCTCCGAAATGTTCTTCATTCATACTCATTTTTTTCATCACCTTGTACTGTACATCCAGGCATGACAGGGCAATCTGGATCTCATCGGAAGATAATCCTTTAAAAATAGTTGTTTTTTGTAGCACATTCAGGTCTTTTAACATGATAGTCCCTCTTTTTGTTGCAATTTCAACGGTAATTGAAGCATGTATTTGCTATTACAGAACAGGTGTATTCATATAACCTCCTTAATGTTACTGGGGGTAGCACTTTTGCAAGTAGCGCGATCGACACGTCCTGTGTCTGAAGAAAAAACGGAACATACGTTTCTATATATGTGGTAAAATGAAATTATTACTATTTAAGGGGGATGACAATGATGTCAAACGAGCCATTAAAGGTTATAGAAGCATACACATATTTTTGGAAAGATTATGAATTCAATGATCTAACCTGGAACCAATCATATGCTGAAGGAAAAGCGACAATTTCTGAAATTATTGGTCATCTATTGAATTGGGATCAATACTTAATCTCTAACGTAGTTCGCGCTGTGAAAGAAGGGAAAGGGATAGAATTCCCTGATTTTGATTCTCATAATAAACTCGGTATGAATATGTGAAAAATAAAACGAAAATCCAGATAGTAGATGAGTTTAAAGAAACCAGAACTCAATTGCATAGTTTATTAATTGAAAATCTCGAAATAGTGAATAGTCATACCACAGCCAATGGCGTAAGTAACTGTCCAAATACAGGAACCCCATATAGTTTACTTTATATCATTCAAGAATTTATTGAACATGATGAACATCATAAAAAACAAATAGAATCTGTGAATACAAAAGAATAAATAATTGAATGATCCTTGTGGGCCGACGTCCTGTCTTTATTCGAAGTAGCGGTCCAATCCATCACATAACACTCTGGATTGGTTGCGCAGTTGCCCGAAAAAAAACCTTCATAAACACAGTATGAAGGCATTCAATAAAGATATCATATGAGCAGAAAAGCTCCGCGGCAATTGCGCAAATCCATGTTGAACGATGCCGCGAATATTTGCTAACCTATGGGTTTTGTTATTTACTTCCATCCAGTAATGTAGCACAATATAAGAGAATTCACTTTCGAATTTCTAAGGTCAGCGTGTTCATTTACGGATAAATACATACCTCCCCCCTCCCCAGATCAGGCATCGTAGTGAAATGTATGCTATTCATCGCGCTTACCCAACACCCGGATTCAACATCAATATCTGACACCAAGTTCCTCCACAAGAGGGACAAATCGAAATATCTACACCGGTTAATTTCAAGATAAGTTCTTTCGCATTTAGCTTTACTTTGGGTTTAATCGGCGTACGAGTCAGACGCAAACACTTCAGTAGTTTGGTTTTTCGATTGGCGTTGCTGAGAAAGCCATAATATCTAATTTTCTGAAAACCAGAAGGTAGCACATGCATCATGAATCTCCGCATAAACTCCATCGCATCCAGTGTCAGTGGCTTCACTTTCCCGTCATCTTTGTAATCCCGATAATGAAAAGTGACTGTCCGATCATCCATGGATTGGATCCGATTATTGTAAATCGCGGTCTTGTACGTATAGCGACTTAAATATTTGACGACGTGAAAGGAACTTTTAAACGGTTTCTTACAGTAGACGACCCAATCCGGTTCATAGAGTGAATTTAATAAAGTGGAAAATGAAGATTCTTCAGCGTAGGGTAGTGAGGATCCAGTAAATCTCAACTTCTGATCCGCATAAGCCTTTTTCAAAAAACAAAGAAATTTACCTCGAAACACCCTAGAGAGGATTCTCACGGGAATAAAGAACTTTTTTTTCGAGCGCATAAACGTACAGCCAGAAGGCGAAAGACCACCGCCGGGTACAATGCAACGGACATGAGGATGAATAGACAAATTTTGACCCCATGTATGCAATACCATAGTCACTCCGATTTGTGCACCAAGAAACTTAGGGTCCTTTAAAAAGAATGGTGTGCATGAGCTTAGGGTTAGCTAGAAATAAAGGATTCAACGTGTGAGGAACAGTAAAAACAGTGTGGAAATAAGGAACAGGCAAGAGCTCAGAAGTTCGATCTAGAATCCATTTCTCTTTTTTAAAATTGCCACATTTGGGACAATTACGATTGCGGCAGGAGTTGTAGGACGCCTTCAAATCTTCGCAAGAATGACATTGGTCGACATGCCCACCCAATGCTGCAGTTCTACAAGTTTGGATAGACTGAATGGCCTTGATGCCACCTGGGCGTGAGTAAGATGAAGATACATGGTAGTTGTTTGAATATCTGCATGACCAAGAAATTCTTTGATTTGCAGAATACTAGAACCGCGATTTAATAGGTGGGTTGCAAAACAGTGACGCAAGGTGTGCACGGATACATCCTTGGAGATCCCAGAAGCATGCAATGAATCCTTAAAAATAGACTGAATACTCCGCACTGAAATGGGCTTCGTATCCGGGACACCTGGGAAAAGCCAAGGGGAAGAGCGATAAGCCTTCCAATATTGACGAAGTAGCAGAAGATTATGGTTGGATAAAATGGAGTAACGATCCTTACCCCCTTTGGTTTGACGAACCAAAAGGCGCATGTCTGAACTATGAATGTCTGTCAATTGCAGATGAGCCACTTCGCTCACGCGAAGACCTGCCGAGTAAATGGTTTTGTGCTTGAGATTGCGGGTAGCATCGAGGATCTGGCAAACTTCTTGGAACGTCAGTATGGTGGGGAGAAAAAATTTCTTCTTCACTCTCGGAATATGCAGCATATTCCATTCGCGAAAAAGCACAGATTGGTAAAAAAACTTGATGGCGCCATAAGCAGAATTCACGTAGGCAGAACTGAGTTTCTTCGTTTTAATGGCATGATGAAGAAAAGCTCGAACTTCATCGTACCCAACGGATGCAGGAGGCTTACCACAAAATAAATAGAAACGTTTCATATGAGCTAAATACATTCTTTGAGTGCTTTTGGCAAATCCACGTAACTCCATTGAAATTGTCATGGATTGAATCCAATCTTGCATAGATAACACACCTTCCTTTTTTTACTAGATAATAAAGGAAGGCGTGGTAAAATGGCAGTAAGGATTGTAGGATTTAAAAAGCTACCGCGTAGCGGTTTAGTTCAACAATATATTTACGCTTCGGGCCTGACGACCCTCGGTCCGCGAGAAGTGATTGGCAGGGGGGGGATTCAGCGGACACATCCGCACCGACTAACCGCATCGCGGCCGCTCCCGTTGGTCGCTTAAGTCGGTGGGACGTCGAGAATACAGGAACGTTAGTTGAAATCGACCAAAGGGTTTAATAACAAGAACTACTATAAGAACTCAATAATTAGAAATTATTTTGATCGGGGGGCACTAATGAAGGTTAATAAAAGATTATTAATCGAATCAATAATAGTCTCAATCCTAATTGTTCTAGTGTTTCTTGGATGGGAAATAGTTCGAGGTATGTTTTTAACAAAGAATTATATACCCGAGATAGTTGACAGCTATAAGGAAACTGATTATTTACAAAATGAAGTCTCTTTTGGGACAGTAAACAGAAGTAACAGGATAACGGTGCTGATGGGTATTAGTGGATTCTTGTTTATGCTAATAACGTATTATGGAATTCGAGTATTGCTGAATCAGATCATACAGAAGAATAAGATTCAATAAAAGATTTGATTAAAAGCATAGGAAAGACACTGAATATTTGTGGGATTACTCAAGAAGTGGTCGACATCAGCTAACACCACATTCCTACTGCGGGCATTCGCCCTTGATCGCCAAGAGGGATTTCAGAGAAGTGAATTCAGGCAATACATTTATTTCCCTAAGATAAGAGCTATCTAAAGGAAATAAACGTCAGGAATGCCAAACGTTATCCAACATTGGACCGAAGTGTACTACGAGTTAAAGAAATTTTTGGCCGATAGTTGAGATTACCATCTTAAACGGGAAGAGACATGAAGAAATTCAGGTTTCGAGGGATCTAGGATCAGCGTGCTTGGCGAATAAAGACATGAAATGCAATTAGATATGAAATACCTTTCAATTGAAACGAGAGATGCCTGAAAGTAGAGGATTAAGAACATGTTTTTGAAATGTCAGCAGAAAATAAAGTATTAGACTGACCCTAGAAATTGAAACAGCTATAGCAAAGGACGCGAAAATAAAGTCCTAGACTGTCGCTGTTTCATTGAACTATCGTGTCCCCTTAGTTTAATCATGTTCTCCTATCACTGACTGCAAATGTTGATACTCTATCATTAACAGTTATTCAGAATATGCTTTAAATACAATCAAGGGGAATAAAAAACTATAGAGATAGATTAGTGTGTAAAACCACCAAATCTAGCTTTACGGCACGACGGTGATTGTTCTTGCGATTTCCGCTTTGATTTAACCTTTAATGTTTTTTCGAGTAATACTTCCACAGCGCAAAAAATACGATCAAAACAAATAGTAGGGTAGCCAGTAAGGTGTAGAATATCAAGGGATTGAAGAAACCCGCAATCACGGAAGCAATAACCAGACCTACGAGAATCATGACTATGCTGAGTGAGCTGGCACTGTGGATAATCAGTCCACTCCGCTCGTCGTTCTCCTCGATGTACAACTTCTTCAGCCCTGCGTCATTTTTGTTGGCTTTAATGTACTTGGCGATAAAAAAAACGAAGCACAATTCAGCGCCGATAAAAGCACCTGTGTGAAATCCCTTTATAAAACTGGGCAATTCGGGCAGACCACCGCGGTAAAACACAAGTCCCACATAGATCAATAGCGTGGCAGCAGCTACCAGTGACAGTGCGTTCTTGCGAGTTTTGACTTGAACCTTGTAATTGTCCATTACAATTCCTCCAATTCGCTGAAATCAAAAACATCTTCAATGGCGAGTCCAAAATGCTTAGCAATCTTGTAGGCAAGAACAAGGGAAGCCGCATATTTTCCCGTTTCAAGGGAGGTGATAGTTTGCCGGGTAACGCCTACGATCAGCCCCAGCTCTTCCTGGGACAGCTTGTGCTGCTTACGCAGTTCCGCAATTCTTGTCTTCAAGTGACCACTCCCTTGCAACGTTTACTTTGCATCTATAGGATAGTTTACTTTGCATTTTATGTCAAGCAGACTTTGCATTGTTTGCAGCGTTTATTTATTGCAGACGATTTTCGCAACAATAAAAGCGCACGATCCCTCTGTTTCTGGATGTCGGTCGCGATCTGATGTAAACATCGGTGGGTTAAGACGAAGCCAACCCGAATGGTGGTGACATTTTATCCCTTCATGAACCAACGGTGAAGTTTCCGGATGTGCGCTCAAATTTGAAAGTCTTATAGCTAAACTGCCCGTTAGTTTAATGCCCTCGACAGTCTAGTACTTTATTTTCTCAGTCTACAACTTTATTTCCCGGTCTTAACACTCTATTTTTCAGTCTAAAACATATTTTTTTTCTGACATAAAAGCGAGAGGTGCCTGAAAGTAAAGAATCAAGAACGGTATTTATTAAAGTATGGGGACCTAGCAGTAGAGCTTAAAACCAAATTAGATTTGAATGCAGATTAAGAATGGTAAGGATTGTCGGTGTCTAGGAAACTGCGAGATGGGCAATGAAGCAGGAACATGAACGGGTTTCAGAGAAGTAATCAAGAAGAGATGGTAAGTGTTATTGAGGTGTTCTTTGATTCAGTCGAGAATGAATACATAAGATAAGTTTTAAGAGCAAGTTCGAGCACGGAAGGAAATTTGGAGTGTAACAGAATACGAGGAATGTCCAACATCGGATAACACGGCATTCCTACTGCGGGCATTCGCTCTTGATCGCTTAGAAGGATTTTCGAGAAGATTAATCAGGAGACACATTCAACCAGCTAAGTCTGACGACCCGTTCCCTACGGTCACTTAAGCTGCTTGAACGTCAGGAATGCCAAACGTTATAGGAAAGTCATGCAAGGCAAATAAATAAAAGCAAGATTCATTTTAGGAGGAGTTATTCATATGAAAGTACAAGATCTAGGAACAGTTTTTATTCGAGTTAGTAATTTGGATAGAGCGCTACCGTTTTATTCTGATGTGCTTGGTTTACAATTGCGTAATATTGAACAATGGGATGATGGTAGAGGAGCTAATTATATTTTTCCAAACCAATCAACACTACTAACTTTAATTGAAGTTGGAGAATCATGTGAACCTTTAAAACATCCAATCTTTAATTTGTATTGTAACAGCATTTTAGAAGCATATGAAGAACTTAATAATAAAGGAATTGTCTTAGGACCAATTAATAAGTGGGCTTCAGATTGGAATGACCATATTGATTTTGATATTTATGATCCAGATGGAAATGCAATTAATTTAATAGAATGGACTCATAGAAAGTAACTAAAAGTTAACTCGAAGAAGGCATGACCTTCCTATAACAATGTGTTCACGCATCTGAGGACAAGCCGCCTCGGTCCGGGAGTTAAGTCGGGGATGAGATTGCCGGGACACATCCATTCACCCAACCGCATCGCGGCCGGCTGAGATCGTGCTAGACGCACGACTCTGGCAGCTTAGGGTGAATGGACGTCGTGAATACATAAACGTTATATGAAAGGGATGCAGACTAAAAACCGTGTATAAAGATCATAAAATACATAAATAAAAATCATATAAGAACACTTGTACGCAAATAGAAATAAAGGTAAACTATAGATACAATTGAATCTTGGGTGGGCATGGTTTCCCTTCGAAGGGAGGTGAAGCCATGGAAGTAAAAGATGCAATAACGATTATGTTCCTATTTGGGATGTTTATCCTTGCTCTTTTAACATACATTAATAATAACAACAAGAGAAAGTAAAAACCCACCCATAGATTAAGAGCCTAAGGTGGGTTTTAGTTCCTGAACGACTTAGAAGGGAATAAACCATCCAAGCCAATTGTACTGACCAAGTGTATCAGCACTTGGTCTTTATTAATTATATAATAACACACTTAAAAACATGTATCCAAACAGAAAATGAAAAAAAGTTAAATAATATTAAAGAGAGCTATTTAAGTATACTCAAAGAAGGCATCCCCATCATATAACATTACATTTTTGTCGTCGCTGGCGCTCCTTGGTCGCCAAGAGGGATATCGGAGAAATAGATTCAGGCGACACATTCGACCGGCTAAGTCTGACGATCCGGTGCTATGCACCTCCTTAAGTCGCTCGAACGTCAGGAATACCAAACGTTATCGGAAATCTGCGAAAAAAGGAGTTTACAATGAAGAAAATAGCTTTAATTACTATACTAATACTTCTAATTACCTTAGCATTAGTTATTGTAATCAATCTATATCCTAAGGAAATTAATTTAAACGCACAAGGTGTGAAATATAGATTAGGTATTGAGCATAAAAAGACAGAGAAGCTTGTAAATGTAAACATTGAAGGAAAGCTATATAAAAGTATCTCAGGTAAAAGAAGGTTTACTGGCACTATAGACATTGAGGGAGAAGAAATTCCAGTTCCTGTAGATCAGAGAAAACTAAATATAATATTTACAAATGATGGTTGGGGTGTGATGAGCTATCATATTTTTGAATTCAAAGAGAATGGTGGAGTAGCGGGTACTGATATTTATCAATATGGTTCAATATTTATAAATAACGATTTCAATAAGGTGAGTATATTAGTCTCAGACCAAAATCAAT
Source organism: Paenibacillus crassostreae (assembly GCF_001857945.1). NCBI lineage: Bacteria > Bacillati > Bacillota > Bacilli > Caryophanales > Paenibacillaceae > Paenibacillus > Paenibacillus crassostreae. Next base: position 32,905 of record NZ_CP017770.1, read on the forward strand.
TAAATGGAAATGGTGGTACGGCTTGGGGGGCAGAAAATGGTCAAATGATAACAGTGCCAGCTAGTAGTAGATTAGAAGCAATTAGTGTCTCAAATGAATTAATGGAACAATTTTTAAAAGGATATAAATTAGAATGATTAAACAATTGTAAGAGAAATCAGGAGGTCGCAGACATCCGATAACACCACATTCCTACTGCGGGCATTCGCCCTTGATCGCCAGAAGTATTTCAAGGAGTATACTCAAGCGATACATTCAACCAGCTAAGTCTGATGACCCGTTTCCTTCGGTCACTTAAGCAGCTTGGACGTCGGTAATGCACGAACGTTACCTGAAATATCTGGGATAGTGACATATGAAGGGCATTAAAGAATCGATGATAGTGAAGAACAGGAAGCAATAATGAACAAAAGGTAAAGGATAAGAATAGAAGCGAAAGATCTAAAGAAAAAGCAGTTTTGAAATCAGCATAGAGGCATTTCGAAAAAGAGATAGAAACACATAAAGAAGAATAAATCAAAGCCAAGTGATATCAATGATATGAAAGACAAGAAAAAACTGATTTTTGGAGACTGTTAGTTAATTCCATCATGATGGTGATAGGCAAGATGGGGAAATAGAGAAAGAAAAGAGGATTTTAAATGTACTTAAACGGTTACAAATATATATTCATAAAAATTATAGCTGCTATTGTTTCAACTATTGCATTTACATTGTATGGCTCTTGGAAAACCTACACACCACTATCCGAAAGACTTTATAACGTAGGGTATAATTCTTTTAGTGGTTTATTTGCATTTAATTTTGTTCCATTCTTTTTTATTTTTATAATATTAGGTGTAATCTTATCTCCTATGATTGATAGTATAATCTTAAGTAAATTCAATATAAAAGGGATTAAAGGAATCCTAATAATTGTATTGTCTTACTTATTTCTGGGTGTTATCAGTGGCATTATAATTTCCGCTTTCTTTTTTAGACTTGATGGTATCATTAACTACATTTCTATTTCAATTATAGGTGCTATGATTTTTCTTTTCTTTCAAACATTATTTCAATTTTTGCTTTTTAAACTAGGATCTAAACAAAAGTAAAACTGTTGTTGTGACATGAAAGGTAACTCGGAGGAGTCAGATACTTCAGGTAACAAAACATTCCTACGTCGTCGCTATCGCTCCTCGGTCGCCATGGGGGATTATCTGAGAAGTGGAATCAGGTGACACATCCAACCTGCTAAGTGGTGGAGCCACCCGGACCTACGGTCCTTAAGCTGCTTGAACGTCGTGAATGCGGAAACGTTATCTGAAATGCGGTTAATTTATTGAAAGGATTAAAAAAATGAAGAGAACATTTTTAATTACAACGTTAATTACTGTTTTGCTTGTTTCAGTTTTAGTTACTCTTCTTAGTTTGGATAAAGATCAAAAGTTACTATCAGCTAGTGAACTAAAGGAGAGTTTTAAGAAGGTTGAAGATAATGGTGAGTTTTCTTTTGATTCGATAACAAATTTCGAATGGGATACTCTTTATCTTCTTACACCGTACAGTTCAATTGATCAAATTAAAGATATTAGGGGAATCAAAAACATTGATACTAACATATCTGAAAGTGATTCAATTAATTTGTTGGTCTTCTCGAAAGAAAATAAAGTAGTTACTTATCTTGACTTTCCAAGAATTTATGGAGATTTTGCTTACGTAACACAAAAACAGTATGAAAGACATAAAGCAGTGTTTATATTAGATAGAAATGAAATTACTATTAACTTAAAGAATAAATATAAATAAATTGTTTAAGAATTTCGGAGAGGAACCGCACATCATATAACATCGCATTTAACGCTGCGAGCCGGTATAAGCCCATCCCTTGGTCCGGAAGAGGCAATTCGGGGAAGTGGATTCACCGGACACATTCAACCGGCTAAGTGGTGGAGCCACCCGGACCTACGGTCCTTAAGCTGCTTGAACGTCGTGAATGCGGAAACGTTATATGAAAGATCGGCAATAAAAACCGAGATAGATCTGGAGGCGCATGATTGATAGAATACCGAAGAATTGAAGAGATAGATACTGAAACGATTCGAAGTTTAATGGAACATTACTCATTACAGTTCCCAAGATTTATTATCAATTATTACCCTGAACGATGGAGCAAGTACTTGAAGGAACAGAACGATTCAGAATACTGGGTAGCCACAATTGACGATGAAGTTGTTGGGCATGCAGGATATTTATACAATGTTGAGTTAAAATTATACGAAATTGTGGGTGTTGTCGTATCTAGCCAACACCAAAGGAAAGGGATTGGAAAACAACTTCTACATATTTTGTGTGATAGAGTTAGAGATCGTGGTATGAACAAGGTAGCTTTGTAAACATTAGGACATCCAGGTAATGAGGAGGCTATAAGGTTTTATAGGTCGATTGGATACACGGAGATTAAATACGAAAAAGACTTTTTTAGACCAGACTACTCACGAGTAGCATTTATGAAAGAGCTTTTATGAGTATATTCAAAGTGGGCCGACATCATATAACAATGCATTTTATATAACAATGCATTTTAGCTGCGTCGCATACGCTCCTAGGTCGCCTGGATGGAGGAAATCAGGCGACACATCCAACTGGCTAAGTGTCGGAGCCACTTGAACGTCAGGAATGCCAAACGTTATACGCAATAACCTAGTTAATTATGATGATTCAATGAAAGGATATCTTTATATGAATATAAGTTTAAAGTTCGGTGATACAAATTTTATTGGATTAGTGAACGCTCAGGATTATAAATCTTTTGTTAATGAAGACTGGGAGTTGATTGAACTATTAAATCATTTTAGTAATGAAATGATAAACGAAAGTAATTTAGTATACCAGATGACAAATAAGGGAATCGAACATTCATGGAATATAGATGTAGGAATAGGTTTAGAAATAACTGATGAAAATTACTTTAGGAAGGCAGAAGGATATATTAGTGTTACAACCAACAAACTTTACATTGTAGATTATGATTGTTTAACTATGGCTGCTCAATTTGAAGATGAAGAAGTCCCAGATGATAATTGCGAGAAAAACCAAATAAAAATAAATAACGGGAAGTATAAAGTGGTTTTATACCAGTACTATAATGTTGATGAAGACAAATTTATTGGTAGAAATAATATTGATATTAGGATTATTTTTATAGAGGTTTCTGAAATTAAAGATCAGGCTAATAAGGTTTTTTGGTGCACGTACTATTAGATTTCTCTAGCATTTCGAAGAAGAGGGTACTGCGTACAAACCAGCTAAGTCTGACAATCCGTTCCTATGGTCACTTAAGCTGCTTGAACGTCAGGAATGCCAAATATTATCGGAAATCCCTAATTGGTTGAAAACAGAAAAAGTGCAATTATTAATGCAAAGGGAATGAAAAATCACGACTACACATTTCACGTATGATACAGGAGGTCGCGATACGTAAGATTAACTGGGCCGAGTCCCACAGTCTATAAATAGAAAATCAATATAAAAGTTACCTAAGAAAACGAATGATTTGCTAGTAAATTCGAAAGGTTGAAAGCAACAGATACCATCAAAAGCCGGACCTAGCAAAGCCTTATTAATTCATAATAATTAAGGAGATAATTTATTTATGGATAATATTAATAGTGGGTTCACCGTTGGCTGGGGAACACTTGCATTAATTAATGCAGGATTAGCACAAGGAAAGAATAGAAGTGGGCTTAATTGGTTTTTAATTTCATTATTAATTGGACCATTAGCAACGCTATTCATCGTGGTATGGGATAGGAAGGATTAATATTTGCAAGATTATCGAGAGGTCAGGGACATCCGATAACATCATATTCACGCTTCGGGCCTAGCGACCCTCGGTCCGCGAGAAGCAATCGGCAGGAGAGTGGTTTCTGCGGATACATCCGCACCACGGCCGGCTGCTGGGTAGCCTTAAGTTGGTGGGATGTCGTGAATACACGAACGTTATCGGAAATCAGCGCAATACATTAAACTTTTTAAAACCATATGTATTCAACTAACGGGCACTATTGTTAGAAGGATATTCTAAACAAATGTAGATTATTGAACGATGACCAAAAAGAATGGAGTGGAACTACATGAATAAAATACTTTTGCATTTAGAGGGGCTTGCGGTCTTATTGTTTAGTCTTTATTTTTACTCTTATTTTCAGTTTAGTTGGGTTTTGTTTTTCGTTTTGTTATTGGCTCCAGATGTATCAATGATGGGATATCTAATTAATAATAAGGTGGGGGCTATACTCTATAATTTAATACACACATACACCTTAGCAATATTAGTTATCATCTGCGGATTGTTATTATCAAGCCAACTTGTTTTAGCGTTAGGTTTAATATTGTCTTCTCATATTGGAATGGATAGGATGGTAGGTTATGGATTGAAATATCCTACAAATTTTAAAGATACGCATTTAAAGCGTGTTTGATAACCTCATTAAACGGGTAACGATAGTTTAAGATTGCAAGAAATAAATTTGTAGGTAATTCGAAGAAGGCGCTGACATCATTTAACACCATGTTCCCACTGCAATCGCTAACGCTCCCCTGATCTGCCGGAGTGTTTTCAAGGAAGAGAATTCAGCAGACACATCCAACTCCCTATACGTCTGTTCTCAAACGAGCTATAAGAACCTTATGGATTATTCTAGATGAGATGAATTTAATGTGGATTCCTGTACATAAATCATGGATGCTGAATGAGAGGCACTATGGTGCATTACAAGGTTTAAATAAAGCCGAAACGGCTGCCAAATATGGCGAAGCGCAAGTTGATCTCTGGAGGAGGTCTGTTGACGTAAGACCACCTGCACTTGAACAGAGTGATAAGAGATACGATGGTTCTAATCCCAAATACAAAGATATAGTCGATCTGATTCCCTTGACTGAAAATCTGGCGGAAACAGAGGGAAGAGTTCTGAATTACTGGCATAACGTCATAAAGACTTCAATTCTGGCTAATCAGAATGTTATTATATCTGCACATGGCAATACCATTCGAGCACTTGTTCAATATCCGGATGATATCCCATCAGACGGCATTGCAGATCTGAACATTCCAACGGGTATACCACTTGTTTATGAATTAGATGACAAATTAAAAGCGATAGAACACCATTATTTGGGAATTAGCGAAGTTACTTCAGGGCCGAGTGATAGAGCTTAAAACCCATCTTTACTAAAGGTGGCGTATCTCAAATGACTGTCAGATTAGAAAAGGAAGGAGTCATAGGCATACTATATCTCAATGATACAAGGTAATTGATCCCGATTTTCTTTGCCCGTTTAATTGGTATTTGCCTGCGTTTGTATTCTTCAAAACCTAATTTAGAATAGAGTTTCATGGCTGGAATATTGGTATCGGCGACTTCTTCAATCAAATAAACCTCATATGGTGTATGCTCAAGAATATGACGAATCATTTGCGAAGCAACGCCTTGCCCCCTGAATTCGGCGGCCGTCCCTACAAATTCAATGGAGCCTACAGCAGGTGAAGGATGAACAAAGGGAGTTTCAAATTCTTTTTTCAAGAAAATACCGGCCATAGTGCCTCTATAAAAGCCTAAATGTTTGCGAAGTTCCTTTTTATCCAGTTTAACCGAAAGTGAAGTTCCATCCGTACAAGCAGCCATTCCGACCACTTGCCCCTTGTATAAAGCCACATAAAATTGGTCCAAAACGAAGATATGGGCGAACGCTGCAGCAATCCTTTTCGGATCCTTAGAGAAAAACCCAAGCCACTGTGTGAATCCCTCTGCGAATATTTCAGATATTCCTCGCCTCACATCAAATTCTGCTTGATCAGCTCTAAACACGTTAATCATGGCATGGTCACTTCCTTTCCTTCAATAGAAATGCGGTGAGGATAGCTGGTGAGGGCATGGTAAAGTTGCTCTTTAGTAATACTTTCATCTGAGCCAAACCCTGAATCGATGCATAAAAAAGGACAGCCATTTCCTGCGCATCACCCGAGTAAAATTCCCCAAGCTGCTGGCCCTTGCGAATGAGCTGTGCCGTAGAATCAAGCAGCCTGGCATTTACCTGGAGGATTTCTTCATAATGTTTTGAGGCTGTGGCAGATCCAGCTAATAGCGATTGATTAATAAGGATCAGTAGATGGGTTAGTTCCTCCCCATTGATCATGTCCGTGTAGACTTCGTCGACAAACTGTGCCATTAACTTTTTAGGGGATTGATCGGTTTCAAAGAAAGTAATATTACGATTCAATCCTTCAACCGCGTAGTCAACCAATTCGTTAAATAACTGATCCTTCGTTTTGTAATGACGATACAGAAGTCCAATACTAATGCCAGCTGTATCCGCGATATCTTGAACATTCGTCGAGCCGAAACCTTGATGAACAAATAACTGCATCGCAGCTGAATGAATTTTTTCCCTAGTGGCATTGCGCATTTCTTCAAACTGTTCCTTGCTACGCGGCAAACAATTCGCTCCTTTTTAATGAATGAGTTTTTACTCATTATATAATATTGAAAGTAGAATAACAACATTCAACTCCAGTTAGAAAAACTGCCCATTAGCTCAATGAGGTCACGACAGTCTAACACTTTATTTTTCAGTCTATAACTTATTTTCTTTGGACATCTGTCACAGACTAATATTGGAAGGAGAGTATTTCTTAGATGAGTTGACTTTTTTATTTTAGAGGAAAACAATAGTTTTATGACTATCGAACAATATTCTTTAAAAGATGATCGGGATAACAACACATGTGGGTCCATCGGCGAATCCATGGGGATGGATAAATCTAATGTGTCGTATCATCTCAAGATTTTGTATGAAGCTGATTTAATAAGTGTCACACGAATGGGTCAGAATAAGTTCAGTCAGCTTCGAGAAGATACGATTGTCGAATTTTTACCGGGTTTCTTGGACAGGTTATAATATGTCCGGAAACCCATTATTTTTCAATGAGAGTTTGAAAGTTTTATAACTATTTGATAATAGAATTGCGATAGTCATGAAATGTGGTTATATAGTTTTAGGGTAATGAAATAAAGGCGGTAACACAAATTAAATTAAATGGAGTAGTGATCATATGAACCAACAATTCAAAAACAAACAAATCTTGTTAACTTCACGTCCTGTAGGTTTGCCAACAGAACAAAATTTTGAGTTTAAAGAAATTCCAGTAGCTAATACACAAGATGGACAGGTTGTTGTACGTACTTTGTACTTATCGGTAGATCCTTACATGCGTGGAAGAATGAGTGATGCCAAATCGTATATTCCACCTTTCCAGCTTAATGAAGTGATTGCCGGTGGGATTGTCGGAGAAATTGTGGAATCGAAATCGGATCTATACAAAGTTGGAGACAAAGTTATCGGGATGTTGGGATGGCAGTTATACAATACAGTGGATGCTAAGACAGTAACCAAAATCGATGAGTCGATTGCTCCTGTATCAGCTTACTTAAGTGTTCTTGGATTGACAGGCCTTACAGCTTACTTTGGTTTACTAGATATCGGTCAGCCGAAAGAAGGTGAGACAGTCGTCGTATCTGGTGCAGCGGGTTCTGTGGGTATGTTTGTAGGACAAATTGCCAAAATCAAAGGAGCGCGTGTCGTTGGGATCGCAGGTACGGATGCTAAATGCGAGTATTTGAAGAAAGAACTTGGCATTGATGCAGTTATTAATTATAAAACAGCGAAAAACCTCGGTCAGGCTTTGGAAGAAGCATGCCCGAATGGTGTCGATGTCTATTTTGACAATGTAGGTGGATCAATTTCTGATGCAGTGATGAACTTACTGAATGATTATGCACGTATTCCACTATGTGGTGCTATTTCTTCCTACAACAGTACAGACGGGGACATGGGTCCACGTATTCAAACTCGATTGATCAAGACGCGCTCCCTTATCAAGGGATTTGTTCTAAGCGATTATTCAGCTCGCCAGTCGGAAGGACTTCAGGAGCTTGGCAAATGGCTAACAGAGGGTAAATTAAAGTATGAAGAAACGATTGTGGATGGTTTCGATAACGTCATAGAAGCATTCCTACAATTGTTCCAAGGTGCGAATCTTGGTAAAATGCTCGTTAAAGTGAGCGATTCTGAGTAATAATATTTCACGGATATCCTTTTTACTAAAGAAGAGAAGAATCCCCATCGGCAGTTGATGGGGATTCTTCTTGTTCCAGTAGAATGGTAGAGCACAATAAGGCAAACGACTATTCTGAGGAACTGTGAACAAAAGGATAGTTACATTGTTTTACTTGCATATCAATAAAATAAACTATATTATAATGTAGATAATGATTATCCGCGTTAGATACACTTGATATATAATATGATATTCTACAATTGAACTAATGCTAATAGAGGTGATTCTAATGCATATGAAAACAGGCGTCGAGCAAGCGGTGTATGCCATTCTTCTACTAAATATGCTACCGGACAAAGCCGTATTACCTGGAGAAGTAATCAGCCAACAATTAGGGGCTTCAGCAACATATTTTCAAAAATTGTTAAGAAAATTAGTTAGCGCAGACTTGATTACATCTGTTCCAGGAGTAAAAGGTGGGTTCAAATTAAAGAAGAGACCTGAAGATATTCGGATCTACGATATTTACGTTGCAATAGAAGGACAGCAGACGTTGTATTCTTCCAGTGGTATATTGAACGATATGCTTGAATTGCAAGAAGAAGATCAATGTTGTTTGTTAACTGAATTAATGAAAGAGGCTGAATCCGCATGGAAATCTGTACTCAAAAGGGAAACGGTCGCTTCTTACTCTAACGAAATTCATAAAGAACGTTTTAAAACAAAAACAGAATCATTACAAGTATGGATTAACGAAAAAATGGTCTTGTAAGGGTAAAAGATCGATGCAGTGGACTAAACAGCAAAGGAAGTTAAAACATATGAAATTAAGCGTATTAGATCAAGCACCCGTTACCATAGGAAATACTGCAGTAGCTGCTCTGAAAAAGGCGGAAGAACTAGCTATTTTGACAGATGAATTAGGCTACGTTCGCATGTGGATGGCGGAACATCATGGAGCTCAATCATTTGCAAGTTCAGCACCAGAGGTAACAGCAGCGCACTTAGCTGCCAAAACCAAAAATATACGGATCGGTACAGGTGGAGTAATGATGATGCATTATTCCCCATTGAAACTTGCCGAAGTATTTAAAACACTCAGTGCATTCTCCCCTGGGCGGATCGATTTTGGTGTGGGTCGGGCTCCAGGAGGGGATACCAACGCGATGTATGCTTTAGCTGAAGGGCGCCAACCTATGCTGAACAACATGTATACGAAATTGGATACGGCTTTAAAATTGATCAACGATGAAGTACCCAAAGATGACTTGTATAACAAAACGATTGCGATTCCTACCCAAATACAACTACCAGAAGCTTGGCTGTTAGGTTCGAGTGGTAATAGTGCGTTGAAAGCAGCAGAGATGGGAGTGGGGTATTCGTTTGCCCAATTTTTCAATGGTGCGATGACTAAAGAGATTTTAGATACCTATAAAAATAACTTTCAGCCCTCTGCCTTTATGGAAAAACCTGAGATTAACGTGACTTATATGGTGACAACAGCGGAAACCAAAGAAGAAGCTGAGTTCGAAGCCCTACCACAGGACCTGTTTCGCTTAATGATGGTCAAGGGTCAAATCAGACAATTGTTAACACCTGAAGAAGCCCAAAATGTTCAGCTGACAGAAATGGATCGCATGACCATTCAAGAAAATCGTAAAATACATCTTGTGGGAGCTGTTAAAGATATAGCAACATTGTTGCAAGAAGAGCAAGCGCAATATGGATTCGATGAAGCCATGATATGTAGCATTCCACATTCACAAGAGAAACGCTTAGAAGTTTACCGCTTATTGGCGCGTGAACTATTGTAAATCCCACTTTAACTAGGTAATTGAACAACTAAGGAATTAATCAACCAAATTTATATAAGAATGAGGAATTACAATGATGATTACAAGCATACAGCGTATAAATGAATTAGCGAGAAAGCAAAAGACAGAAGGATTGACATTCGCGGAAAAAGTTGAGCAACAATCATTGCGTGAAGATTACCTACGTGAAATTCGAGGACAAGTTCTCAATACCTTCTCAGGATTGACTGTTCTTGATCCGCTTGGAAATGATGTTACACCTGATAAAATTCGTATAGAGAAGAAAAAGGGATCGGACACCAGCAAGCTTAGTTAATAACTAAAAGGGATCGGACACCACGGTGTTGATCAACCAGATCAATCTTGCCCTTCACACAATAGTATTAAAAAGCGTTTATTTAAAAAAAGTTCAATCTATATCGTGGTCACATTGGAGTTATCTCTGATGTGACTTTCTTTGTGTGAACTTTCGTTTCTAATGAGGTATTCCTTATTTCTATCGTGTTTATTTGACTATAATGACTTAGAAGCAGAGAAGGAAATTACTTATCTGTGTTGATATAAGTGTAAGTATCCCAGTCGAACATGGAGTACTATGGAGAAGTTACTACTGCTGAATAAATTCGTCTATCACTCCAAGGAGGATGAATAAACGAATTTATTAATTCAGCTATAGGAGAGGGATATGCGATTTCGTGGATAAGGAGTTATACGCAAGTTCGTTAAACCTTTATGAAATAACTAATTTCCCAAAATCGATTTTTAAACCATACTTGTAAAGAAAGTCGACGCCCAATATTGCATCGAAACCATATGGTTCTTTGGTAAGTCCTAGTTGGATAGTAAATTCTTTAAGCAGGATTCTATCAATAGAGAGGTCTGAGACAATCTGTTGATAACATAATTCACTTGAGCCACCTACTCCATACATACGAACCGATTTTCCGTTGATAAAGTCTATATCTAGGCCAATAGGTTCAACAAGATCAGTATCAAAAATAGTTGTGGAGCATCCGGTATCCAGTAGGACACTCTTGAGAAGAGTTGATTTATTCTTGTAAGATAGAGGGAGAGAAACAATAGGAAGACCATTAACAAGATGGATTTTCATCGAAGACCTCTAATTCCGGTAAAGGGTTGCTCAATGACTTCAATAAATTCATTTCCGGTGTAGAATACATAGAGTTCCCTAGTAGGCTCTGACAAATGAAGTTTCTTATATGAGGCCCATGCATGCTTAGGGTCGTCGTATTCAGAAACAACTGACATTTCTTCAATAGTTCTTTTGTGATTATTTGAATGAGTGGCAAGAGCTTCAACTAGTACCCAACGATTAGGATAGATATCACGGATATTATTCCATTTCATATATGAACACCTCCGAAAAGACTTATAAATTAATTGTACAACCCTATTTATAAACAAGCAATGATAGTGAGTTCGAAGAAGAACGAACCAGCGTATAACACCACATTCCTACTGCGGGCATTCGCCCTTGATCGCCAAGAGGGGTTTCGGAGAAGATTAATCAGGCGATACATTCAACCAGCTAAGTCTGACGACCCGGACCTACGGTCCTTAAGCTACTTGAACGTCATCAATACAAAACGTTATGCGCAATACCCATAAAGACAATAAATAAACTACTAATCACCATAGTTGATGAGGTGGATAAAAAAATGACTAGTATTTCGTTAACCAGTCCTTCAATCGAATTACGGGAAGAATATATGGACTTCTACAGAGACTGGAAAGACTCTGGTGAAGAAATGGTTCCCTGGGTTATTGAAAAGGATCCGATTGAATATGAAGAAATGCTCGATTTTCTTTCAAAGAATGAGGATAAGCAGTTTATTCCGGAGGGGTGGGTGCCAAGTAGTACCTATTGGTTGGTGGTAGATGATCGTAAAGTAGTGGGTGCGGTTAATATACGACATGGGTTGACTGAAAAATTGTTTAATAGTGGCGGACATATTGGTTATGGCATACGTCCATCAGAAAGGAAAAAGGGTTACGCAACTAGGCTGTTAGCATTATCCCTGGAAAGAAGTAAAGAAATTGGAATCAGTAATGCTCTTGTGGTATGCGATGATTACAATATTGCATCTAGGAAAACCATTTTAAACAATGGTGGAGTGCAAGATAGTAATTTTATTGAGGAAGATGGAAACGTCATAAACAGATTTTGGATAAAGCTTGAATAGAGAAGAGTAAGTATTTCAAAGAAGATGGGTACAGCGCATAACCATGTGTTCACGCATCGGTGGACGAGCCGCCTGGGATTCCAGGAGGACTCATGGAATTAGGTGAAACGACAGAAGAATGTCTTAGGAGAGAAGTAAAAGAAGAAATTAATTTGGACATAAATTCACTCCAATTGTTTGGAGTATTTTCTGGGAATGAACTTTTTACTAGACTTAGAAATGGACATGAAGTTCTTGAAGGGCAATATTTTAATCTTAACGAAGTGCCAGAGAGTACTAATCCATATATTAAAGAGAAATTAAATCAAATGGGACCAAAGATAATACAACTTCTGAGAGCTAGTCAATGAAGCCCCCGACATCTGGACCAAGTAACATACCGTATGACAACTGTAAGACAGATCTGTAAGACGAAAAAAGAGGTAATCAATTCCTAGTATATTGTCTTCGCGCTGCGTATCGCTAAAAAATAAATTGAACTTTGACAATCTCTATGATAAACTAACAACCGTTAGTTAGTGATTTGGAGGAATGTATATGACATCACAAAAAATTATGAGTGTCGCGCTTCGCCATTTTGCGCGAAATGGATATGAGGGGGCCTCGCTTGCAGATATCGCTACAGAAGTAGGGATCAAGAAACCGTCTATTTATAATCACTTCAAGGGCAAAGACGACCTATTCATGGCGGTATATCAGGATGTGGCGAAAAGAGAGCTTCATTTTGTTGAAGCGTACCTGAAGCCTGACCGTCATGTGCAACTGGAACAACAGCTTTTTGGCTTCTTATCTGGATATAAAGAGCGGTATGAGAAAGAGGAGGATACTAAGTTTTTTTTGCGGATGTCTTTTTTTCCTCCCGTCCATTTGCAGCAACAATCGTTGAAGATGAGCTTGTTCTATATCGATCAAATGGCTGATCAAGCCAAAGTGCTGTTTCAATCCGCGAAGCAAGAAGGCTTGATCCATGCAGACGTTACTATTGAACAAGCGACGGGCGCTTATATGGCGGTTTTGGACAGTTTAGTTGTTGAAATGCTTTATGGTGATCACGACCACCTAATGAAACGACTTGAGGTTACATGGCATGTTTTTTGGCGGGGAGTAAGAAACATCTAGAGGAGGATTAGACATGAATCGTAGTTGGATTTCAATAATTATCGGTGCGCTATTTGAGGTTATGTGGGTCATTGGCTTTAAGCATGCAGATGATTTGATTACTTGGGTGGGGACTGTTGCCGCCGTCATCATATCGTTTGGCTTAATCATTATTGCATCTACTAAATTACCTGTGGGTACGGTTTATGCGGTATTTACAGGCCTTGGGACTGCTGGAACCATACTTTCTGAGATGATTTTATTCGATGAACCAGTTAAATTAATCAAACTATTACTCATTGCATTACTTTTGGCGGGCGTACTAGGATTGAAATTAGTCGGTGGCCCACCAAAATCTAAGGAGGTATCGGCTTAATGGCTTGGTTATCATTAATTTTCGCTGGCCTATTTGAAGTAGTAGGTGTGCTCGGAATGAACCGAATCAAACGTGACAATAACGCAAAGGCTTATCTGCTCTTTGTCGTGGGGATCATTTTTAGTTTCATTTGTTTGAGTTACTCAATGAGAAGTCTTCCGATGGGTACGGCTTATGCAATATGGACAGGTATTGGTACTGTCGGTGGTGCTATAGTTGGCATGTTTCTCTTTGGTGAATCCAAAGAATGGCGCCGTATTCTCTTCATTGCCATGATACTAGCTGCTGCTGTCGGACTTAAACTCATCTCATAATTACCACGTCAGCTGGTCGTACCAATAGCCGGAATATTCAGGGAGCCGGACCAATCACACGTATGCAACACCAAAATGGAGCTTGGATTAGTGCTACCTAAGTAGTAAGTTTGCTACCTTAAAGGTTACCCGGATTTTTAGGGTAGCTTTTTTATTCGTGACTTACTGTGGTACTTGATTAATTCTTTAAGTAATAGTTCCAAGGCTTCTAACGGACTATGAAAAGGAGATAGGAAAAGAGGAAGGTTATAGTAATTTCTTTATAAGAGATCCCTTTTTCACAATAGGATATTTATTAATAGAAGGATCTCTTAGATTTCCACATAGAAGAAATGAGATACTACCTGTTAGAAATATATTAGCAATGGAGTCAAACGAAAATAAATGCTTATATTTATCTATTCCTAAACCTGATATATCAAAAGGGCAATACTCAGAAGAGGGGCCATTTTTAGAGGGAGGAGATGTTTTAGTCCTGGATAAAACTATATTTGTAGGCAGATCAGGGCTTGCATCAAATGAAAATGGTATTAGATGGTATGCCTGAACAGTTTAAAGGTTGGGATAAAATACACGTAACATTAGAAGACGCTTCCAGACTTGCAACAAATGGTCTTCCTGTAAATGAAAATGTATATATTACAGATCATGAATTTAAATTTATTGGAGAAGAGTTAGAAAAAAGAGGAGTTAAGGTAGAGTATGTAGATTTTAAAATATCAAGAAGTTTCGGGGTCTCTTTCCGATGCAGCACTCAACCTCTGTTAAGAAGTGATGGCTAAATATTATTAGGGTAAGAGTTTTTCATTTCTCTTTATTATTTTTTAGTAGTTTATCATTACAATTCGGTTCCATTAAGCTCCCAGGAAACTATAGCTCAATAATAACAACGGCAGTCAAAATCTTACATTGTTGAAGATCAACCTTGACTGGCGCTGTTATAAAGCTATGGGAGGAGAGTGAGTCGGTCATCGGTGCAGAATCTTGTCATCCGCAAGTAGGTAATAATAAAGTGGTGTGTAACTACTCTGTCTAACAAGGAAATATGAGTCTCTTTCAAAAATGTGTGTTCAGACTAATTCGTTTTCTGAACTTGGTGAACTTATGACTCATGTAATTGCCTTGACTCCCGGCGGCGCCGACTCATGAATACCAAAGTCAATGCAATTACCGTGAGGATAATCCCAAGCACTTGAAATCCCTCGAAGTTGAACTTACCTCCCATTACGATACTTATCAACAAGGAAGAGAGAATGGTTCCCAGGTATCTTGATGTATTAAATAATCCGGATGCTACACCGATTATTTCTTTTGGAGAACTTTGGAATAATGCTGCTTGCATACCTACATTATTCAAACCGTTGCTGATACCAAATGTAGCCAAAGCCAAACACACGCTGATAACCGGTGAAGTTTGATTCAATATCACGAGCCACACCGACCCTAATGTCATCAGGATGGCGGACACCAGCAATGCCGGCCCTGGTCCTGATTTATCGATCCATCGTCCTGCTAATGGAGAAGTAACAAGCGAGCACAAGCCTAAGGTTAGCATGAGAATTCCTGTTTGGAACTCGCTGACATGACGTACCATTTGCAAGTAGGAAGGAAGTCCGAAAAAGAGCGAGTAATAAAGTACGTTAACGAGCATGAATTCGACATTAACCCAAGTCATCGCAGGATATTTGGCGAATGTACGTAAAGGAATAAAGGGTGATGTCGCTTTTAACTCATGTCGTACGAATACCCCCAGCAGGGCGAGGCCTATTAGCCCGACAATGACATTTCCTAATGAGATATGCCCTGATTTTGCTGAGAGTAATCCAAGGAGTAGGGCAACCAGCCCCACTGTGAAGAGCAGGATTCCTGACAGATCAATCAAATCAAACCATTTACGAAGGGACATACCCACTGCAACGGATGTTGATGGTTCGTCCTCAGGAATATTCCTCCAAGATAATAGAAAGCTCACCACCACGAATGGAATATTGACGAAAAAGATAGCAGGCCAGCCCCACCAGTGAATGATGACACCGCCAATAAAGGGTCCAATTGCTGCCGCTCCGGATAAGAATATGGACAAAACTGACAGCGCAGTCGCTTGTTTCTCCGTAATATGAATTCGCACAATGGCCATTCCAACCGCAACCATCATGCTTGTTCCGATGGCTTGCACAATGCGGAAAACGATGAGCCACCCGAAGGTTGGTGATAATGGAGCTAATAATGATGCAATGAAAGCTACAACAAGTCCGGTAAGAAATATCTTCCTACGACCGAATAAATCGCTGGCCTTTCCCATAACTGGTTGTGCGATAGCACTTGCAATGTAGAATGAAAAAATAATCCAGGAAACACCTGTAAAGTCAAGTTGGAACACATTTTGCAGACTTGGGATAGCAACAGAAACCATCGAAGAATTTAAAGGGTTCAGTAGTATCCCTAGACCAACTGAAATCATTAACCACCTGCTGTGAATACTCATTTTTACTCCCCCCAAAGCTTATTAATATCATCGTACTTGAAATTGTTTATTCGTTCCAACGCATTTCATATTATAATATCATTGACTTGAGGGAATGAATGGAGGGTGTAAAATGGAACTTCTTCAACTGCAATATTTTATCGCGGTAGCTCGTTTGGAACATGTGACCGAAGCTGCACAAACTCTACACGTTACTCAATCGTCACTAAGCAAAACGATTCAACGCTTGGAGGAGGATCTAGGAGTCTCTTTATTCGACCGAATAGGAAGGAACCTACGCTTGAATGAGTTCGGAAGGAGCTTCCTTCGCCGTGCAGAAAGGGCTTTGTTTGAATTGGAACAGGGGAAGCAGGAGCTTAGCGATTTATCCAGTCCGGAACATAACACACTCGAATTAGCGGTGACTACCGCAAGCACGTTGCCAAATATCCTTCGAGAGTTTCGGAAAAAGCGTCCAGATATTCAATTTCATGTACAAATGCTGACCACACAGGAAATGGTTACGCTTCTTGATAGAGGAGAGATTGATTTTTGCTTGTCCTCACCTCCTATAGAAGGGGATGACCTCGAATGTCAAATCGTGTTTATCGACCCAATCCTTGTAGCGGTTCCAAAGGGGCATCGGCTGGCAGATCGAAGCAGCGTATCCTTAACAGACCTAAGGGATGAATGGTTTGTTGGTGTAAAGAGAGGTTACGGTACTCGTGATTTAATTGACTCTGTATGCAAATCGGTTGGCTTTGTACCTAATTATGTGTATGAGGGGGATGAACCTGCAAGGCTTAGCGCTCTTGTGGAAGCCGAAATTGGCATAGCCTTTATACCAAGCACGGCAAGGAAATCACGGGAGGATATTAAATATCTCCAAGTAGAGAATCAAGAATTGGTACGGGAGATAGCTTTAATATGGCACAGGGGTCGGTACATTTCGCAGGTTGCTCTGGAATTCCGTGAGGTCGTTGTAGATTATTTTGGAATGATGTCCAAACAGACAATTTAATCATGTTGTGTTCTTTCAGATGATATTGATAATTCTTTAATCGAAAAAAGAATGGAAATATGCCGCTCTTATAGAAATTCATTTAGTTTTTGTTGGAGAACATTGCTAGAAGTTCTGATCGAGCTTTATCAAAGTCAATGTGTAGCAAAGTGTTGGTTATAGCCTTCAAACTGTGAAACCAAGAATTTTTCTAATGCTTCTTCATGGGGAACTTCCTCTTTACGACTCGTGTATTTCTTAATCTGTTTGTTAAAAGATTCGATTAAATTCGTAGAATAAATGCTCCTCCAGATCGATTTAGGAAAACTGTAGAAGTTATGAAACTACCACTTGAGGGTATTCACGCTTTGGGACTATCGTCACTCGGTTGTCAGATGTATAATCAAGGAAGATATAACAGACAACAAACGACCCAGCCTAAGATAAGTGCTATCTAAGGCTGGGTCGTTTTGTGGATACAGGAAGTTAGGTGAAATCCAATGCAAGAAAAATAAAAATAATTCAATGGAGGAGCATTCATGGAAGCTAAAATGATTCAAAGACAGGGAATGTTACTGGTAGGTATGGCATGTGACGTTACGCTGAAGGATGTACAAAAAAGAGTCACAATAAATTTGGCTGAACATTTTATGGCTAGAAAATCTGAAATAAATAATGTCATTAATACAAGAGAAGTATTCGGTTTATCTACAGATCCTGAGGATTATAATCCCGATTCAGATAAATTTGAATACTTCATCGGGATTGAGGTTTCTTCAATTACAGAAATGCCATTAGATATGGTTTATAGAGAAGTTCCAAAGAATGAGTATATTGTATTTACCTTTAAAGGACCTGCTGAAAATGCTGGTAAAGTTCATAATTACTTATATACAACATGGCTCAAAAGAAATGAGTACAGATTATCTGGCCTATTCAACATTGAAGTATACGATGAAAGATTTAAGGGACCAGAAGTAGAAGATTCATATACAGATATATATTTTCCAATAGTGAAGAAGTAAGGAATGTATGGGTAAACCTCTGATGGAATAGGACTTCACCTAACACGATATTTCACGCTTCGGGGCGGTCGTCGCCCCTCGGTCCGGATAGTAGAGTAGAAGTGGATTCGATTGATGTATTTTCAGTAGCAGGGAAGTAGATTCAGCCAGACACATCCGACTGGCTAACTGCGCAAGCGCAGCCGGTTCCTTCGGAGCCTTAAGCCATTCGGACGTCTGAAATGCGAAACGTTAGGCGAAATTCAGAAGCTGATTAAAAGAAAGGAATATGCACTTTTGGGTGGTTCAAAATAAAACTGTTCCGAATGAAATTCTAGAAGAATTAACAAACAGCGATGAATGGCGTGTAAGACATATGATCGCTTCGAAGAATAAGATCACTGAAACAATACAAAAGAAACTAGCAATTGATAGAGAGGTATTGGTCCGAAGTTCGATAGCTAGAAACAAAAAAGTAAAACTAAGCGTCTTACTATTATTAATAAATGACGAGGATGAAGAAATAAGAAACATGGCTAAAGAAAGAATATTTAAGGGCGAGTACAATGAATAAGTGTGAGTTGTCCAAATTGCACTTCGCCTAACATTACATTCCTACGTCTTCGCTGTCGCTCCTTGGTCGCCAAGAGGGAGTTCAGAGAAGCGGATTCAGGCAACACATCCAACCAGCTAAGTGGCAGAGCCGCTCGGACGTCAGGAATGAGATTACGTTATAAGAAATGGCCGAAAAAGAAAAAGGAGGGGTAATATGAGCGAATCCATAGTTGATAAAACAATAAATTCATTAAAGAAAAGACTATCAGAGTACAACAATATAATAACCTTGCAATTAAGTGAGGGATAATTAAGAAATTGCAATGGTTGTAATTTGTTCGACCATCCAGTCTATGGAGCAGAATCATATTTATATAAACTTGATGACATTATGTCACTTACATACGAGGAACCAGCTGAAGGGTATTTGAAAATTGGTTACTTTTATCAAGATAATATAGTTATAGATTTAAAGAAGTATAAGGAAGGACAGAAAAACTATTTATTAATTAAAGGACATATTGATCATTTTTATGAAGCAAGAGAGTTAAACATGAATTTTGAATTATGGTTCGATAGGTTTATCGTGAGTCAGGGTTCAAAGTTTTGGACGTGGTCCATTTACACAACAGAGAATTAATACTAATTAAGCTAGCAGTGTTTTTCGAAGAAATCGGCCACATCTCATAACATCACATTCCTACAGCGGGCATTGGCCCGTGATCGCTTAGAAGGATTTTTAAGGAGATTATTCAGGCGATACATTCAACCAGCTAAGTCTGACGACCCGTTCGCTACGGTCATTTAAGCTGTTTGAACGTCAGGAATGCGCAACGTTATCTGAGAGGGCACAAAGGGTGAAGAGGAGAGACCAATGGACATAAGTGATATTCCTGTTGAATTTGTAGATCAAATAGGATCGATTAAGAAAATTTCATTTCCTCAACAAGGGCATACTTCGCTTGTTATTAAAATTGAAACTCGTGATCATCAGTTCATTATTAAAAAGACTGAGCATGATTTATTTAATGAATGGTTATCGGAGGAACATCAAGCATTACAATATCTTTCGACTACTGGACTACCGGTTCCAAAGGTATATGCATTCCATATTCAAGATAAATCTAGATGGCTACTCATGGATTATATTGATGGAATTAGTTTGAGACATTTCCTTGGAAGTAAACCTAATCATAAGGATAGAGAAAAAGTTATATCTCACTATGGCTTATGCTTGAAGCAAATCCATGAAACCCAACGCCCTGTTGGATTGAGCAAGAATGATCAATCTTGGATAGATACGATGTTCATGAAGGCAAGCCACAATCTTGCAAATTATAACGTGGATGGCACTGAAGAATTGCTTGTACGACTGAAAAATGATAGACCTAAACCGATTGAGAATACTCTTATTCATGGTGACTTTCATACAAATAATGTACTAGTTAACAACAATAAAGTTATTGGTATTATCGATTGGCCTAGAGCTGCGTTTGGTGATCCGCGATTTGATATCGCTTTGGCTATCAGACCTAAGCAGGATGTTTTTGATCAAAAGGGGGATAAGGAATTATTCTTTGAATCCTATAGTAGATTAATAATATCAGATGAAGAATACAGGTATTTTCAGGACGGTTTGTATAAGTTCTTCTAAGTATCGATTCGAAGGTGCCCCGTCAGATAACAATGTGTAGAGGAAAGCCAGGATATCAAAATAAACCATGAGCATAGCGATTATAGGTGGATGACATTTAAAGAAGCCAAAGAAAAAGCCGCATTACCTGGAATTGATGATATTTTAGAATTTGTTGATAAGTATTTTGCAAAGAGCTATCCTCCGAAGTGGTTACGCATTGAAGGAAAAGTGATTAATAGAAAGGATTGAACTATGGATACTGAATTGTTAAATATTTTTGACGATAACAAAAAACAGATGGGTGTAGCAACTAGAAAGGAAGTACATACATTAGGATATTGGCATGAATCCTTTCATTGTTGGTTTGTTGGCAGAGAAATGGAGAAAAATTATATTTATTTACAGCTTCGTATTGAAATGAAAAGTGACTATCTAAATCTTTTAGATATTACTGCCGCTGGACATATAATGTCAGATGAATCTGTATCCGACGGAATAAGAGAGATAAAAGAGGAGATTGGTATTGATCTGACGATAGATGAATTAGAGCCCCTAGGTGTTGTAGATTACGAAGTTATTAATGGTAACTTCATCGATAAAGAATAATTAGCGAATGTTTATTTCTATTGGTATAATTCTACATTCGATGAGTTCATATTACAGAAAGAGGAAGTGTCAGGCATTTTCAAAGCTGAATTTAATGATTTCTACGCACTTTGGTTTGGTGAAAAAAGTCAAATTAATGTTCAAGGTTTTATTATTGATTGTAATGGGAATAGAGTCATGGAAAATAAAGTTGTTGGAGAGAAACAATTCGTTCCTCATGAGAAGTCATTTTATCAAACTATTGTGAAATTAATAAGTGAGAAGCTAATCGATTGATATTTAATGTGTAAGTATTTCGAAGAAGGCGCTGACACCCAATAACAACGTATCTACGCTGCCTCGCTAACACTCCTTGGTCTGCTTGAGAATTCTCAAAAAATTTGGATCAGGCAGACAACTCTGCACTGCCTATCCGTGATCGCTGTCACTCGCTTTAGGTAGTGAGGGTTCGTAGATAAAGGAACGTTATCTGAAAGAATCGCAAATATTGCATACAATAGTTTGGAGAAATTTTTAGCTTTTATTGATGAATATCAGAAAGGTATTGGAAATATTGATGCGGATTGGAGAAAGATTTTAGAACTCGGTTTTCTAAGCAAATTAGACTGGCTGGAATATAGTCTTAAACGATTGTTACAGATTGAATGCACAGATGAAAATGAACAGGAAATGGGGACAATTGAAGTAGTAGGAACAATAAATACCCTAAAACAATATGAAGAAATGGTTTCGGAATTAGAAACCTGGTTAAATACGTTAGATGCAATTGCTTAACAACAGTAATTCAGGAGGTATGTCGGTGAAACTTTATCATTTTAGTGAGGAATCGGATATAAGATTTTTTAAACCAAGAGTTAAGCATAACAGACAAAACATGCCCCCAGTAGTTTGGGCGATAGACCAGCAACATGAGTTTACCTTTTACTTCCCTCGAAACTGTCCAAGAATTGTTTATACAAGAACTGAAGGAATAAGTGATGAAGATAATAATAAATTCTTTGGACTTACAGATTCAAATATTGTTATCACAGTCGAAGGTGTTTGGTACAAGAGAATTAGTGAGACTACTATCTTTAGATATGAGTTACCAGGAGACAGCTTTAAATTATTTGATGAATTTGCAGGCTATTATATATCTAAAGAAACAATATACCCAATCGATATAAAACCAATAGATAAATTAATTGAAAGACTTGCAGACCTGAATATAGAAATTAGATTCACACCAAACTTACATCCATTAAGAGAATCTATATTAAACTCTACAATTAAAGATTTTGGAATACATAGATTTGAAAATGCTAGAAAGCTGTAAGTTATACAAGAACAAGCAACTACGTCTAATGCAATATTCGCGAGGCGGGCCATGCGTCCTTCATCTGTCCGAGGATTATTCGAAGAATAACTGTAAATGATATGGAAACCATGGTTGAATTCTACAAAGATGTAGTGGGACTAATTGTAAATTGGAACAGCAGATTCATCATTATATTTTGTGCATAAGAGAAGGATATGAACGTTCTATACCTGATGTATTTAACTGGTTATAAGCCTTCCACTGAATCTATTGGTATGCGTGTCTGTTATATCGCTGACTGCTGTATTAGGAGTGATTACAAATGAAGAAGGAAAAGTATTACTTTTAAAGCATGTATATCGTGAACAACCATGGGGGATGCCAGGAGGATGGATGGAATTAGAAGATCCAGAAGATGGATTGATAAGAGAAATTCATGAAGAGACGGGACTTAATATACAGATTACTGGTCTGTCCAGAGCTATTTTCGGACAGAAACCTAATAGAGTAGATCTTGTATTTAAAGGACGAATTACTGAGGGAATATTTAAACCAAGTTCCGAGATTTCAGAGATAGTATATTGTAACATTGATAGTTGGCCAGATGGGTTACCTATAGAACAAAGGAAATTAATTAAAGAGATTTTAAGTAATGGTTAAAGAATATTCGAAGATGGCACAAACATCTTATACCATCAGATTTCTACATCGTCGTTGACGCACCTTGATCGCCAAGAGGTGTACTTATGGATATTTCAAATGAACTGATTGAAAGTATGCTAGTCAAATTTAAGTCTGAAAGAAAATGGACTCTTCAAGCAATTCAACAACTATCAGAAGAAGATATTACTTGGGCTCCGAACTCGGTAAGCAACAGTATTGCGAATCTAGTTGCTCATATTCGAGGTTGTGGTCATTCACGAATCGAAACAATCTTTTTAAATATCCCTGATACAAGAGACAGGGATAAGGAATTTGAACATGGACTTATAATGACTAAGGAGCAGGCTTTTAACAAGACAAAGGAAGCATTCGATATAATTATTCTATTTCTCGAACACCTCAAGATAAACCCAAAATTATTGTTATCTCAACCTTCCCTTAATCTTCCACCTCTTACATATAGCCAAGTAAATAATGAGACAACTATTCTTAACCTAATGATAGCGATGGTTAGAGAGATTCATTATCACACAGGGCAAATAATATATATAGCTAAAATTAGGAAAGGACAGCTTGTATGGCAGTACAATGAAAATTAACGTTGTATTGAGGAAACTTGTCAGCTTATTCATTCGTTTGCTAACTGGACATTTACTTATCAGTTGTAATACAAACTCTGAAGATAGCAAGCAAAACACTTTACCGAAAATTGATAACTTAATAATAGATAATAATGAGGCAAGATTAATAAGTCCATCAAATGATCAACCGCTTGAAATGCGGATGCAATCGATTTTCAGAACGTTCCATCAGCGACCGCAATTTTGTGCTATTTCGAATGAATAATTACTATGGAAACAACAATTTTTACAAAGTAAGATAGGATTAATAGATGTAAATTATTTCTAGCTTGGGGGAATAGGGTGAGAAATGAGGGATCAAGATGTTCAAGCTCATAATTGTGGATGACGAATTGTTGATGCGCATGGGTATTCGATCCATGGTCGATTGGGAGAAGCATGGATTTGTACTTGCGGGGGAAGCGTCTAACGGTAAAGAAGCGCTGGATTTGGCGCTGAAAGTTCAGCCTGACTTGATCATTACGGATATCAAGATGCCGTTGATGGATGGATTACAGTTGATCCGAGAAGCTTCAGTAATGCTAAGTGGTTGTAAATATGTAATTCTAAGTTATTTTAACGAGTTTAGATATGCTAAAGAAGCGTTGCAACTCGGAGCGGTCGATTATTTGATTAAGAATGAGATGACGTCCGCAGCATTGATCCAATTGCTGGAGATCATTCGGCATAGACTACTTGAGGACAAGGTCAGATCCGGTATCAAAGAACTGCCGTCAGGCTATTCGGAAAGTCTTTCTCATCTAAAAGAGAATTTATTCAAAGACATGATCAGCGGCCTGATGGATACAAGCAAAGCGTTGACTAAAGCAGAACAACTCCATGTTCGTGTCCGTTCGGATGAACTCAGGGTCATAAAATTTCGTATGGATACCTTCGAAAAGATCCGCAAGAAGTATGTTGAGAAGGACGAGAAGCTGTTGCGTTTTTCCATATTCAATATACTTGAAGAGATTATCCCAAGAAAATGGGATAAGGAAATCGTCATAGAAAGCTCTTCCGATTATTTGCTGATGATTAATTCGGTTCGAACGGACTCCGCCCGTGCTGAGATCAAGAACCTGTGCGGCCTCATTCAACAAGCGATGAGGGATTTTATGAATTTAACGTTTTCCGTCGGCGTTAGTTCTGTTGTACATGACTTGAGGTGCTTGAGAACGGCTTGCCAGGAAGCGGATCATGCTCTTAGGAGTAGATTTTTTTTGGGAACCGGCCGAATCTTGTTTTATGAACATACCGGAACCGGGACTGGACGGAAAGAGATCAATTTCCTACGAAGCGGAGAATGGAAAACTGATTTTCGAAATGCGCTTGATAGCCATAAAGAAGAGAAATTAGTAAATATTCTGAATGAAATTCGGGCTAAATTGACATTTGATCAGGCAAAAGAACGTGTAATTCGGGAGTTTTATATTTGGTTGACCGAAATCATCAGCATTGAATTATCCTATGAGTGCAGGTTCCAGCTTCCACAAGCGGATATGTTGCCGTATGAGGCGGTGCTGGCCGCGGAGACTTGGGACGAAGTCCATAGTATTGTATTGAGCTATGCGAGACAGTACATCGTTGTCGGCCATCCGTTACCTGAGAGAAGCTATGCGGATCTTGCGGCTGATTTGATACACCGGGATTATGCCGAAGGGATTTCGTTGCTTAGTATCGCGAACCAGATCAACGTCAACCCATCGTATCTCAGTCGGGTCTTTAAGCAGGAGAAAGGTGAAAACTTCGTGTCATACTTGACCCGCGTGAGAATGGAACGGGCCAAGTCTTTTCTTGAGAGCCGGAAGTACAAGGTATCGGAAGTTGCAGATAGAGTCGGGTATCACAACTACCCCTATTTCAGTAAGATTTTCAAAAAAGTCGTCGGCATAAATCCCGAGGAATATCGCGGGTAATCCCATCCTTACAGGGAAGGAGATGCTGTGTGAACTAATGAGAAAGCGCTTACCATTTATAAGTATCAAATCGAAAATATTGATTATCTGCCTGACGGTCATCATCGTGCCGATCTTAGTGATGACGGCTCTCTCTTATTCCTCCTCTCAAAACTTATTGGAACGGAAATATACGGAATTGTTGATGGATATCGCCAAGCAGACGAATGTCCGAATCGACGAGTATTTTAAGGAAGTTGAAAAAATATCACTTGTGACCAGCTTCGGCATGAACAGTAACATGAACGATTCGTCAGAGAAAAATTATCCGATCCAGGAATTTCTTCGTGACGATAGCGAAGAGAACAAGAATGAAGTATACGGCATGATGATGAACTACGTGATGATGAAAGACCAGGAAATCTCCATCTATTTGTATAATTTGAACGGCGGACAAGATCTGATTGTTGGTGCCGATCAACCCTATGACTACACTTATCGTCCAACAACAGAAGAGTGGTTTCATTATTTTCAAGTTTCCACCAGCAAGATGATGATTCTGGATACTCACATCGATAGACAGACCAAGAACAACACGTTGGCGATCTCGCATATTCGCAAAATATTAGATACCGACAGCGGTACGCTGCTTGGGTTCATGGTAGTCAGCATCGACCTACATGTGATCGACATTGCCAGCAACAGGTTGCAGGAGTCCTTGCGCAAGCGCTTCACAATCGTAGATGAATCCGACAATATCATTTATAATGCTGATTTTTCATTGATCGGCCAGAAATTCTCCGATACGCTACGCCCGAGCAAGTCTGATCAAATCATCGTAGACAGCCAGTTCGCCCGTCAACGATGGACGACCTTTCTCTATATGCCGAGGCATGAATTATCGGCCGAGGGAAATATTTTGCGGCATAACATGTATCTCCTTGCTACGCTAATGCTGCTATTTCTCGTAATTGTCTCGATCTTTCTATCCAGTGTGATTACTCATCCGATCAAAAAACTAATGAGAAATATTCTGCTTGTCGAGAAGGGGCAGTTTGATCAGGTCGAAGAAATTCGCTCGCGCGACGAAATCGGTCATCTCTCTACTCGCTTTCAGAGGATGTCCCATGAATTGAAACGGCTTGTCGAGCGGATTCAACAGGAAGAAAAAGACAAGGCTTCCGCCGAAATACGCGCGCTACAGTCACAGATCAATCCGCACTTCCTCTATAATACGCTTGGTTCTGTAAAGTGGATCGCCTCTATGCAGCAGGCTGACAAAATCGTTGAAATGACGGATGCGCTTATCAAGATGCTGTTCTATGCCACACGGTCTGAAGGAGCTTTGGTAACGGTTCGTGAGGAGCTTGACAATCTTTACAATTACATGACGATCCAAAAAGTCCGCTATTACAATCGGATTCAATTGGTTATTGAGGCAGATGAGGAAGTTCTACATTACCGAATGCCCAAATTGATTCTCCAGCCAATGGTTGAGAATGCGATTTTTCACGGCTTAGCTTTGAAGGAAGAAGGTGGTGTGGTTACCGTCAAAGTCGAGCGTTCAAGTAGCGATGTTATGATCGAGGTTCATGACAATGGTGTCGGCATGGACGAGGAGACAATTCGGACCATTAAGGCTTCGCTTGCTCAAGAAAAAGATGGAATCGAACCCGAGAACATCGGTCTTTATAATGTAACACGGCGCCTTAAGCTTCATTATGGAGAGAGACATGGATTAACATTTGAGAGCGAATCGGAAATAGGCACAACATTCCGCATGGTTCTACCGAACATGAATGATGATTAGTAGGAAGAATCTAACTGGATCGTTGTGAAGCCAATCGAATTAAGGGGAAGCGACCTTTAGAATGGTCGCCTTTTCTTTTGGGGTACGTGTTGCTTATACACTTTTTTTACTTTCCCTTATATTATTTTTACTTTTGGAAAAATGTTAATACGGTTTTATAGGAAGGAAGTAAAGAAATCAACAAGGATTGGTCAATTCCGTTGATTTCTTGCTGCTGAATGCTTCTACTACAATAAAGAAGAAAGAAACTTATACCAAATGGGGGGTAAACATGAAAAGAAAGCCAATGATGTCTCTTTTATTATCCTTATCCTTAGTCCTTGTTCTGCTGTCAGCATGCACTAATTCGGCAAACAAGAACGAACCGGCCGTAAAGGGGGCTGAACCCAAACAGGCAACGAACGAAAAAGGGGAGATCGATTACGCATTCGGTGCCTACGAAGAACCCATCACGATTCATACCGTTCGTGCCGAATATGCATCCGCGCAATTCCAGAATGGAGACAACATGACAAAGAACGTTTGGACACGAGCCTATAAAGAGCGATTCAACATTGACGTAGTAACGGATTGGGTCACCGACGAGTATGACACCAAACTGAATCTGGCTATATCCTCCAATAAGCTGCCGGATGTATTTCATGTGAATCCGACACAATTGCAGCAATTGATTAAAGCAGACATGATCATGGATTTAACGGAGATATTTGATAAGTATGGTTCCGATCGTTTGAAAGGCTATATGGAAGCCGACCGTTCCAGTTATGAATCCGGGATGAAGGACGAGAAATTATACGGCATTCCCCAGTTGCACTGGGGTTTCATCGATCAGCCGGATTATATCTGGATCCGTAATGACTGGAAGGAAGAACTAGGGTTGCCGGATCCGAAGACGACAGACGACATTAAGAATATCGCTCTTAAGTTTAAGGAAGCCTATGGCGGTTTCGGTATTGCCGCCGATCAGACGCTCGATTATTTGAACCTGTTAGCCATCGGTTGGGGAGCCCATCCGGATATGTGGATCCCGGGCGAAGACGGGAAACTGACCTATGGTACGGTCCAGCCAGAGATGAAGGATGCGCTCGCCGCATGGGCGGAGTGGTACAAACTCGGCATTATCGATCCTGAATTCGCGATTAAAGACTTTAGTGCCATGAACGCTGGCGTTGTTTCCGGCAAATCCGGCATGCAACCCTATTACCAGTGGTGGGGATATAACCCAGGCGTTGACGTGGTCACCAACTTGGGCAAAGACTCGGTGTTCTATCCGTACAACATTCCGACCGACGATGGCAAGGAAGCAACACAATCCATCTTCTTTGCTAACGGTGTTTACACGGTTGTAAACAAAAACTATAAAAATCCGGAGGCGGCTATCAAACTGCTTAATTTCTACGCTTACATGCTTGATGAAGGAGCTCAGAAAGAAGATCAAGAAACGTTGTCATCCTTCCTGGACAACGATATTGCGCACGTAACCGGGGCATTCAAGATCATCAACCCAGAAACCGATTACGTACAATTCGAGCATGTAAACGAAGCGCTGAAAACAAACGATACGAGCAAGTTCACGACAAGCGGAATGTGGCAGAAGTATAACAACAGCGTGGAATATAAGAAAAACGGGACTCCGGCAGCCACCGGCGACTACCTTCAACAAGGAAGCCCGAAGCCTGCATACGGCTTTGGCAAATCCGTTCTTGATAACGAGCAATATATCAAGACCGCGTTATGGGGCGCTCCGCCAGAGGTGCTCGTGAAATACGGTTCGACCTTGGACGATATTCTAACGGAAGGCTTTACAAAGATCATCATGGGTGCTGAAAACATCGATTATTTCGATAAGGTGGTTGAAAATTGGCGAGCAGCTGGCGGTGACACGGTGACCGAGGCTGTTAATGAGATGTATTTGGAATAAGTGAAAAATACAAGAAATATCGAAGAGAGCGAGCTAGGCTCGCTTTCTTTTCCCAATATTGGCGATTCTGAATGGAGGATAGGACATGCTAAACAAAATATGGCGGCAGCGCGAATTCCATTTCATGCTGATTCCAGGAGTTGTTCTTGTTTTTATTTTCAGCTACCTGCCCTTTTACGGATTGATTATCTCCTTTCAGGATTATAATCCGGGACTAGGCTTCAATTCCCCATGGGTTGGAATGGAGAATTTTGAACACGTCTTTCATCAGCCTAACTTCTTGAGAACGATATGGAATACCCTGTACATGTCCGTGTTCAAAATCATAGGCGGCGTCATCGTGCCCGTCATCTTTGCTTTGTTGCTGAACGAAGTGGCACGAACATTTATCAAGAGAACATTCCAAACTCTGGTTTACTTGCCGAACTTTTTGTCTTGGGTCATTATGGCGGGGATCATGATTGATATTTTGGGCTCGGGAGGCATCGTGAATTCGTTTCTCGGTTTGTTTGGTGTGGCGCCTATCTCTTTTCTGGGCGACCCGTCGATATTTCCATGGTCGATGATCATAACGGACGTTTGGAAAGGATTCGGTTTTGGAACCGTCGTCTATTTAGCGGCATTGGCAAGTATTGACCCCGGTTTATACGAAGCGGCAGTCATTGATGGGGCGAAACGTTGGAAGCAAACGTTATATATTACATTGCCGTTGCTTACTCCAACGATTGTTCTCATGTCGGTATTGTCCCTGAGCAATGTCTTGAACGCGGGTTTCGATCAGATCTTCAATCTGTATTCACCTTCCGTTTACGAATCTGGAGACATCATCGATACGTATGTGTATCGGCTCGGTATCCAACAAGCGCAATATTCTGTAGGTACTGCGATCGGTTTGTTCAAATCGGTTGTTTCCTGCATCATGGTAACCTTATCCTATTTCCTTGCGCATCGGGTCGCCGGCTACCGAATATTTTAATGAAGGAGGAGGCAATCCCATGATTCAAGACAAAAGCCTGGGACGCAGGCTGTTCCAAGTGATAAATTACTTGATTCTGATTCTAACGTCGCTGCTCTGTATTCTGCCATTTGTAAACCTGCTTGCCGTCTCTTTCAGCGGCAGTGCGGCAGTATCCGCAGGAGATGTCGTATTCTGGCCGATTGATTTCAATACAAATGCTTATGAGTTTGCATTAAAGGGCGGGGAATTTTTCCAAGCTTTATGGGTGTCGGTCCAACGCGTAATATTGGGGACACTATTTAACCTTATCTTAATGGTTCTTACTGCGTATCCATTGTCCAAAACCAAGACCAAGGTAGCGGGTCGCGGCATCTATATGGGATTCTTCGTGATTACGATGCTGTTTAACGGAGGAATTATTCCGAATTACCTCATCGTTGTCAAAACGGGGCTTATCGATTCTCTTTGGTCATTAATCCTGCCGGGTGCACTTCCGGTTTTCAGTATGATCATTCTGATGAACTTCATTCGAGGTTTACCGGAAGAGATTGAGGAGTCGGCAACGATTGATGGAGCCAGTCCATTGCAGATTCTCATTCGCATCATACTCCCACTTCTTAAGCCGGCGCTTGCAACCGTCGGATTGTTCAGCATCGTTGGTCATTGGAATTCTTGGTTCGACGGCATAATCTATATGAATGACACAGCCAATTATCCGATACAAAGCTATTTGCAGACGTTGCTTCTCAACTTCGAACAGATTATGCAAAGATCGAACAATGATTATACTCAACTGCTGGCGATGATGAACGTGAGAACCGGACGCGCCGCTCAACTATTTCTGGGTGCTC
This sequence comes from Paenibacillus crassostreae, assembly GCF_001857945.1. Classification (NCBI taxonomy): domain Bacteria; kingdom Bacillati; phylum Bacillota; class Bacilli; order Caryophanales; family Paenibacillaceae; genus Paenibacillus; species Paenibacillus crassostreae. The sequence goes on from NZ_CP017770.1 coordinate 64,089, forward strand.
TTCCCATTCTGGTTGTATATCCGTTCTTGCAGAAATACTTCACAACTGGTCTTGTGCTCGGTAGTGTGAAGGCATGATACTATTGAACTAAATCGGATATCAGTGTTGATAAGAAAAAATGAGGAACTCGCACTTGGTCAACACTTCATTTGGTAGACATTGTAGAAACACCTAGGTTACAAGCTGGTTCCTGTATTTAACAGGAATCAGCTTTTTCAATTTCCGTTGTGCTCTATCATCGTTATAAAAGCGAATGAATTCCTCAATACTTTTTTGTGCCTCATCGATACTTCATATATCATAAGGATAGAGTGCTTCGACTTTAAGATGAGAGAAGAAGCTCTCCATTGTGGCGTTGTCATAACAATCGCTTTTGCTGATCCTCAGATATACATAGAGCTCCTTTACGGTTTGTTTATGCTTAAGCTCGTCGATGACGACATATCTAATTGGTGGGTGTCCCTAGAAATGGATTCGTGTTTATATGAATTAATATTTTGTTAATATTTTCGCTATAAAGAATCAAGAATCATTTTATATACTTAGTCCATAAGTAATTATTGAAATGGAGTGAAGAGGATGAAAGTAAGCAAAACAGCAAAAACAGCAGCGATATTCGGAATTGGAGCATGTATTTTTGTAACGACTGCTTTTGCAGATATGGCATTGGGTTCGGGATATGATAAGCTGAAATCTTCGGCGAAGTATACCACAAGTCAATTGGAAAATGGGCTTAACAATTTTACGGTTGAACAAACCATGTCCGTTACATTGGATGATGAGATTGTCCAGTATCATAATTGGGTCCTGAAGACAGATAATGTTAATAAACGAACAGAAAATGTAACCGTCTCAAAATCATATAATGAGGATGAATCTGAATATTATGCTTATGATGATATGACCCATAGTGCATACAAAGATCGTCGAGATAACCAACTATATGTCACCGAATATTCATCTAACGAACGTAGAGAAGATTTCTATAAAGTGGAAGATCTTTTTCAAGAAGAAGGAGCTGTCGAGATTGAAAAAATCATTGACGCTGTTGTAGGTAATTTGAAAGATCTCGTTCAGGTTGATAAAAACAAAGAAGGTAACGATACCTTTAGCGGATCATTAAATACGTCTCAAGTACCTGCGTTAGTTAATGGAGTTAGTTCTTTTGGTATTAAACAAATTATTGGTAGTGAACATGAATCAAATCAAGATTCCTTGTTACCTAAGTTTACATCAGATATCTATGTAACCTCCGTCGAAGGTTTTGCAAGTGAAAATGAGCAAGGGATATTAACGCATTCACAAGGCTCTGTTTCATTCTCAGGTAAAGATATAAACGGTCAAGAGCATCAGATTGATGTGAGTATATCTATTGATTTAAAGGATATAAATAGCACTGTCGTAACTCCTCCTGACTTTACGAACGGAATTGTAAATCAATATGATGCTAATTCTACGCTTAATGAGAAGTATGAAGGGGCATATGTTAACAATATTGTTATCCAGGAAGGCTCTGACATTATTAAAATCGGTGAACGTAAGCTTGTTCTTGAAGAGATTAGTGATAATCAAATCATTGGAAATCTAGAAGAAACTGTGTATGAAGGTTATGAGAAGAAATATGAATCCAAGTCCCTAACGTTTACGAAAATCGAACAAAATAATTATCAAACCATAATTGACTATGTTGATCAGGAAGGTAATACAGGTAGCGCATTTATAAATAGAAATGAAGGATTGGATTCCATTTATTTCATTTATGGAGTAAATGGGGATATTCAACCGAACTTTTACAACGGAAATTATGTCAAAGTATTCGAATAATGATGATAGTGAAATAAAATAAGGCATCTGAAGGTAGGCGATCCCCTCTAAGGGGATTGCTTTGCCTTTGTTGGCTTAGTGAATGGAGGCAGACATAACAATGACTTGTGCAATTGAATTTGACCATCTGACCAAACTCTATAATAATGCTAGGGGAATTGATGACCTAAATCTAACCGTGCAGCAAGGCGAGATATTTGGATTCCTTGGACCCAATGGAGCAGGTAAAACAACAGTTATGAAAATGATGACTGGTTTAATAAAGCCGGATCGCGGTGATGTTCGTTTGTTTGGTTCCAGTGTGCAGAATCAATACATAGATGCGATACAACATGTTGGTAGTTTAATCGAAACAGCTGAATCCTTTCCGTATCTTACAGCCTTTGAAAATCTAAAACTTCATGGTAGATACTATGAACAGGTAGATAATAAACGAATTCATGAATGTCTTGAAATTACCGGTCTATCTAAATTCGCACATGAAAAAACAAGAAAATTCTCACTAGGTATGAAGCAAAGATTAGGAATAGCTACAGCTATTCTATCCGAACCAAAGCTTCTAATTCTGGATGAACCATTAAATGGACTTGATGTAGAAGGAATGCTTGATATTCGTGCATTAATCAAGAAAATGTCTTCTGAACAAGGAACAACTTTCTTTATTTCCAGTCATCTAATCCATGATGTCGAAGTAACTTGTACTCGAATTGGAATCTTATTAAATTCTAGGCTTACAAGTGTAGATTCAACAGAAACCATATTACAGAACTTTTCTTCGCTGGAACATTACTTTATAAATGAGGTGGAGCGTAATGCCCGGATTTAAAGCATCCTACATCAATGAATTGTTCAAAATACAAAAAAAGAAAAAACTAGTAATGGCGATTATACTATCGATATTAGCAGTTCTGATTGGACAAATTTCAGTAACGGTCGTTAATCAAAGCTTTGGCTTGCTCATTGTGAATAGTACAGAATTACCTCTGATGATATTAAGCGTTATGATGTATACCGTCTTCCCGCTATTTATAACGTTTATCGCAATTGATATGTTTAACGGTGAATTCAACAGTAATACAATGAAGTTGACCTTAACCAAGCCAGCTACACGATATTGTATTTTTACTGCCAAATTCGCGGCTATTGCAACAATCATAATCGTAAATCTATTATTTATACTTATTTTATCTCTTGTGATCGGTATCATTTTCAATCCATCATCAACGACGTTAGTGGGTATCGTGCATGCTCTTATCGCTTATTTCGTGAGTTTGTTTCCACTACTTGTTTTTGCTTTGCTTGTTATCGTATTAGCTAATATGGTACGTGGAGGGCTGACTGTATTCTTCTTAACAATCCTGATCTTTGGTGTACTTTACATAGGAGGTTTATTTTTCTCCCAAGTATCAAGCTTTTTATTTACGTCAATGTTTGATTGGTATCGATTATGGATCAGTGGGACTTTTCATCTATTTAAACTTTTACGTTTGAGCCTAATTATGATAGGATGTGGCATGATGCTCTATACCATAGGGTATACACTTTTTGAACGCAAGGTGATCTAATTGAAGTTATCTCGACGAGTCTTTCTATTTAATATATTATCTATCCTTCTTGCTATTGTTGTTGCGAGTCTGATCTATATGATTTCTATGGCGATCAGCACTCAGTTCAACATGACATCTGAGGCAACAGAGACGCTGGAACATACCATGGAAAGGCAAACTTTATTTGTTCAATTGGAAAAAGAAATCACACATCTCCCAGTGGAGAAGGTAACGGATGATATGGTGAATGCATTAAGTTCGCGACTCAAGCTAGTAGAAGCAGACATCGCTATCATACACAACCATACAGTTGTTGCTTCATCGATACCATTGAGTCGAGTAGATGTAATTGCATTGGTGCAAGGGTTCAACTTTTCACAGGATATCATCAATTTATCTAGTATGAAGGTCCAGTATAAAACCATTCCATTATTACAGGATAACGGCTATATCTTTCTGTTAAATGAATATCATGAGCAGACTTTTTCCATTTGGCTTAACGTCGCCGTAGCACTTATTACATTTTTGCTAGTATACATTGCCATGAGTGCCTATATATCACGTAAAATCACAAAGGGAATAATTCAGCCTATTGAACGTTTAAAAGAGGCTGCTATTCAAATTAGTGAGGGTGAATTAAATTCCTTCATTCCCGAGGAAGGGAATGGAGAGCTCCTGGAACTGTGTAAAGCGCTTGAACAAATGCGAATTAAATTGAAGGAATCTATTGATTTACAACAAAAATATGATAAGAATAGAAGTTTCCTTGTATCCAGCATTTCGCATGATTTAAAGACCCCTGTGACCTCGATTAAAGGTTATATAGAAGGCATCTTGGATGGTGTAGCTAATACACCTGAAAAGAAGCAGCAATATCTATTGACGGCACAACGAAAAGCCAACCTTATTAATACGATGATAGAGGATTTATTGCTTTATTCAAAACTTGATCTGAAACAGATGCCGTTTAATAAACAGCCTATTGATTTCGTTAGCTATATTACGGATGGAATACAAGAAAATATGGAACTCTTGAAATCAAATCGAGTTAGGATGGAGACCGAATTTAATATTAATAACAATTCCATGGTGTACCTCGATAGCGATCGATTCATGCGCGTGGTTCAAAATATCATAGATAATGCCCTTCATTATCATGAGAGGCAAGATCCTGTTATTACAATCATGCTTAGAGAGACATATTCCACAATTATTTTAGAAATAAAAGATAATGGTAAGGGTATGAAAGAGGGAGAGATAAATCGGATTTTTGATCGGTTTTATCGTTCTGATGAAGCTCGAACGGTAGATACGGGAAGTGGTCTGGGACTTGCGATTGCCAAACAAATCGTAGAAGCACATGACGGTAATATTTGGGCCAAGAGTCAAGAAGGTGTTGGTACTAGCATCTTAATATCATTACCAAATTACAAGGGGGGGAAAGGGCGTGAGTAAACGAATCCTTATTGTCGAGGACGATGTTTCTATCGCAGAGCTTCAAAAGGACTATTTGCAAATTAGCGGCTTTGAAGTCACGATTGTTGAGGATGGGAATCGCTGCTTATCCTTAATGGAACGTGAGCATTATGATCTGATCATTCTCGATATAATGTTGCCTGGCAAGGATGGTTTTGAAGTCTTGAATGTCATTAGAGAAAAAGAAGATATTCCTGTCTTGTTAGTAAGCGCACGAGCTGAGGAGATATATAAAATTAAAGGTTTAGGATTAGGTGCGGACGATTATATTACAAAACCATTTAGTGCGGCTGAATTAGTGGCAAGAGTACAGGCGCATGTGAAGAAATATGAGCGATTGGCTGAGCGGTTCTCACAACAAGCTCCTGATGATGAATATTTATATAAAAGAAATATGATTACGGCCCGTGGGCTAACGATTGATACAGATGCCAGACAAGTGTTTGTGAACGGTAAAGAAGTTGTTTTGCCCCAAAAGGAATATGATTTGTTATTATTCTTGATGCAAAATGCAAATCGAGTGTTCAACAAAGATGAACTCTTTGAACGAATATGGGGAATTGATGCTCTAGGTGATGTAACGACCGTCACGGTACATATTGCACGGATTCGTGAGAAAATCGAAGAACAGCCAAGTAAGCCAGAATATATAAATACAGTCTGGGGAGCAGGGTATCGATTCATGGTGTGAAAAAGACAAATTGCTGAATTAAGCAGTCTGTCTTTTTTTATCTATACATGTTGTTTGTATATGATATTTTTGGAGGAAATTGGATTGTGAAAGGCGAATGTATATATTCGAAGCTCAGTGGTATGAGTAATTTTTAAATAAGTAAAGAGTGATTATAACTTTTCTTTACTTATGAGAATGAATTATGGTGTCGAAAGGGGTATTTTATTGGGGAAATTAATACAGTTGTTGGACGGAATAGAAATACGCAATTTCCAACAAGATGACATGCCATTACTTGGTGAATTGTACAACTCGGTCAACGATAGAGAAAATGCTACGTTTTGGTGGGTGGGCGATTCGGAGAACTGGGTTAATGTGTTTTGTGCTTTTGAAAATGGAAAGATGGTGGCAAAGGGACAAGTCGAGGTGTTCAATATTGTTCCAAGTGGTCGCTCGACGAAAAGTAAACATGCGATCTATCTTAATCTAAAACCTATCCCAGAAAGAGAATCAGATCTCAATTTATTAGAACTACTCTATTCATATCTTTTCTCGCGTGCCAAGGAGATCAAAGAGTCTTTATCTCAGGAATACGCTACATATCTATATGTAGGTAACGATGCATCGGAGACTATCAATAGTCAATTTTTTATTGAGCAGAAGGGCTTCCGTCATAGTGAAAGTTTATTTACAATGAAACGCGACCTTAAGGAGCCGATTTCAGATTTGCCATTAAATGATGAGTTTCATCTGACGCATTGGAAAATGGAATCATCTCATGAAGAAGGAGAGTATTTGGAGTTGAATGCCGAGGTATGGCCTGATACCCCACTTGGGGTGGAGAGACTATCTCAATTCAAACAAAATTCACTGTGGACCGCGATAGTTGTTCGAGATGCCAATACGATTGTAGGTAGTTTAATGGTATGGCGGGAAGAGGATAAAGGAATTATAGAAGATGTTTTCGTACGTGATCCGTGGAGAAATCGTGGTATTGCAAAATATATGCTGACTCAAGCGCTGAGTTATTTAAAAAGTAATGAACTAGATTCTGCTGAATTGATGGTATTAACTACGAATGAGTCCGCATTGTCACTATACAGTTCTGTTGGATTTAATAAGATTAAAGAGGAAATACGATACGGTATTGAGCTTGGTTAGTAGAATGAATGGATTGTACATATACGTGACTAACTTTACGTGGTTGGTCATTTAAGGATGGTGTAAATATGAGTTTATTTCCGGTTGTATACTCACTCTTGTCTAAGCATGCGTTATTATTGCATATCAAAGACAATTATGAAGTTCATGAACCTATTAATTTAAAATACTTCCTTAGAGGCATGAACGATACTTATATTTTAGAGACTGGGTCAGGTAAATATATCTTTAGAGTATATCGTGCTGATAGAAGAAATAAATCAGAGATTTCTTTTGAATTAGATTTATTGAATTATCTAAATGAGAATGATGTAAGCGTATCAATTCCGATTACAAAAAAAGATGGCACACTCATAAACGAGTTTTTTGTCACTGAGGGTGTAAAGTTTGGGGTTATGTTTAGTTTTGCTGAAGGTAATGAAAAGCCTATTCATGCCGTAGAAGATAGTTATTTATATGGAAAATCCGTTGCTCAAATTCATAAAGTTACTGAAAATTTTAGAAGTGAACACGTAAGAAGTAATCTTAATTTGGAATATCTAATTGAGAAACCACTTAACATAATCAAATTACATATGGAACATCGTCAAGAGGATTACAATTTTATTATTGAACTAATCTTAGAATTAAAGGAACAGTTAGTGATGATGTTAGAAGAAGGCTTAGATTGGGGTATTTGTCATGGGGACTTGCATGGTAACACAAATGTAGCATTTACGGACAACGGGAAATTGACACATTATGATTTCGATATTTCTGGTTATGGGTGGAGATCTTATGATATCGCAGAGTTTAGATTAGCGAGAGAAATTCACAGTGGTCATAACAAGGACGAAGTTGAAAGGCTTTGGGAAGCTTTCCTACACGGGTACAGGGACGTAAGAGATTTCAGTGAAAATGATGTTAAAGCGGTTTCTATATTCGTTGCACTTAGACAACTGTGGCTCTTTGGCTTATGTTTTAGTGAATCAGAGCTAATAGGGGGAGCTGACTTCGATGATGGATTTATTGACAGTAAGATGGAGTATTTTAGGAAAGTAATTTTTTAATATTTTTCATAGCTCTTTTGGTGGATATAAAACATAAATCCTTCAACTCCACGATTTGATTCGTCGAGTAGTTAACAGGATACGATACATAAATCAAAATCATATAGGAACACTTGTACGTAATTGGAAATAAAGGTAAACTATAGATACAATTGAATCTTGGGTGGGCATGGTCTCCCTTCGAAGGGAGGTGAAGCCATGGAAGTAAAAGATGCAATAACGATTATGTTCCTATTTGGGACGTTTATCCTTGCTCTTTTAACATACATTAATAATAACAACAAGAAAAAGTAAAAACCCACCCATAGATTAAACGCCTAAGGTGGGTCTTGATTCCTGTACGACTTAGAAGGGAATAAACCATCCAAGCCAATTGTACTGACCAAGTGTACCAGCACTTGGTCTTTATTAAATATATAATAACACATTTGAAAACATGTATCCAAACAGAAAATGGTAGTAGCTCATAAATGAAATAGCACCGCATTCATGTATCGCCCCCTGTGTCATATGTATAATCATGAAAGATGATCAGACAACAAATGCCTCAGCCTAAGATTAAAGCTATCTAAGGGGAATCAACGTCAGGAATGCCAAACGTTAGCTGAAATCAGTTGAGAATAGAATAAAAAATAAATGTCGGTCTTAGCATGGGAGGATAAAGATGATAATTATGATTAATGGGGCATTTGGTGCAGGAAAAACGACCACTGCTCAGGTACTTCAAACACATATTCCAAACAGTATGATTTTTGATCCTGAAGTGATTGGTTATATGTTAAGGGAGATTATCCCTGAAGAAGTTAGATTACAAGAAGAAAGAACGGATGATTTTCAGGATATAGAATTGTGGAGAATACTAACTGTTAAAACGGTGGAAGAAGTAAAGAAAAAGTATAATAAACATTTAATAGTTCCAATGACAATATATAAATCTAGAAACTTTGAGTACATATTAAAGGAGTTCCAAAATATTGATAAACTTTATCACTTCTGTCTAATTGCTTCAGAAGAAACTATACATCAGAGGTTGGCTTCTCGAGGAGATAAAGAAGGAGGCTGGACCTACCAACAAACAAAAAAATGTATAAATACTCTAACAAATGAAGTATATAAAGAGCACATAAATACAGATCAACTAAGTACAAATGAAATAATAAATAGAATTCTGTTAAGGATTGGATTGATTAAGTGATCCTTGGATATTTCAAAGAAGTCAACTGACATTAGATGAAATCCCCATAAATATCAAAACCAATACATTGGAGGTATTATAATGAAACATTATGATTTTCTACCTGATGAACACATGGATCCAGTAATCGGGCTATTGCACTCCATGGTAGTGTATAACTACCAAAGATTGAGTAGTCTGGTTGATGGCCTTACACAATGTGTTCACGCATTGAAAGGCGATCTGTCTCGGTCCCAGAAGTAAAGTCGAGGAAGTGATTACCGGGACACATCTGCACCACCTACCCGTATCGCGGCCGGTCCTACGAACCTTAAGATGGTGGGACGTTGTGAACACGGAAACGTTATAGGAAATCGAACATCATAAAAACACACCATAAGTTCTTGATCATTTATTACATAGATGCTTTTCAGCTAACTGGTAGTTGAGTGTAAGAAGGGGGAGAATCTTGTTTTCTCTTTTTATAGAATTCATATAAAATAGGTGTTGATAATTTAGGAGGCGGTACCATTGAAAACAATCCATAATATGTTTGAGCATTTAAGCTGGGCTAATCAAAGTATTCTAGAAGCATTGCAAAATGTAGAGGTTGGGGAGCAACAGTTAAGTTTATTTTCTCATATTCTAAATGCTGAACAAGTATGGCTAACTAGATTAAAAGGTAAGGACAGTTCACAATTGCCCATCTGGTCGGATGGTGATATAACAGTCTGTACGAAACTTATTAAACAAAATGAAGAAAACTTCAAAACATATCTCGCTGAAATAGCAAAAACTGACCTAGATAACTTAATAACATACGCAAATAGTAGTGGTAAAGAGTTTATGACTTCTATACGAGATATTTTAACTCACGTAGCACTTCATGGTCAGTACCATCGTGGACAGATTAACTTGCGGCTTCGAGCAGATGGTAATGATCCAGTTAACATTGATTATATTACTTTTGTAAGATAGATGTATAAGATTAGGTAACCCCTCGATATTACGCTTTGTTGTTACGCTAAAAGGTATCCAAAGATATTTTCTGAGAAGTGGAATCAGGAGACATTAACCGGCTATGTCTAACGACCCGTTCCCTTCGATCACTTAAGCCAATGAGAAAGCCTCATTTAGATGTTCAGGAATATACTAGAGAACTGGTTACAATCTTCGATATATCAACTAAAAAGTAATGTGTCACTTAGGAGGATAACAATGTTTTACCAAGAGGTACTTTGTTTTAGTTGTAAAAAAATATTCAGAGTATACGAAGGTTCACTACAATATAAACAAGCAAAGGAAAGAAAGAGTAGTTTTTTTTGTTGCGAAGATTGTAGTCATAAAATACGCATTGAAGCAATCTTAAATTTCTTTAGATAGTTTTTTTTTGGAGAGTCCTACTAATAGATTGTGAAATAATGTACTTCAACTTTCGCAAATTAATGATTACATTTGAAGAGGGAGATCAATATGGACATTAGAAATATTATTAAGAATGGTGTAGAAATTGCTCTTGTAGATAGCAGTGAAATACTGATTAATGATACTCAGTCTGCCCTGGATCTTATGGCTACAATTAGATATCAAACAGGGGCTGATCGGTTTGTTTTAAATAAATCAGTCATAGATGAAAATTTCTTCGATCTGAGAACCGGACTTGCAGGAGAAATCCTTCAAAAATTTATCAATTATCAAGTAAAAGCTGCTATAGTAGGTGATTTCTCAAACTATTCAAGTAAAAGCTTAAGAGATTTCATATATGAGAGTAATAAGGGTAAAGATATATTTTTCCTGCCAAACGAAGAGCAGGCCATCGAAAGGTTAAGTAAAATCTAGATTCTTTATGAGCTATGATTATGAATGTAAATCGGAGATATCGTACATATCTGATAAACCAACAATGCATTCCTACTGCTGGCTTTCGCCCTTGATCGCTAAGAGGGAATTTCAAGGAGATTATTCAAGCGATGCGTATTCAACCATCTAGTCTGACGATCCGCTCCCTACGGTCACTTAAACTACTTGACGTCAGGAATACCATACGTTATAGGAATTCAGTGCAAACCATCAAGAGAAACCACTTAAATCATGAATTTATATTTTGAGAGGGGCAATATATTGTGGAAATTAACCAAAAAGCTGTAAACAATAAAACAGAAGTAAAGCTGGGACGTACAATTCAAGTAAGACTTGTTTCAGATTTAAAGAAATCTCAAGAATATTATCGAGATGTACTTGGATGTAAGGTAGATGACTGGGGGCATGCTGAAAGAGATGAGATGTTGTTTATTTTACAGCAAGCAACTTCACAAGATGATGTAAGACCCAATGCAATCTCACAAAAGCGCCCCAATTATCCGACAGAATGGGAAGGACCTGACCATGGATGGGATTCATTTATCCACATCTCATGGGAAGATTTAGATCAATACGTAGAAGAAGTACGTAGTAAGGGTGGAATAATTGCCATAGAGCCATTTACTGGAGCACATGGTAAGTGGGAGTTCAAAAATGCTCTTATTCAAGATATTGATGGTTATAATTTTGTATTAGGTGCAATGAGACTAAAGAATGAAGAGAATATATAGTTGATGGTATTTACCAGTACAAAGAATATTTAATAATATGGGAGGACTTCTGATGATTAGTCCAATTTTAAACAAAGTCGGTGCAACTTTTATTCCAGTTAGTAATTTAAAGAAGGCAAGAGACTGGTATTCAATCATTTTAGGTTTAGAAGTAAGGGAAGAATATTTAATTGATCATTTATATATCGTTCCAATGGACGGAACCGGGGTTGTATTGGATAGTCAGATCTACTCTAAAGAGAATGTATATAGAGTGCCAGCATTTCATTTTAATACGAATGATATAAAAACTTCTTACCAATTTATGAAAGATCAAGGTGTAGAATTATTAACTGAAATTGAGAATGGACATTGGTTTAATTTTAAAGATCCAGATGGTAATGTATTAATGATTTGTAAGTGCTAAAAAACAAAGACTATTTAGACTTATATTAATCCTTGAAGGTAATACAGAGAAGACATTGGCATAACATAACACCCGATTTACGCATCTAGCTGAAGCTTTCGGTCTTCCGAGGAATTTCGAAGAAATGGAATCAGCAGAGAACCCTACACCGACTAAGATAAGAGCCATCCGGACCTTCGGTCCTTATGCCGTTGGGATGTTATAAATGCGCAACAATACACGCAATTACCCAAAAACATTGATAAAGGTGGTATCAAGATGTTTGATAATAGCGCAGAAATCTATGATGCACTTTACAGTTTCAAAAATTATAAACATGAAGCTGATACAATTCGACAGTACCTTAACAGGCTAAACCCGAATGTAACCTCATTATTGGACGTTGCATGTGGAACCGGTAAACATATTGAATATCTCACAGATTATTTTACTATTGACGGGATTGATTTGAATGAGAGATTTATTCAGACTGCACAAAAGAGAAATTCATCATCAAATTTTTGGTGCGTCGACATGACTTCATTTCAACTGAATAAGAAATATGATGTTGTTATGTGTTTATTCAGTTCTATTGCGTACGTAAAGACATTAATTCGTGTTAAGGAGTCCATAGACCAATTTAAGAGGCATCTATCAGATACAGGAATAATAATTATTGAACCTTGGTATACACCAGATACATGGGAACCTGGTTTTGTTTCAGTATTAAATAGTGAAACTGAAAGTCATAAAATTAGTAGGATGTCACACGCAGCTAGAGATGGGGATATATCTATCTTAAACTTTGAATATCTTGTCGGTTCTATTCATGGGATCGAACATAAAAAGGAAAGGCACGAACTTGGATTATTTAAGCATGAAGAATTAATAGACGTTTTTGAGGCGACAGGGATGAAGGTCGAGTATGACTCTGAAGGAATAAGTGGAAGAGGTTTATATATATTAAGTTTTTTAAAAGAAGAGGACAACAGCGTATAACAATGTGTTCACACATCTGCGGACAAACCGTAAATTTAGTAGCTGGTGGAACTCAGCAGACACATCCGTAACACCTAAGTGCAAAATTAAATTTTTGATATTAAAATAAAATAATAGATAATGGAGTAACTAATATGAAGTTATTTGAAAAATATACAATGCCAATTGGGATGATTGGTGCAATAGCATATATATTACATACTGTAATTGGAAATTTATTATGGACTGAGTACAATCCTATAACTATGGATATTAGTTCACTGACAGCTGAGGGAGCTCCGAATACGAAACTATTAAAAATATTTACAAGTTTTTATGGTGTTTGTTCTGTTTTATTTGTGGCAGGACTAATTATTAAATCATTTAGGAAATATCATATATCAGTTCGCATAGGTTATATGATTATGATGATAATGCAATTGATTTCATTATTTGGTTATTATTATTTCCCTTTGAGCGGAGATAAAACAGATATGAATGTGCAAAATGTGATGCACATTGTGATTACTGTTTTAGTAGTATTTACAACAATTGCATCGGGATTTATACTTGCCTATGGTTACTTAAAGTATGAAAATATGATCAGATTTGGTAGATTTATACTTGTCATGGCAATAATAATTACTATAACAGGGGCAACTAATCCGATTGGTATTAGCAGGGGATTAAATGTATTAGGATTAACCGAGAGATTAGTAATTTACTCGTTACAATTCTTAATGTTTGTAATCTCGTATTACTACACCTTTTCTAAAATTGAGAACGATTATGATCTGAAATGTGTTAATGCATTGGGTGCCAAGCCCCCTCGGTCCCGGAAATAAAGTCGAAAAGGCGTGCATTTAATTGAATGCTTTTTCAATACAGTTAAGAACTACTTTCGCATGGCGACTCGCTTCGATAAACTGGCGCAGAGCTTCCGAACTTTTTTTAACGCTTGCTTCATTTCAAGTTTGGCTTGCTTAGGTTTGCATACACGCCCCTAATCATTTAATCCCTTTCCATTGAGAATTTGCTGCATATATTTTTTAACCCTTGACGCTCGAGTTTTGGATTGTTTGGCTTCAGAGAAATAATGAATGTATGCTCTTTGCCGTCCGGGTGTCAATGCTTCAAAAGCAGTTTTCAAGGCAGGGATTTCATCGAATTTATTTTGAACTTCTTCAGGAATTACGAATTCTGTATTCTTTTTAAAATCCACTTCCAAACCGGCTTTTTCAACTTCAATGGCTTCATGAATATAGGCTTTCAAGATGGATTCCATTTCAACTATTTCTTGAACATTGGTGAACCGAATCTGGCGCCCCGCCTGTACTTTCTCCGTTTGTTGGATTAGAATGCCATTGGCATCCTGTAACAAGGCACCTTTGATAAACAGAAGCGCACAGTATTCTTTAAATCCATGTATTAAAACGATGTTTTTTTTCTCAAACGTATAGCAAGGATGCATCCACTTAAATTCTTCGGTCAGTTCACAGTCAAGAACGATAGCTCTCAACTTCTCATATTCTTCCTTCCACTTTTTAGATTTACTTAAAAATTCATTAACCGTAGGATTCATTCTACTATTTGTCATCAAGAAACACCCCTTTCTTTATCGCTTATCTAGTATCTGCGTCTCATAAGTTTAATTGTACTTCTTTTTTATGGATTGTACAGTTTCGTACAAATTCTAGATAATAATGTGAAAATTGTGGGAAAATGGGAAGGTATTCAGAAAAATTGGGTTATTTAATCATCATATGAGCAGACTTTAACCGTTGTTGGAGAATGACTACTTCTGATAACAGAGCATTATCGTGGTGTCGTTTAAGCTCCTTGATCGCCAAGGGGATATTCCGTAATAAGCGCAAATCGTAGATATCTTATAAAGTACCTATTAGCAGTCAATGTTCCCAAGCGAGCAGCAAAGTTTGCCAAGAGAACTTGATTATCGTGATAATATTGATTATTCTCATTATTAAATTCATAATGAAGTCATAGTTTTTCAAGGAGGCGGTTCAATTGGTAACCATGATTATTCGGACAGAAATTAGAAGGATAGCGCCTAATCGTCCATAAACTGCGTGTTTCCTTCGTGATGAGGACGACCAGTACACATGCAAGAATATCAAATTATCAAAATGAATGATTTTTCAAGTCAGCAGATCGATCAAATCAGAATGCTAGAACAGCTGTGCAAGATATTCGATAGGTCAAGTTTGAGGGTGGGCATAGAAAGCCTTAAAGAGAAAGATGGAGATGAGGCGTTTCTTTGCAAAATTGAAGATCAGTTGATTGGTTTCCTTAGTTGGTATACTACGGATGGGATTGAAGCTAATATTAACGGTATGGTTCACCCGGAGTTTCGTCGTTGAGGCTGAAAATCAATGGTATTTGTTTAACTATACAGCAAGTCAATCTATTTATCAGTTAATTGATACCGCCTCAATGAACGGTTTTCTGACCACTATCAGTAATTCGGTTCCTTAAGGAAACAAATTTTTTCTTATTTAGCTAAGCGTAGTTTTTCACTATATAGAAAATATTAAATTATTTCGAACCCCTCATTCTTGCGATGCCACGTTCGGACTTGTTTAAGAATGCTAATGTATGCTCCTTAAACATGGATTGAGGCAAGTTATGAATCTCTTCGATTGCTTGAGCGAGTGGTAATTTTTTTCGGAACAAAAGGGTATTGATTCGTTTTATGGTCTTGATGTCATCATTAGTCATGCCGTTCCGTTTCAATCCAACAAGGTTAATGCCACATATTTTTGCACGATAACCACTGGCGATCGAGTAGGGTACAATGTCTAGATTGATAAAAGATGCAGCTCCAATCATTGAAAATCTACCAATCTTACAGAACTGGTGAATAGTAGCAGAACCACCGATGGTAACATTATCTTCAATTTCAACATGACCTGCAATTTGTACATTACCTGTAATGGTGGATTGGTTACCTATTACTACATCATGCCCGATGTGGACAATGCTCATAATCCAATTGTCGTCTCCAATTCGTGTCATACCGCCACCTTTTACTGTTCCTTTGCTAATCGTTGTGTATTCTCTTACGATGTTGTTGTTCCCGATGCTAAGATACGTTTCTTGCCCTTTGTGGGTTCGATCTATCGGAAAAGAACCAATGATGGCTCCTTGAAAAATATGGTTTTCTTCGCCGATTGTTGTGTGGGAGCCAATTAGAACATGACTTTCAATTTTGCATCCGTTCCCGATTTTGACGTTTTCCTCAATGATACTAAATGGGCCGATAGTGACATTTTCTCCGATTATCGCTGTTGGGTGAATGATTGCAGTAGAATGAATCAAATTTATTCCTCCTCATTTAAAAGTGTGTTTTTGTAATGTCTTCTAATTTCTTATTGAATTCCTTCAGTATTTTCGGAAGTCTCGCAAGCGTTGCATACTCCTTCAATTGTTCTTTATGAGGACGTGCAAAAATGCCAGATACAAATGATTTTTCCGGCAAGTCTTTGGCTACGCCTGATTTTGCCAAAACGACGGAATGATCGCCAATGGAGACATGGTTTGAGATAGTGCATCCACCTGCCAAAACAACGTAGTTCCCAATTTTTGAGGAGCCTGCAATCGCACATGTTGACACGACGATGCAGTGTTCTCCGATTTGTACGTTGTGCCCGATTACGACCATATTGCCAATTTTCGTTCCCTTTTTGATTATGGTGGAATCAATCGTTCCGCGCTCGATTGTTGTATTGGCACCAATTTCTACGTCATCCCCAATGACGACGTTCCCTATATGAGGAAATTTCAGATGTTTTTCTCCATCCCATTCATAACCGAATCCATCGGAACCGATGACGGAACAAGATTGGATGATGACGTTGTCACCAATTAACGTATCCTTTAAAATGGTAACATTAGGGTAGATTGAACAATTTTTACCGATCGTGACATTTTCGCCAATAAACGAATTTGAACCGATGGTGCTGTTATTGCCAATAGAAACGCCTTCTTTCACGACGGCGCCATCATCTACCTGCGTACAGCTACCGGATTTCAATGACAAATCAATCGTACTAGACGAGATTATTCCATTACTTTTCCTATCGTCTTGAAATGTCATTATCAAATGAATGAAGGCAAGTCTGGGATTCTTAACTTTGATGACTGGAATGCTATATTCACGAGTGTTTTCGGGGACAATCAATGCGGAAGCCTTGCAAGTAGCCAGTTGACCCATATTTTTTTCTGTTATGAAGGCAATTTGACCAATCTTGGCGTTCAATAGAGAGGCGATACTATGTATGACTACATCTTCATCACCAACTAAAAATCCATTCAATTTCTGAGCGATTTCTTTTAAGTTATATTCCATATTTATTCTCCCTTTAGTTGTGATTAATAAATATTGTTCAAAATCTCCTGTGCCAAAAGATTATTTAGGTGATGGGAAGTTCGTTCGCCATCAATTTTCGCTAAGAAAGGTGGAAGCAAAGCCAAGTCCCCCATAACATCTAAAAGCTTGTGTCGTGCGAATTCATCTGGGTAACGCAAATTAGGTATAATCTTTCCTCTACCAATTAGCAGGGCGTTTTCCAGAGAAGCACCTTTAATCAGTCCTTTGCTTTTGAGGTAGTCGATCTCTTTTTCGTAACCAAATGTACGTGCGGCTGCGATATTGATTAGAAAATCATGAGTGCCAACATTAAAAATAGCTGATTGATGAGTAAGGAATGAAAGGTTATGATCGTTTTTGAAGCCAATTGAATAGGATATCCCATCAAAGGGGGATGCTTCTATAAACGACAATCCTACTTCAACTCTAATGGTCTTTTTCAAGCGAAAATATCTTTTTTCAACTTGTTGTTCTAAAAGACCCACTTTACTAATTTTTGATGCAATAACGACAGCGCTTCCATCGAGAACCGGAATTTCTTCACCGTTGATGTCAACGATGACATTGTCGACGTCCATACCTCGAAGTGCAGACATTACATGTTCGACCATAGAAACTGAATAGTTATTATGATTTTTAAGCTGAGTGCAACGTTCGGTGTTTGAAACGTTCCCAACCGTGGCTTTAATTACTTCAAATGGTGTTACATCTGTTCTCCTGAATACGATGCCACTGTTCGGTGGTGCGGGGTGAAAAGTCATACATGTTGAAATCCCTCTGTGCAAGGTGATGCCCTCCAGTTCAAAGTTACTTGCAATTGTTCGTTGATTTACCATATAAACACCCTTTCGTTCATTTTTTATATTATAGGTTAATTTAGGGTTTTTTTGTAAAAAAAGTATTCTAAGAAAGATCCTTTCAAAGAATGGCATGGTTTTTGTATTTATCTGTTCCTATTTTTATATACAACATGAAACACTAATTCTCTTGAGAAACTTACAACGGAATATATGAAAATCTAAATAGATTTGTTAATGTAAGGAATGCGGGTACGTTATAGGGAATCAGCGTAAAGACATATGAAAACCAATAAAAAGCATTTGTGGTATCACTTGGGGGGATTTGATCATGAGTATAAGTTTCTTTCTTGTTAGACATGCAATAAAACCATGAAAGTGCTAGTTATACTATCGACAGTTTTGCATCAATCACACATTTAAGCTAACAAGACTTGTAAATACTGATTCAACTAGTAGGCAAAACATCTTTTTTGTTAACTTGATGAAGACACTGACATCATATAACAACTTATTCGCGCTTCGGATCATTCGGCTTTTTATCAAGAGAAAAGGTCTATTTCCACAAGCTAATATTGTATTATACCATCCTGGACACTTTCCTGAATTGAATAAAGATATATCCAATTTGTATCTAGAAGAAGGATTCGATGAGGTATGGATACCAGATTTACATAATAATTTTTTGAATGAAAATGAATATACATACCATAAAACAATATTAATATCTCAGGGTATTCCAGAGAACAGAATTAAACCTATAAAAGCACAACATAAGAATGAGAAGGGAAGAGATCGAGTAATAAGCGAGATAGGAAAGATTTCAGAAATATTAGAAAGACACAATGAGATATTAGCAGATTCGGAGATGTTGTAGTACTAAAGGAGAATATTCATGGATATGAAAATTAGATTATTAGAAGTTATCGAAGATTCACCTATAGAATTATTACTTCTTGCCGATCCTTCGGAGAAGTTGGTGAAAGAATATTTGAGCAGAGGTCAATGTTTCGTAGCAACAAAAAATGATGAAGTTATTGGTGTAATCGTACTAATAAGAACTCGTCCAGAAACTATAGAAATTGTTAATATTGCTGTTCGTGAAGATCACCAAAATAAAGGAATTGGAAAAAGATTAGTCTTATTTGCTATCGATAAAGCAAAAGAACAACATATAAAAACAGTAGAAATCGGAACAGGAAATTCAGGGTTGAATCAATTAGCATTATATCAAAAATGTGGATTTCGGATTACTGGAGTGGATCGTGATTTTTTTATCAGGCATTACAAAGAAAAAATATATGAAAATGGTATTCAAGTTATAGATATGATTAGATTAAGTCTTGATTTGTGATCGTTTTCCAAAAAGGTCGGCAGTATCCTAATAACATAAAACCAAATGAAAGAGGAAGAGATATGGGATTAATTGGACTTACCTTAAAGAAACTTATTCCCCACATCGATACAGAAGAACATCTCCAAAATACATCTTTAACAATTTTAAATAAAAATCAAATTAAATGGGATTGTGAACTGTATAACTGTATTAATCACTTAAAAGCTGAAAACTACGAGTAGTAAATTCGAAGAGGGATGATCCGTCATCTAATATAACATTTACGCTGCGGTCAGCAAGACGGCCCTTTGCGACATGCTATGAAAGAAGTGGAAATAATGGTAAAATATAGATACAATTGAATCCTGGGTGGGCATGATTCCCCTTAATCATAGAATTAGAGCCTAAGGTCAAGTCGAGATGTAATGTATTTGTATGAATATATAAATAGTACGATTTCAAAGGAGAATATTATGATTACAAGGCCAGAACCGAATGAACATTTACCTATAGTAAAGAAATATATTGACTCAGTACCTGAAGGCAATATTATTACCATCTTAAATGATCAATTTCAAAAAAATCAATCTTTATTAAATAATCTTACTGAAGATATTGGGAACTTTAGGTATGCCTCAGATAAGTGGTCATTAAAGAATGTTATTGGGCATATCGCTGATGTAGAGAGATTATGGAGTTATATGATTTTAAGAATAGCTCGTGGAGATGTAGGAGTATTATCAGGCTATGATCGCGATTTATTTGTTGCAAATTCATTTCGTGATAAACTTCCATTAATAATGGTACTTAAAGATTATGAAGCTGTCAGAAAATCTACAATCTCATTGATTGAAACTCTACCTGAAAAATCTATTAGTAATATTGGGGAGTTTAATAGTCATCCATTTTCTGTACGTGCATGTATTTATAGTATTGCAGGTCATGAAACACATCATATGAACATTATAAAATCTAAATATCTGAATATAGGGTAAATATGAAATTGATTCAGATAAAAATATAAATTTCAGCTGCGAAATAGTTACAAAAATATAGAGTAGGAGACTGACAATGAAAGATCCAAGAATTGAACAACTTGCTAAAAATCTTATTCAATATTCGGTGAAGCTACAACAAGGTGAAAAAATATTAATTGAGGTTGATGGTTTGGAAATCCCCTTAGCCAAGGAATTGGTAAAACAAGCTTATAGTGTCGGTGGAGTTCCATTTCTACTAATTAATAATCATGAAATATTGAGAGAGATATTAATTAGTTGTACGGAAACAATTAATTGCAATGGCATCCTACGACTTAAACAGAGTTAAGGATATGCAAGCCTACATACTCATTAGAGCCGGAGAGAATATGAGTGAATTAAGTGGCATTTCTCCTGAGAAAATGGGATTGTATAGAAAGCATTATTCGCAACAGATTAATGGCAGACGTTATAATCACACGAAATGGTGTATTCTTCGTTATCCTAATCATGCCATGGCTCAACAAGCGAACATGCCAACGGAGGATTTTGAGGATTTGTATTTTAATGTATGTAATTTGGACTATTCAAAAATGGATAAAGCTATGGATAATTTAGTTGAGCAAATGGACAAAACAGATAAAGTTAGAATTACAGGAATAGAAACAGATCTAGTGTTCTCTATTAAAGGTATGCCAACTATTAAAGATGCTGGAATCATGAATATTCCTGATGGAGAAGTATATACAATGCCAGTTAAGGATTCCGTCAACGGAGTTATTTCATACAATACACCTTCATTAAAAGAGGGGTTCACTTACGAGAATATTCGTTTTGAAATTAAAAACGGAAAAATTATTCATGCTACTGGAAATGATTCAGACCGAATTAATAAATTACTGAATACGGACCAGGGTTCGAGCTATTTTGGTGAATTTGGAATAGGTCTTAATCCATATATTGAAAATATAATGAAAGATACGTTATTCGATGAAAAAATATGGGGGAGTTTTCACTTCACCCCTGGATGTGTTCCAGTTAGTTCACCTGGAAATGAAAATTGGTCCGAACTACATTGGGATATTGTTAGCATCCAAAGACCCGAATACGGTGGTGGAGAAATCTGGTTTGATGATATATTAATTCGTAAAGATGGACTATTTGTTCCTGAAAATTTACAATGCTTAAACCCAGAAAACTTAAAGTGATGATACCAAACAAACTTATGTAATAACTACAATATATATAAAAGCATAATCTATCTACCGTATCCACTTACAATTGATTGTGCTTTGTCATGGATGGAACATCATGTTAAGAAAGAAAATCAATATGAGCATCTTATTTACTATGGAGTTATGAAAAAATTGAAATGAAGCGGTTGGAGGAGAAAAGTATGAAAAGATATATTTCTAGAATTTCTACAATAGAGATTCCTGTTTCAAATCTAAATGAATCGATCCATTGGTATACGAGTTTACTTGGATTAGAAGTGACACATCGTGATGATACTACAGCAGTACTGACATTTGATTCTTTAGGAGTTCCGGGTATCTTTCTATGTGAAACAAAAAGTGAAAATAGACTACAATTCCTCAACACGAATAATGATATCAAACATAGTGTGATTGATTTTTACACTAATGATCTTAACGGCTTCTATAATTTTCTAATAGAACAGGGAGTTCAGGTTGGAACATATAATATGATTACTGAGTTTGATACTGGTGGCTTTGGATTTGAAGACCCTGACGGAAATTTATTAGGTGCATGCAATGCTATTCAGCGAGGCCAAGAGTAAGATATGGAGTACGCTAGCAAATCCCCTAATAGAACTTTGTGAGGAGAGAGACTTTTGATAGAAACGGTAACTTTAGACATGAATAAGGAACCATTTTATATTTTGTTGGATATTTTTTGAAGGACTTTATTTTAGTTTCTTAGGTACCACTCCTGGCAAGGCGAGAGAAGTATATATTTTATTCGTTATCCTCGTAACCGTAGTAACTATTGGTATTGTTGCATGGGTATATAATAGAGTTTATTAATTTCACAAATACACCTGGAGGATTGATTTTGTGGGAAAAGGTAAATCCAGGAATAATTTATTACTGATGTTTTTTTGCTGCATTATATTTTCCTTGTTAGTAAGCCATGATGAATCAAGAGTTTTTTATCAAAAATTTGAAATAAATAACTACTATGGTTCTTTAATTTTAGATATCTTAATTAACTTTTTTTCAGCTTTTTTTATACTTAAGTTAGTTTCGAAATTGAGTTTTTTTGAACATTACCATAGATTTTTGCTGAATAATTTTAATAAAAAAACAGGGAAATTTATTTCTTTTGTAGTTGTTTTAATGTTACTCTTTTTAGTATTTTTACCTATTAACTATTTCATCGAACATCATTATATTGTAACTTTCTTAGGATATCATTGGTTGTTTGCATGGCTTTATTTACTAGACAGTTTTATAATTACTGAAACAACACATCACAATAGATCAGGAAATAAATCGTGAAGGTAGGACGGGTAATAAAGAAAAGGTGCATTTCGTTCAAAAGAACGTGAATGCACCTTTTTCTAATACGCCTTGAATAGGATCATTGAATATTAATCTTTATTCTTATACTCTCGATTTGTAAGTGGAATAAGAACAGTAAATGTAGTTTCCTCTTCATTACTTTCAACGTTAATTTGACCTTTATATTTTTTAACAATATTATTTACAATCGCTAGACCTAATCCGCTGTTGTTCTTTTTTGATTTTGTCGAGTAACCATGGTCGAAAATTTTTGAAAGGTATTCCTTTGGTATTTTGGAACCATTGTTTGAAATTCGGAAGGTCATATAGCCTTTTTGGACCGTTCCATACATAACCAACTTTTTCGTTGTTAGTTCTGTATCAATCATTGCATAAAAAGCATTATCGATGATATTTCCAATAATACGAACTGTATCCATTACTTTAATTGAACTTAGGTGAACTTTGTCAAATCCTTCAAAATCATGTTCGAATTGTATATCGTTTTCAGACGCTATAGCTAATTTGGTTTGGATTAATCCGCTAAAGGCAGGAATATGAATATTGATAATATTATTTAACGAAGTATTCATACGTGTGAGCGTTTTTAAATAATCATCCATAGCATCGTACTTTTTCAAACTAGAAAGACCAGCTAATGCGAAAATTTGATTATTGTAATCATGATGATATTCTTTAATCGTTTTAAATAAGCTATCTATATTATCCACATACATACTTTGAATATCAGATGAAATTTTATTTTGACGGTTTATGAAATGCGAGATAGTCCATAAAATTATTGTACTTATCGCAAGAGCTGCAAAGGATGCTAGAAGCATTTTTTCTTGCTTTTCTTTCATCATATTATCAATGATTTCGACATCAGATGTAGCAATAACGATTAATCGATTAAATTCTTTCGCCACATTCGTATCTAATTGTAGAGGAACATAGGATTTCATAACACGTTTACCATCTACGATTTGATCAAAATGTAGTGATTCTCCTTTACTAACTGATTGAGCAGCTAGATCTAAGTCTTCTTTTACAGCATATTCATAACTACCGAACAAGACTGTTCTTTCAGAATGCCAAATAGGGTATCCCTTTACTGGAGATTTCCATTCGCCTTGGAATATTTTATCGTTTAGAATTGCGATTTCCTTTAGAAAGGGATTATTCTCAATTAGTTTTTGGATGTGGAAATCTATCCCAGATATCTCATGAAATTTAAAAATGGAATCACTAGAAATATAAGTATTTATTAAATAATCGGTTGTTCCATCATTATAATAACCCCATTTTAATATTTTCGTAGGATCAGAGGTAGTGGTGTCATATTGACCAGCCCAAAAATTAGGGAGATTTTCACCGAAGTTTTCAATCGGAGTAGCTTCGTGTTTGTCGCTCATAAGTTGTTTAAACACGACATTCCATAATCCGTATGTAAATCTGCCTGTTTTCAATCCTATTTCATCAGGAATACTCGATTTCACCGCAACAAAATCATCTATTTCTTCTGAATATTTAAATAAAGTTATGCCATCAATTTGTAGCTTTTTACTCACTTCCAATAACTGTTTATTGGTCACATCTTCGAGTTTTGACGGAAGTTCGTTTTGAGCGGCTATAGCAGCATAGCGTAGGCCTTCTGCTAAAGATCCTTCAAATAAAAGTTCCCCAGCTTGAGCTGATTGAAAAGTAAATTTGAGGTTATCAATCATATCTTCAATATCTGTTTTCTGATCCTCAATAATCGTATTGCTTGCAGAATTGTAAAAAGACACATTAACAACGCTGAATAGAACTAGCATTGTTACAATGTAAATAGTCGCTATCGTTTTGGTTCTCATATAGCTAATAAACCCTCCTGTGCAAACTCTTGAAGCAAAGCGATTAAAATTTAGATTAATGCTAAATATTCAAATTAACATTTGCTTATGTAATTTTTTACTGTATAGATAATTCTTGCTAAAAGTTGTATCTATGCGTTATTAGTGGAATTGAATAATAAAGATAGAAAATGAAAGTAACAAGTATTACATCTTAATTATACTAGTGTATATGAATAAAAGTATATGCTATAAATGTTTGGTAATGTTATCCTATTTATTTTAAGATGGATACGGAGCAATTATGCAAGATTACTGTCAAATATAAAAGCGGTTAATAATTAGGGGGACGTATGGATATGAAAAGAAAAGGGTATGAAAGGTTCGCCGTTTTAAGACGTTCTTTTCCTTTTTACTTGTGTGCTTTCATTCTAATTTTGGGGGCCGGTTCTGGATTGCTTTTAAGTAAAGATGGCATTCCCGAAGATGCTAAGTACTTTCAAATAACCGCTGACAACGGGGTTGTTCTACATGTGCTGCGTACGGAACCGAGTAGTATTTCGCTTTATAGCATAAACGACAACGTCGTGCGATCGGAAACCAATGGAATCAATGGTGGATTCTTTTGGGATAATCAGTTGTTAAGTATCGCGGTTATGGATGGCATACCCGTTAACGGTAGCCCTAAAGAATATGGCTCAGGCTGGTTTAATATCAAATACGACCGAGGAACCATCGTATACGATCGGGTCACAGGGATGGTCGACGTACAACGAGCAGCAAGTGTCGACGATCTGCATATGTCAGACGCGACAAAATTCTGGGCGCAGGGCGGAGTCAGTATGAATTTAAAGGACGAAAGTAAGTGGTATAACTTAGCGGTCAAAGAAGAAAGGCTACCGTTTCCCGACGACGAGCGGCTTCGAAGTGCAATGGCCTATGATAATCTTGGAGAAATCTATCTGGTTGTAACT
This sequence comes from Paenibacillus crassostreae, assembly GCF_001857945.1. Classification (NCBI taxonomy): domain Bacteria; kingdom Bacillati; phylum Bacillota; class Bacilli; order Caryophanales; family Paenibacillaceae; genus Paenibacillus; species Paenibacillus crassostreae. Next base: position 89,778 of record NZ_CP017770.1, read on the forward strand.
TCTTCCAAATGTACGGCAGGGCAATTTCGTACTGCTATTAAGAGAAATGTTGCCGTAGGAAATTTGAATGAGGCTATATTTCTAGACGGAGACGGTTCCTCACAATTACTCGCCGGTAACGTCAAATTGGAGGGTGATGCCCGAAAAGTGTTGCAGATGATCGGGGTAACCGGAGAGAGGCGCTAGAAATGCTAAATGGAAAATGGTATATCATCGGAGGATTGGAAAGTTATTTGAGACTCTGTAACTCTCCTTTTTTTAATTTCTAAAATTTACAACAAATGGTATAATCGAAGCCGGAACTTACATAATGAGGCAAACAAAGTGCCGGAAGAACAAATAAGGCCTTTAGATTCTCTAATGGTCAATATTCCAGAGGGTGAAGTAACCTTGAGAGATGATCGAATAAAAAGGAGTTGGAATGTCTATGGCTCCTATCGAGTTTTCCGTGGCGGTAGTTAGAGAAAATTCTATAAGAATGGAGAAGATAGCATGGTCGAAGTAGTAGATATAACACCAGAAAACATTAAAGAAAAAGGATTTTTTTGCATGAGAAGTAAACCTAAATCGCAAGGTTATCAGAATAAATTATCTTGGTTGTTAAATAGATTTGATGAAGGATTAAAACTGAAAATTATAGAAGTAGATGGACAACCTAAAGGCTTTATTGAATACATACCAATTGAATATGCTTGGCGTGCAGTTCAAGGGGAGAATTATTTATTAATTCATTGTTTGTGGATTGTAGGCAGAGGAAAAGGAAATGGGTATGGTTCAATATTATTAAATGAATGTATAGAAGAGGCAAGGCGCTTAAATAAGTCAGGAGTTGCACTGGTAACAAGCAGTCAAACATGGTTAGCTGATAAACATTTTTTTGTAAAGCATGGTTTTAAATCAATAGATCAAGCTCCACCGAGTTTTGAGTTACTTGTAATGAAGTTTGATGATCAAGCAGATCCAAAATTCAGTCATGGTTGGGATGAAAGGATTCAAAATTATCGAGACGGAATAACCATTTTTAGGTCAGATCAATGTCCATATATTGATGATGCAGTAAAGACAATTATAGAAGTTGCTAGTGAGAGAAACATACCAATAAGGGTTATTGAGTATGAGAATTCGGAAGATGCTAGATATGCCCCCTCTGCCAATGGAATATTCAACGTAATCTATAACGGGAAATTGCTAACATATCATCCAATTAACAAAAGGGAATTATATAAATTACTAGACCAAGCTTAGTTTAAGAGGTGCAGAACATAACCAAACAACAATTATTAAAGGTGTGATATTATTGGAAAAACAAATAAATTTAGACTCAGTCGTTGAGCTATTTAAGAAAGAACTTTCAGATGTACTCATTGGGATATATCTTCATGGGTCAATGGCTATGAAATGTTTTAATCCATCCCATAGTGATATCGATTTATTAATTATTACACGAGATAAAAGTCCTATTGAGACTTATCAGAGAATCGCGAAGCAACTTATTGTAATCGAAGAAGAGGAAATAAAAATTGCTAAGGGATTGGAATTAAGTATTATTTTGGAGAGAAACTTTAAGGATTTTGTTTACCCAACGCCTTTTGAATTTCATTATTCTGCGTTCCACAAGGAGAGATATAAGAATGAAGAGTTCTATTTCTGTGGTGGATATGATGATCCCGATCTAGCTGCTCATTTTGTAGTTGCATACAATCGTGGAATTACGCTCTATGGTCGACCTTTCAATGAGATTTTTAACTTAATCGACAAAAAATATTACGTAAATTCAATTACTTCTGATGTAAAAAATGCACAAGAGGAAATTGTGGATAATCCGATTTATTATGTTTTAAACCTATGTAGGGCTCTTCAATATTTACATGAGTCAACTATTTCATCTAAAAAAGAAGGTGGAGAATGGGCATTAGGGATATTGCCTAAGAAGTATGTTGATTTAGTTGATAAATGTTTAGCCAGTTATAACAATGCAAGTATCTCATTAGAATTAAACAACCAGTTCCTTTTAGATTTTGCGGAATACATGATAAATAATATCGATAATTCAAAGCTCAATTCACGCAACGAGGATGTGTAAATTATTGTGTCTAATAAATATAGTGCAGATTGTGAACAATGTTTTGGTTTATGCTGTGTAGCACTACCCTATGCAAAATCTTCAGATTTTGCGTTTAATAAAGATGGAGGGACACCTTGTCGAAACCTGCAAACGGATTATCGTTGTGGTGTACACAAAAATCTAAGAAATAAAGGTTTTCGGGGCTGTACGGTTTATGAATGCTTTGGAGCAGGTCAGATGATTTCCCAAGTTACTTACAACGGAAAAGATTGGCGAGAAAACCCTACGTTAGCTAAGGAAATGTTCGATGTATTTCCAATAATGCAACAACTGTATGAGATGCTTTATTACTTAAATGAAGCACTTAGCAATGATGATACTCAACCTATCCATAAAGACTTAAAACATATGGTAGCGGAAACTGAACGTCTTACTATGCAGGATCCCAAATTTCTCTTAGAGCTGCATGTCCCAACTCATAGGGCATTTGTTAATGGTTTACTGCTGCAAACAAGTGAATTAGTGCGTGCAAAAGTTAAGAATAACAAAGAAAAAAATAAACAGAATAAAGTTTTAAAGGGGAAAGATCTTATAGGTGCGAACTTAAGAGGTGCTAGTCTTATAGGTGACAATTTGCGAGGAGTTTTATTTATTGCATCTGATCTCCGAGATGCTGACATGAGAATGACCGACCTTATTGGTGCAGACTTTAGAGATGCTGATTTAAGTGGAGCTAATCTCACTGGAAGTATTTTTCTTACGCAAGCACAAGTGAATTCGGCTAATGGCGATAGTAATACTAAGCTGCCATCTACTTTAAACATTCCAAATCATTGGTTGAAATAAAATTTTAATCTTAAGGAGCAAACGGTATGATAGATATTTCTGAATTTGCTATAAATGAACCACTGAAGATCATTATTGGTGCTTCATCTCAATCATATCCTGGCTGGATACAGACTCAAGAAAATGGGTTGAATTTACTTAATAGAGATGATTGGGTGAAAAGTTTCGGTGATAGGAAAATTACATATCTTAAAAAATGAGGTGATGACATGAAGAAGTCCCTTTTTATTATCCTACTTACATTAGTATTTGTTGTTTCTTGTCAATCTAGTGATAATGTAGGGCAAGAGATAGAGGCCAATTTGAACAAAATTATAAATAACAAGGAAATAGCACACTCTAGTAATCCAAATGATTATATTAAACAGAATCAGAATGAATACGATAATATTATAAGTAAAGATGAACAAGGGCTCGAATATTTAATAGAAAATCTAAAAACTAGTAAAGAAGATGGATTAAAAGAATGGATAATGGCAAAGGCATGTAATGATATTTTGAAATCCGATAACCCGATCCAAGAATGGTCAACAGGGAAGGAATGGATTAACAAATATATGTTGCAAGGGCAGCTAGATGGAGGATGAAGATAATATGGATGATTGTAACATACAAGCAGAACGAATTGCTGCGGCTTATTTGCTAGAACAAGTGAAATCCTCATACCAGATCATCGGTAAAGGCTTCGTAAATCAAGTATTCGTAGTCGAGACGGAGTATCGGAAAGTTGTTATACGGATGAACGATAAAGGTACTTATCCTAGCTATATAAAAGAAAAATGGTGTATCGAGCAAGCAGCAGCAGTTGGCATTCCCGGGCCTGAGGTGCTGTCGATTGGTATAGCAGATGACACAGCATATATGATTCAATCTTTTGTAGATGGTGACAATGGTCTAGATAGTAGCGTTCTTAAGTCTGATATTTGGAGGCAGCTTGGTGTATATGCCGAACTTTTTCGTTCGATTCAAGTAAAGGGATACGGTGAAAATCTGATTGATCCAGTTCTTGGTGAGTTCCAATCACCTTCGCATGCAGGATCTGACGGTAGTTGGATAGGTTATGTGCAGTATAATATCAATAGTCTGACGGAGAATGATCGATTGATTGAGCTTGGAGTAATCACTCGGATGAAATCGCTGAAGGTACGACAACTCTTTGAGACTTTGAAGAAAGGATCATTTGACTTCGGTATAATACATGGAGATATCTCATTGAAGAATACGATTGTCAATCAAGCAGGTCAAGTTATATTACTGGATTGGGGTAGTGCAGAAGTAAGCGTGGTACCGCATGGAGAAATAATTTATTTGATACAGTGCCAAATCCAAAGCGGAGACCCGAATAATGAGGAATTCAAAGCATTCTTAGATGGGTATGGCATAAGTATAAATGATCTTGCTGAAATGAGACAATTACTACTATTAAGAGCTTTTGATAAACTTAGATGGGCAATTGATCGAAGTCCTGACCTGATCGAACCCTTTGCTGAGTACGCAAAGCAAGTTGTTGACATGGTGTTGGAATAGAAGAATGAATAATCTAAAAAATCATGGGGGTAATCATGGATAAAATCGTGAAATATTATAGTTCATTCGATGAGTGGGGACGTCTTGACCGGGAGCCGATTGAATTCCTAGTGAATCTACATTTTATAAAGCGGTATTTACCCGATCATGGAGTGATCCTAGATAACGGTGCGGGTCCTGGTAAATATTCCATTGAATTAGCTAAATCAGATTATCAGGTTACGCTTACTGATTTAACTCCAAAACTTGTAGAATTTGCGAAGGATAAAATAGCTGAAGAAGGAGTCAATCATCAAATTGAATGTCGAGTGGCTGATGCAAGAGATTTATCAATCTTTGCAGATCAAGGTTTTGATGCAAGCCTGATGTTGGGACCTATGTATCATTTGCAAACCGAAGTGGATCGCGATAAGGCTATCTCTGAACTGTTTCGAGTAACAAGAAAAGATGGCTATGTGTTTGTAGCCTTTATGTCTAGAATTAAGCATTTAACAACATCCATTTCATTCCCGAATGCTTGGAAGCCAAATCATACTGCGGATGGAATCTTAGAGTTTCTAGACACTGGCGTATTCAATCATAGTGATGAGGGACGATTTACGGGAGCGTATTATTTCAACATTGAAGACATTGAGCCAACTATGGAGAAGCATGGGTTTCAGACCGTTAAACTTATTGCATCGGGCAGTATTGCTGGAGGTATGAAGCCAGAACAATGGGATTATTGGCGGGAACAGGGAGAAGAAGAGTATCAAAAAATTATAAATATAATCATGGAATCAGCTGAGAATCCTTATATTCTTGGAGCCTCATCCCATTTATTATATATAGGGAAAAGGAAATAATAGTGATTTTTCTTAACGATTTCCTTACTTTTGTTTATGTTTATTATGAACCATCTTTCCTATAATGAAAGCGTAGTCAAAGTTGAAGGAGGGTTGATATTATGTTTTATGTGAATACAAGAGCAATAATTGAAAGAAAAATGGGTGCAGAAATAGAAATTGTCATTCAGAATAGGAACAAAGCAAATGAACCTATAACCATTGAATTACCCGGTGGACGAATTGAACCATTCGAATCACTAACGCAAGCCTTAAGAAGAGAGGTTAAGGAAGAAACAGGATTAGATCTCATTGTAATAGAAGAAGAAGATTTACGGATTGTTTCCGAGGGGGTTTACTTTGAAGTTGAATGTATACAGCCATTTGTCGCCTTTCAGACTATTAAAGGACCAGTAGATTCGGTTGGTTATTATTTTAGATGTAAAGCCGAGGGTGAATTATTGGACTCTGGTGACGAAACAACGGATATAAGATGGATTAATATAAAAGATTTGAAGGTTCTATTGGAGGATGATCCTAGACAATTCTCTGATGTAGACAGGGCTGGTATTGAATATTATTTGAAACATATAGAACGTAATGGATGCCGGTAATAACATTCGATGGTTAGTTGAACAAGAAATTAGAGGAGTGATATATATGATTAAAGGATTTCATCATGCCCAAATAACAATACCTATTGGTAAAGAAGATGAAGCTAAGAAATTTTACTGCGAAGTACTTCATTTGCAAGAGATTGAAAAACCAGATTCTTTGAAAGGAAGAGGTGGATTCTGGATTCAGGTTGGAGATAAAGAACTTCATATTGGGACGGAAGAAAATGTGGATCGAAGTAAAACTAAAGCACATATCGCATACGAAGTAACCGACTTATGTGAAATGGAAAGGCTATTAAAAGAAGTTGGTATAAAAAGATTAGAATCAATTGAAATACCGGGTTATGAAAGATTTGAATTTAGAGATCCATTTGGCAATCGAGTAGAATTTATTAAACGGAATTAGTTAGTTATTGAAATTATAACAATACATTACACAATAGAACTGCAGATATAAGAGAAAGGTGAAAATCATGGAAGTGGATATCTTATTCTCGGAGTCACCCGTTTTTGAAACAGAGCGGTTGATACTAAGAAAACTAAGTATGAATGACCTAGACAGTTATTTTGAATTTGCTTCGGATCCGATTGTGTCAGTAAGCACTCTATGGAATAGACATGAGACCATCGAAGATACAAAAGATTACCTTCATAAAGTAATGGGTAAATATGAATCCAAAGAGGCATTTCGTTGGGGAATTATATATAAACCAAATAATCAATTGATTGGAAGAACCGGTTTAATTAGTTGGGATGTGACGCATAGTAGAGCGGAGATTGGTTATGCTCTAGCAAGTCAGTACTGGAACAAAGGTATTATTTCAGAAGCAACACGGGAAGTAATGCGCTATGGATTCGAGAAACTAGAATTGAATCGAATAGAAGGAAGATGTAATTACAATAATGAAGGTTCTGCTCGGGTAATGGAGAAGCTGGGTATGAAGCTAGAGGGGATATTACGTGAACAATTAAAGATCAAGGGAACATTTATGGATCAAAGGCTTTATTCAATATTAAAGAGTGATTATGTAAGTACTATTAATAAAAGCAGTTCTAGGGGGATAAAAAATGAATAGTGAATATAAAACGTTAAATAGAGTACCTACAATTAAAGAATACATAAACCTTTGTAATGCAGTTGGCTGGAAAGATTATATGAACTTTGATGTTGCAGAAGAATCTTTAGCACAATCTTTATTTACTGTAGTTATTCAATATGAAGATCAGATCATTGGGATGGGAAGAGTGATTGGAGACGGAAAGATATATTTCTATATTCAAGATGTGGCAATTATACCAGAGCATCAAAATAAAGGGGTCGGTAATCTTATCATGTCTGCCATTACAGGTTTCTTAAAGGAGAATGCACCTGAGAAATCATTTGTTGGAATGTTTGCATCACAAGGAAAAGAAACGTTTTATCAGAAATATGGTTTTAATCAACATGAAGGAATGACAGGAATATTCGGAGTGAAACATGAAGGAGAAATAAAGTAAGTTCTACTAAAACTTTGTAATCTATGAAAAAGGAGTTTTATAAAAATGGATAGAAATCAGTTTATAGTAGGGATTGATCTTGGTGGTACTAACATTAAAGCGGCTATTTTTAATAATGAATTCAAAACGATAACTGAAAAGAGTATTTCTACAGAAGCGGCCCTAGGACCTAACCATGTATTGAATAGAATTATTGTAACCATAAAAGAAATGCTGGAGACAACAAATTTGTCAGTAAACGATATCAAATGTATGGGAATGGGTACACCAGGTCTATTAGATCCAGATGATGGGTTGTCTATTTTTTCTCCAAATTTTCCTAACTGGGAGAATATCCATGTTGTAAATTACATGAAAACTTATTTTGATTTTCCAACTTTCATTGATAATGATGTTCGTGTCAATCTTTATGGTGAATGGAGCTTTGGCGCTGGGGTCGGTTATCAAAACCTAGTATTAATTACATTAGGAACAGGATTAGGGTCTGGAATTATCAATGATGGAAAAGTTATTTATGGTAAAACTTCAAGTGCTGGAGAAATTGGACACATGAATATGTATAGAGAAGGAAGGCCTTGTAAATGCGGAAGTTCTGGGTGCTTAGGAAGGTACGTTTCTGCTATAGGAATGGTAAACACGTTTATTGAAAAACTCAATAATGGTCAAAGAAGTATCATTCAAGATTGGGTCGACCAAGACCAAAGTAAAATATCTGCAAAAATGATTTCTGAAGCATATGATCTAGGAGATCATCTAGCTATTGAAGTCTTACATGAAACTGGGAAAATATTAGGTTTTGGACTTTCTAATGTAATCAATTTATTAAACCCTGAAATCATTATTGTAGGTGGAGGCATGTCTGCTGCTGGAGATCGGTTGTTAAACATCGTTCGAGAAACCACTGCTAAACATTCATTAAAGTTATCTAATCAGGCATGTATAATACAGCAAGCTCAACTAGGAGAAAAAGCAGGAATGATCGGTGCCGCTACATATGCCAATGTGAGATTTACATCAATGTGGAGAAAATAACGATGAGCTTTTTCATCAACTGACAGTCGCCATGTTTCCTTACAGAAAAAAACCCACATAAGTGGGCCTTAGTAGATAGTATTAATCTATTACGGCAAATGTTCCTTCAACCAGAAGGAAGTGCCCTCCACGAACGAATGTCATAATTTTACTGACCGGTATCTTAGTCGCATGGGATATATCCATTACAATAGAATTAGGATGATCTGTTACATAGGTTCTAATATGTTCGTAATCGATCTTACAAGTTTCGCATATTCCTGTATTCGTTCTAGGTCTTAAATTACCGCAAAATTTACAAAGTATATGATCACTCATTGTAAGCCAAATCCCATCAAGTAATATAGTATTCAATATAAACTATATTACCATAAATTTAGAAATTATTCTCTGAACAATTCAATTAATATACATCCCGCAAATATCGTTTAGAATGAGACATCTCCCTGACATATCTTTCTGACTCTTCTTTAGTCATATTTCCATGCACTTGAATTATATTCTTGAGTGTTATATCGACTTCTTTAGCCATCGTTTCAGCGTCTCCGCATACATAAAAGTAAGCACCTTCTTGGATCCATGCCCACATCTCCATGCCATGCTCAAACATGCGATCCTGCACATATATTTTGTCCGGTTGGTCGCGTGAAAAGGCAGTATCCAATCTGTGTAAGCAACCCTCTTTCAGTAAGTTCTCTAGTTCTTCTTGGAAATAGAAATCACAATGTTCTCGTTGCTCTCCAAATATTAACCAGTTCTTGCCCTTGGCCTTCGTTACTTGACGTTCTTGTAAGAATGCGCGGAAGGGACCTACGCCAGTACCCGGACCGATCATGATTATGGGAACATCTTGATGATGTGGTGGACGGAAATGTGAAGTTTTCTGTATAAAAATAGGAATTTGTTGATTCTCATTCGCCCGATCAGCGAGAAAAGTAGAACATACGCCTTTACGAGCTTTACCATTGTGTTCATATCTTACTGTTGAGACGATTACATGTACTTCATCTGGATGTACTTTCTGACTAGATGAAATGGAATATAGACGAGGTTGTAGAACTTTGAGTGTTCTAATGAAATCTTCTGCCAGGGTAAAGCTATTAATCGGAAATTCCAGTAGTACATCAATCAGTTGTCGTCCCCCAAGCCAATCCTTCAGTTGTTCATTGTCCATCATCTTAAGTAACTGATTGAGTAGATTACTACCTGAATGATCCTGAACGAACTGTAGAAATTCTGGTGTTATACGAGTGATATCAAAATGTTGTAACAACGCTTTTTCGATTGTCATCTTACCCTTGCCTTCAATGAATACTAAAGAGGATGGTTGCAGTTTCATCGCTCCAAGAATATCTTCAACAAGTTGTGGGCAATTGGTCGGCCATATGCCAAGGGCATCACCAACATCATATTTCATTTGGGTATTTTTAAGGTTGAAAATAACATGCCGCGTTTCTTTCTCCGAGTTATCTGAATTTAGTCGATGATTAGACTGGATATTCGTATGAAACGGGTGATTTCGGTCGTATGTCATAACTTCCGTAGTAGCAGTTGTTTCTTTTATGACCAGATCGATATTGTTCATCCATGATTCGGCTTGATTATGGAAATCTGTATCGCAACAGACGAACTCAAAGGCTCTTTGAGCTCCAAGTTGCTCCATCCTAGCATCAAGTTGACGCCCGAATCCGCAAAACTGGTCATAATTCGTGTCACCAAAAGCAAGAACCGCAAATTGAAGCTGGGGTAAATGTGTCATGTCATCAGCACTTAGCGAATAGAAGAAGTTCTCACCGTTATCGGGAGGATCACCAGCACCAAATGTACTAGCAATGAATAAAACAAAACGTTCCGTGGATAGTTCTGATATAGAGTAGTCATTCATATTTAGTAATCGAATATTATACCCGGAACTTTGTAATTTCTTTGCACAGTCGATAGCAACATTTTCAGCATTACCGGTCTGTGAAGCCCATAGAATGGTGACAGGAAACTTGTTATCTTTATCTAACACTTTTGTCGACTCCATAGTCTTATCCGGCATGTGTAAGATTGAATTCGTTGGTATGAATTTAGCTTCAGGAAGATGAGTGCGGGAGAACATTCCAGCAAGCAAGCCATCCAGATAATCACGCTTTGACTCTTCAAGAGGTGCGCTGAGAGGAAGGAAGGGAACTCCAAAAGTTGATAATGATTCATCCGTACGTAGACTTGCTATGAAACCGGACAGGTATATTTTTTCGCGATGGTCTAATGTGATTGTCGATGAAGGTTGAATGTCCAACATACTCGCAAGTATATCAATTTGAGCCATAACCATTTCCTCCTTCTGTTTAGCAGTCTTAAGCTTGAGTTGATTAGTAACTCTTTCGAGTGAAACAGCACAATATTTAAATTCGGGCTGAAAAGAGATCGGATCTATGGCATCGTTAGTGACTTCGTTAATTGCAAGATTCTCACCAAAAATATCATTCCAATGGAAGGGTGCAAAGCAATTCCCAGGTCGAACTCTAGTTGTTATGACTGCCGGAAGTACTGCTTTACCTCGACGGGACCGAATTTCTACTAAGTCTTGATCGCTAATTAGGAGAATGGCAGCATCTTCTTCATGAATTTCGATAAAAGGACCCGCGTTTAGCTTATTAAGTATAGGAATTTTTCCAGTCTTCGTCATGGTGTGCCATTGATGTTGTAGACGACCTGTATTCAGGACAAAAGAAAACTCGTTGTCTGGCATTTCTGCAGGCTGCATGAATGGACGAGGCAGAAAGATACCCTTACCACTTTCAGTTGGGAATGCAAGGTTAGGTACGCTTCCATCATCATTCACCTTCAAAATTTGCGAGATACCATTATTCAGATATCGAATAGGATTACGATCATTGGGACTGTTCGGAGCACATGGCCATTGCATCGGTGTCTCGCTTAGTTTTTCATAGGAGGCACCTCGGATATCGTATCCGCTTTTAGGATTCCACGCTTGTTGGATCTCCTGGTAGACTTCGGATGCGGATTCATAGCTGAAAGCACTGGAGTACCCCATCTCACAAGCAACTCGGGCGATAATTTGCCAGTCGGGCAATGCTTCACCAGGTGGATCAACGGCTTTGTTCAACAATGTTAAGTTGCGTTCTGAATTGACCATAACGCCTTCAGTCTCAGACCATAATGATCCGGGTAACATAATATCTGCATATCGATTCGTCTCCGTGTGAAAAAATGCATCCTGCGTGATAACCAATTCAACTGCTTCGAGGGCAGCGATGACATTCTTGCGATTAGGGACGGTAGCGACTGGGTTGGTACAAATAATCCAACACGCTTTGATGTTTCCTGTCAGCATATTTTGGAACATAGAGATAGTTCCTGAACCTACATCAGTCTTCAGCGAGCCTTGAGGGATATTCCACATATTTTCGATAAAAATACGATCTTCTTCAACTAAAACAGAACGTTGTCCAGGTAATCCGGGCCCCATGTAACCCATCTCACGACCGCCCATCGCATTCGGTTGACCCGTGAGTGAGAAGGGCCCACTACCCGTTCTGCATATTTTACCTGTCGCTAAATGTAGATTACAGATGGCATTCGTATGCCATGTACCATGAGTACTTTGATTGAGTCCCATCGTCCAACAGGTCATCCATTCTGGCGACTCGCCGATCCATAGGGCTGCTTTGCGAATATCAGCTTCGGGTATACCCGTTATTTCTGCAACTATTTCTGGCGTATAATCATTTAGAAATTCAGTCATGTTCTCCCAACCCGAAGTGAATTTAGCAATGAAATTAGGATCCGCATGTCCGTTTTGGATCAATATATGCAGTATGCCATTTAAGAGAGCGAGATCCGTACCTGGCTTGATTTGTAAAAAGAGTGTTGCTTTATCTGCTGTATTGTTGCGTCGTGGATCCACAACAATCAATTTAGCACCAGATTTTACCCGATCCATCATGCGTAGGAATAGAATGGGGTGACAGTCGGCCATATTGGCACCAATGATAAAAAATAAATTCGTATGATCTATATCCTGATATGATCCTGGTGGCCCATCTGAACCAAGAGATAATTTGTAACCACTCCCAGCACTCGCCATACATAAACGTGAATTAGACTCGATGTTGTTCGTTCTGATGTAACCTTTAGCTAATTTATTGATCAAGTACTGTGCTTCTAGTGTCATTTGACCCGATACGTAAAAGGAGAGGGCATCGGGACCATGTTCATCGAGAATGGCGCGGAGTCGATGTGCTGTTTCACTAATTGCTAGATCAATACTCGTTCTCACGGGTTCATCCGTTCTCGACTGACGCCTATGAGCATATTCCAATCGTCCTGATTCTGTGATTGCTTGAGCACAAGTATTACCTTTCGTACACAATCTACCCTTATTCGTAGGATGCTCTTTATCTCCAGTGACTTTGACAACGTGGTTATTTGCTACTTCAAGTACAATTCCGCAACCAACACCACAATAGGGGCAGACGCTCTTTATTTTTTTATTTGTCATGTGGATTCACCGCCATTGGAGTGCTTAAGCACGGATTGAATTTAATAATTGATTCCAGATTCATTGGTAGCCCAAGATTTTCTCCATGAGCGAGTGACTACGTAGAATATAAGTGTTGTTGCTAGGACAATGGAGCCAATGACAAGAAATCCTGTAACGTGAGAACCTGTAGATTCTTTTAATGGACCCAGTATATATTTAGGTAACAGGAATCCTCCTAAACCACCTGCTGCTCCAACGATCCCAGTAACGACGCCAATTTCTTTAGAGAAACGTTGCGGAACAATTTGAAAAACAGATCCATTACCCATACCTAAGCAAGCCATCATCACACTTGTATATATAAGCATAATAAGGAATGAACTAGGCATTGTAGCGATGGCAAACGCACATAACGTAATGATGCTATACAGGACGGTTAAGAATCTCATGCCACCAATTCTGTCCGCAATCCAACCACCAATAGGTCTGAAAAAACTTCCCGCGATAACAGTAATCGTAACTAAGTAACCAACCTGTATCTTTGTGATTCCGCCTGGAACGATATGATCGCCATACACATCATAGAAGAAAATACTGAAATAGCTTGCAAATCCAACAAATCCACCAAATGTAATTGCATAGAACATAGAGAACCACCAAGTGTCGGCAGATTTGAATACACTTAGGTAATCTTTCATAGTTTTTGGTGCAGGTGCATTGGGAGCGTCCTTGGCCACAATCGCAAAGAAGATAATAACAAGAACCAAAGGAATGATTGCGATACCAAATACATTATGCCAACCATAAGCTTCCGCTAACTGAGGTCCAAAGAATGTAGCTAATGCAGTCCCACTATTCCCAGCTCCGGCAATCCCCATCGCTAGTCCTTGATATTCTGGAGGATACCACCGACTAGCTAACGAAAGGGATACAGCAAAACTTGCGCCAGCGATACCTAACAAGAATCCTATTGTTTGAACTTGAAGTATATTAGTTCCGCCCAACCAACCAAAGACTAGAGGTAATATCGTTAGCCCCATTCCAAGAAGGCCTGTTTTTTTAGAACCAATTCGATCAGCTAAGATTCCCAACGGTATCCGAAAAATAGAACCTCCAAGTATAGGAATCGCCACCATAGTCGCTTTCTGAGTATCTGTTAGCCCAAAATCCTTGGTAATGTAGAGCGATAGAGAACCGCAAAGTACCCAAATCATAAAACTAACATCAAAATAAAGAAAAGCTGACAATAAACTAGGAAAATGACCGGCCTTACGAAAACTTTTAACTTCCATCTCTATATTCTCCTCCATCCCATATAAATCAGGGTTATAAAAGGCCGATTCAACAAGATCCGCATAGTTGCGAATGATGTTTAATCGGCCTCGTTGCCCTAATAGTCAGCCACATCGTCGTGACTGACTGTATTCGATTAATGAGTTCTTATAGTGGTACTATAAGTAATTTTTATATGAATGTCAATAAACATAACGCAAAAAAACTTATTATATTTAATTATAGCTTGATTTTCTGATATTTATCTAAATTATGTAATGAAATTTTACATATACATATCATATAAGTAACATTATAATCAATGAGTTACTTATACCAATAAAATAAGCCGAAACACTCACGAAAGTGTTCGGCTCATGGCGTTGTACATGTTATGTTACATGCCTCTTAGATATTGTGCAGGAGGTACCACTTTATTGGTAACCGTCTTGATGGAATGAATTGCCCAATAAGGGTCATTCAACATTCCACGACCTACAGCAATAAGATCAGCATCATCATTTGCAATGGTTGCATCTGCGAGATAAGGATCATCGAGTCTACCAACTGCTATAACAGGTACGTTTAATGATTGTTTAAATGCTCGAGCAAATGGAATTTGATATCCTGAATGGTTAGCAGGCTTCACTTTTCCTGGAGGTGCTTCACCGCCACTAGATACATGAAAGATATCGACTCCAGCCTCTTTAAATTTCTCCCCTAACTTGAGGGAATGTTCTAGATCATAGCCTCCATCCATATATTCAACGGCTGAAATCCTCATGATTAATGGCATATCCGCAGGCATTACGCTTCGCACCGCCTCGATGACTTCAACTCCAAATCGAGACAAATCCTGGCCATATTCGTCTGTTCGGTTATTAATTCCTGGCGAATGAAACTGATGGAGTAAATAACCATGAGCGCCATGTAATTCGATCGTATCAAATCCCGCTTCAATCGCTCGTCTAGCTGTATCTTTAAACTGAGTAACCGTTACTTTAACTTCTTCGTTAGTTAGCGCTCTTGGTGGGTTCTGCGTCGAATTAATAGTACTATCATTTACTGGAATATCAGAAGATCCGACAGGTTGAATCGCATCTTCTGCTTTACGTCCCGCATGAGCAATTTGAATTCCAATCTTCGCACCATATTTATGAACTTCGTTAACGATTCGTTGATAAGCTGGAATCTGATCATCTGACCATAGTCCTAAATCTGCATTCGTGATGCGACCATCAGGGTCGATGTCCGTCATTTCTACAATGATAAGACCGGTTCCACCGATAGCTCTAGACACATAATGAACAAAGTGCCAGTCGTTTGGTATTCCATCTTTTGCTTCAACAGAATATTGGCACATTGGAGCCATAACGATCCGATTTTTTAACTTCAGACCCTTGTATGTAAATGTGGAATCTATTTGTACCATATAATCACTACTCCTCAATAATTTTATTTTCAAATAATATATCCTTACGTTTCCAGTAATATTTCCCCTGTCCGGGACAGATCATAACCCGCAATGGACTGAAGTTCTTTCCTGAATTCATCCGATCTTAGAATATGAAGTAGGGGCTCAATCCATATGTGATTATTTGCAGTTTTGAGCATAACAAGATCATAGTTTTCTTTGATTAATGGTATGAAATCGATATTGCCTACAATAGAAGCAGCTTTCTCGATGCCTACACCAACATCTGCTTCACCTGATGCCACCTTAGACGCTACCCCGAGATGATTGCTCTCCACTTGATTATAGCCCAATAGTTGATCGGGCTTTATTCCATGTAGACGTAGTTGTTCATCTAATAATACCCGAGCACCAGAACCTTTCTCGCGATTGGATAGACGTAAGCCCTTAGTGGCCAAATCAGCCCAAGTCTTTAATGATAGTGGATTTCCTTGCTTGACATACAATCCTGCATTTCTAGAGAGCAAATTGACAACGATATAAGAGTTGCCTACAAGAATTCTTCGGATATAGGGTAGATTGTATTCTCCTGTATCACCATCGAGAAGATGAGTACTGACAATGTCAGATTCACCCCGGTACATCGAGATTAAACTATCTAGGCTTCCTACATAAGCACGGAGTGGGCGTATTCCATCCATATGGGTCTCCATATATTTCGCTAGAATGTCAAGAACGAGATCCTGACCTGTAATAACGAGAGGTCGTAACCCAACATTAGTGGCTTGTGGTTGAGTCGGAGTTGGAGTTAGAGATTCCAATTTTATGGGCTGTTCGTTCATTGGTATTCCTTTGGATCGTTGTTTATAAGCTTCAAGGTCGATGGGGTCCACGCGCATCTGTTTACCAACCCGATATGACGCTAACTCACCTTTTTTTATTAAGTCATATACGGTGAGTTTAGATATCTTAAGTAACTTGGCAATTTCTTCGGTAGTATACGAGATATCGTCGGACATGATTTTCCTCCTTAATAACTTTTCTAGCTTTGTAATGATTAAGATTAGTGTAACATATTAGGATGTGACCGTTTTGTTAATAGTATTTACATGTGTTATTAATGGGTTATAATCAATACTAGATATAACTGATTATAACTAGTTATATCTAAATATAATAACGGAGGATAGATTATGTTCACTAGCAATAATAAAATATTCTTATCTATTCTATTGGCTATGACTTTTATATTAGCAGGATGTGGTACTACAAGTAATACTAATAACCAAATGAATTCAACTCATCTCAAAGACGATATAGATAATTCTGATCACGCCGTTGAGACAGTAGAACTGACGATTTCAGCAGCGGCAAGCTTAACTGATGCCTTAACGGAAATTATGTATACATATGAAGACAACAACCCGCATGTACATTTGAACATTAACTTTGGTGGATCTGGTGCACTTCAGCAGCAGATTGAACAAGGGGCACCCGTTGATATATTCATGTCTGCAGCAGTCAAGAATATGAATGCACTTGTGGACGAACAGTTAATTGATGCGGATCAACAGATTAATTTGTTGAAGAATGAACTAGTTGTAGTGACTCCACAAGATAACGGAACAACCGTTGATAAGATGAGTGATCTAACGAAAGATGCAGTGAAAATCATTGCTATTGGCATTCCAGAGAGTGTTCCTGCAGGAAACTACGCCAAAGCGGCACTAACTACTGTGAATCTATGGGATGTTTTGCAAGATAAAACGGTGCAAGCTAAGGATGTCAGACAAGTGTTGCAATATTTAGAAACTGGAAATGCGGATGCTGGATTTGTTTATAAGACAGATGCGCTAACATCGGATAAAGTAAAAGTTGCATTTACAGTTGATCAAGCCACTTATCCAGCAGTTCAATATCCGATAGGGATCGTGAAGGCTACTAGACAACTAATCGAGGCTGAACATTTCTATACATATTTACAATCGCAGGAGGCACTTGATGTGTTTATTAAATATGGCTTTTCTTCCTTAAACGAATGATGGATTCTATGAATTGGTATAATTTCTGGTTGCCCATACGACTATCTTTGCAAATCGCCTTATTATCGAGTGTAGTTGTTCTCTTGATCGGTGTAGCGGTTGCTTGGTGGATGTCTCGTCGGACCTTTAAGGGAAAGATCTTTCTTGAAACATTTTTTATGTTACCTTTAGTGCTTCCCCCAACAGTCGTAGGATTTCTATTACTAGTGTTGTTAGGGAGAAAAAGCTGGATTGGACAATGGATAGAGTGGTTGTTTAATGCACCCATAGTTTTCTCTTGGTGGGCTGGTGTTGTAGCATCGATTGTCGTTTCTTTTCCGCTAGTCTATCAAACGATGAAAGTAGGCTTCGGTTCCATCGACCGTGAATTGGAAGATGCAGCTCGTTCGATTGGGGCGAGTGAGTGGGGCGTATTCAGGTATATTACTCTTCCGTTAGCTTTTCGGTCGCTTATTACTGCATATATTCTTGGTTTTGCACGGGGGCTTGGAGAGTTCGGGGCTACTATAATGATCGCGGGGAATATCCCAGGCAAAACGCAGACGATTCCTACAGCCATTTATGTTGCAGTGGATTCGGGCAATACCGCAATGGCCTGGGCCTGGACATGTGCTATTATCGTAATCTCATTTGTATTGTTACTAATAAGTCGTAAAGGTTGATCTTGTGTTGCTAAAGGTTAACCTTTTTTGTTTGCTTTTTCATCAATTGAGTAGTAAAGTGATAACAAGCACTTAGGGGAGGAAACGAGATGCGTAATAATACGAAGGGCTCGTTAATCTGGTTACGCATACTACGTTTTACAAACCAAAGTAACCAGTTGTCGAATGCTTTTTTGAAACGATTTGATCTAACAATTGCTCAATTTGATGTACTTGTGCAAATACACACTTATCAGCCGCTGACGCAAATGGAGTTAGCTGAGAAAGCTACTGTTACACAAGGGGGTATTTCTCGGATGCTCGTTCGTCTTGAAAAGGAAGGCTATATTGTACGTAAACAAGATTGGAAGACGAAAACAATTAGTCTTACTGCAAAAGCCGAATCTATTCTGGAGCATGCAATGCCTGCACAGTTAGCATTTCAATCCTCATTGTTCCATGATGTATTAAGTGATGAAGAACAACGAATATTATATGAATTAATCACGCGTGTTCATAAACATAGCGAAAAGATTGAATTACCGACTGAGTAATTTTTTACTATCACTTGATTAGTCAAATCATATACAGGAGGGATATCAATGCATATTATTTCAGGACATCATCATATTTCGATGCTAACAAAAAATGCTCAAGTAAATAATCAATTTTATCAAGATATATTAGGACTTCGCAGAGTTAAAAAATCAGTTAATCAGGATGACCCTAGTATGTATCATCTTTTTTACGGAGATCTAGTTGGTAGTACAGGAACGGGTTTAACTTTTTTTGAAATGCCTAACGTGGGAAGAACCATTCAGGGTACCAATGCAATTACACAAATCGGTTTGCTTGTCCCATCATATGAAAGTCTAGTGTTCTGGAAAAAGCGTTTTGAGTTATTAGGTGTGAAGCACAATCAAATTACAACATATGCTGGGCGAGAAGCTTTGCATTTCGAAGATACGGATGGCTTACGATTGATATTGTTAAACAATAATGGTGATGCCGTTCCTGAAAGTTGGACTGTATGGAATGATTCCGTGATAGACCCACAGCATCGTATTCTAGGTATGGGTCCAATCGAGATTACAGTACGTTCCATCGATCGGTTAGCGAGAACACTAAAGGAAATGTTCGGTTATATAGAGGTGTCGCGCTCTGATCAAGATGCGATCTATCAATCTGTAGCTGGTCAGTCGTATGGAGAGATCGTCATTAAAGAATTGGAAGGAGTAAGTGAGAAGCCTGGAAGAGGGAGTATTCATCATTTAGCCATCTCTGTTAAGAACGTTGACGAGTTACAACATTGGGACAACATCGTTAAAGAACGTGGTTTCCATTCATCAGGAATTGTGGATCGTTTCTATTTCCAAAGCTTATATTTCCGTGAATCGAACGGTATTTTATTTGAAATAGCAACGGATGGTCCTGGATTCACTGTAGATTCAACAGTCGAGGAACTTGGTAAAACATTAGATTTACCCCCATTCTTAGAAGAACGTCGTGCAGAAATTGAATCTAATTTAACACCACTAGATTAACTAAAAGGGAGCTAATAAACATGGAGCAATATCGTATTCATCCAAGCAAGGGACTAGAATTTGGCTTATATTCGATTGGAGATCATTTACTTAACCCACATACAGGCGCAAAGATTAGTGCAGAGCAACGAATTCACGAATTAATTGAGGCAAGCAAATTAGCCGATGAGGCAGGGTTAGATGTATTTGCTGTTGGTGAAAGTCATCAGACAGGGTTTACAACGCAGGCTCACACGGTCATTCTGGGTGCAATTGCACAAGCCACAAAAAATATTAAAATTGCTAGTTCGGCAACGGTTTTAAGTACATCCGATCCGGTTCGTGTATATGAGGATTTTGCAACATTAGATTTGATATCTGGAGGGCGAGCTGAGATTGTTGCAGGAAGAGGTTCACGTGTAGGTGCATATAGTTTACTAGGATTTGATGTCAATGACTATGAAGAGTTATTTGAGGAAAAAATCGAACTTCTGATGAAGTTGAATAACGAGGATACAATTACATGGGAGGGTCAATTCCGCGCACCTTTACACGATGCTTCTATTTTACCGCAACCCCAATCAGGTCATTTGCCTATTTGGCGTGCAGTAGGAGGTCCCCCTGCTAGTGCAATTAAGGCGGGACATGCAGGAATACCAATGATGTTAACAACGCTGGGTGGACCAGCTATTAACTTTAAATTCTCGGTTGAGGCTTATCGTAATGCGCTTGCTGAAAGTGGATTTGATCCTGCGATATTACCGATTGCCACCACAAGTTTGTTCTATACAGCTGACACATCACAAGATGCACTACGTGAGTATTATCCTCATCTTCATACGGGAATGCAGTCTTTACGTGGTGGCGGGTATCCGAAACAACAATTTGATCAATCTACTGATTATCGAGAAGCACTTATGGTGGGTAGTCCACAACAAATTATTGAGAAAATTCTCTACCAATACGAATTATTTGGGCAACAACGATTCATGGCTCAAATCGATTTCGGTGGTGTACCGTTCGCTAAGATCGCGAAGAATATTGAACTGATTGCAACTAAAATAATGCCAGCGGTTAAGAAACATACAGCATCCGAACCTGTATAAAACATTCAAAATCAGAGGCTAATAAACAATCCACTCTTCTTCTTATCGAATACATTGGTGATAAGAGAGGAGTGATAACTATCAGAACATTTAGGACTTTCTTATCTGGACGAAGCGAAGTACCGCCTGTCAGAACATTTGCTACAGGCAATGCAGTATTCCACCTTAATGCTAGTGGCACTCGACTAAGATTTCGTCTAGTTGTCAATAATATCGCAAAAGTTACTCAAGCACATATCCATATTGGACGTGTAGGACGAAATGGCCCTGTTGTCGCATTTTTGTTCGGTCCGAGTAAATTTGGAATTTCAGTGAGACGTGGCGTTGTGTCTGGTGTCTTGACCAACCGTGATCTAGTCGGCCCTCTACAAGGGAGAACGATCCAAGATTTAGTCCGGGAGATCAATCGTGGTAACACTTACGTCAACGTGCATACCGAACAGTATCCGAATGGTGAAATTAGAGGACAAATCTAAATATAATGATATTACAGAAACAGCTGACATATAAAGATATGTCGGCTGTTTCTGTATCCATTGAATATGCATAACATATAGATAATAGTACAACCTAACCATGTTAACTACATCATGGTTAGGTTGGTGATATTTATTCATGCGTCAAAAAAATAGTTTATTTCTCATGTTGATCTGTATACTGCTATTAACTAGTGGATGCCTGAAACAAGAACCAGTACATAAGGAACAGGATTTAGTCCAAGTGAAATCTACAAATGATAAACATGTTAAAAAAGTGATCTTGCTACTAATCGATTCTTTAATGGCTCAAGCTATTGATGAAGGTATCGCGCAAAAAGAACTCCCAACTCTACAATTTCTGATACAACATGGTCAATATTATAAAGAGTTGGTCAGTTCTTTCCCCACCATGTCTGTGACGATAGATAGTTCGCTGCTTACAGGAACCTATCCAGATGGTCACCATGTCCCTGGGTTGACTTGGTATTCTACGAAAGAAAAGAAACTCATTAATTATGGAACTGGACCCATGGAGATCATTAATCATGGTGTTAATCCAGTATTAGAAGACGCGTTAATCAACTTGAACAGAAGCCATTTAAATCAAAAAATCCCTACTCTTTATGAAGATTTGGCACAGCGCGGGCTGAAATCTGGAAGTATTAACGGTTTGATATATCGAGGTCCCATTGGCCATGTATTAACCATTCCACCTTGGATTCAAGGTCCTACTTCTCTACCACGAACCATACCTGTCAAAGGACCGGATTATCTGTCTTTAGGATCGCTATCAGATCCGCTTGATGGATTGAAAGAACTTCCAGACGGATTAAGTAATCGCTTGGGTTTAAATAATCGATATTCCATTGAGACCGTCAAATATTTAATTCATGCGAATAAATTACCTGATTTCTTGTATGTATATCTACCTGATTTAGATCACCAAATCCATAAGAAGGGTCCTTCGGATCTAAAAGGTGTCAAGGAAATGGATAAACAACTTCAGTCTTTATTGCAGAGTTTTGGATCGCCAGAGGAAGCTTTGAAAAAAGCGACATTTATTGTCGTTGGAGATAGTGGAATGACCCAAATCTTGCCTGCTGAAGAAAATCCTCTGATCGAATTATCTTCCTTTTTCAACGACTATAAAGTGTTGCGAGATGGCGAATCTGTAACGGAAGAAACGGAAATCGTACTAGCCCTTAATGAAACGATGGCTTATGTCTATAAACTTAAAGCGGATAAGTTAAAAGACATTGCCTATCTATTAAAAGCTGATCCTCGGATTGATATCATTGCCTGGAAAGAAAAGAAGTGGATGTACGCCATTCAAGGCAATACCTCCAAAGAACTCAAATTTAAGGTCAATGGAAAACTAATCGATCCCTATCAGCAAAAATGGACAATCAAACAAGATGCTGAAGTGTTAGATTTGAAAATAAATGCTCAGCAACAAACTGTGAGCTATGGTAAGTATCCTGATGTACTGCAACGATTATATGGTGCATTGCATTCACACGACGGTGAATTTTTAATAGTTACTGCAAAACGTGGGTTTGAATTAGCGGATCGAAACTCACCGACACACAAAGGGGGTGGAGGTCATGGATCTATTGGAAAAACGGAGTCCCTAGTTCCTCTTATCATTAGTGGAACTGAACAAAAGCCACAATACTTACGGATCATAGATTTAAAATCGTTCCTGCTTAAACTTTTAACAAAGTAATGAAATATGCCAACCAGCTTCAGCATTGTAAAAAAACCTGCAATCGACCAATTCATTCATTGGTTGATTGCAGGTTTTCTTTCTTATATTTCCTGATTAAGCTTTATCTACAGCAAGTTTCTTTTCTTGATTTGCTTCCTCTGGAGTAGGCATTTCGTTTGATGTTCTAAGAGGTAACTCCTTCAGGAAGAAGACAAGAACAAAAGCAACTACGAGCACAATCGTTCCTGTTAAGAACACGGTTGACAACGTCAGACCCAGAGCATCACGAATTGAGTCGATCATTTGTGAGAATAAAGGCTGTATATCAGTTGGTAGACTAGCCTGAGTTTGCTCTAACAAAGGCTTATTCATCAGCGCCTGCGGATTAGCAAAAGAAAGCATTTGCTCCGTAACTGCAGGATCTATCTGAGAGAAATCTGGTGCAGATTCTGATTGCAAAGCATTACTCAAGTTCTTGGATAGATTATTCGCCATAACAGTACCCATCACCGCGATTCCGATCGTACCTCCGAGATTACGGAATAGTTGAGAAGAGGCTGTTGCTACACCTAACTCAGAGTGAGAAACTGCATTTTGTGTTGCTAGTGAGAACACCGGCATACCTAACCCTAGTCCAAGACCAAATACAGCCATACTGAGAACCGCCATTGGTACATTGTTCATGAATACCATAATGGTCATACCAGCAATCATGATGGGTATTCCGATTAAGGCATAACGTTTATACTTCCCGCTTTTAGCCATCAATTGGCCAGTAATTGCACTGGCTACAACCATGACGATCGACATAGGCATAGTTACATAACCAGCGTATGTTGCTGAGATACCCAGCACTCCTTGTACGAAAAAGGAGAGATAGATCATAGCACCCATCATTCCGAAGTTCATAATAAATCCAATAATATTGGATATAGTGACTACGTTGTTTTTAAATAGATGAAGTGGCAAAACCGGGTTCTTCGCTTTGGATTCGACCCAAATGAAGATAAGTGCTGAAATAACCGTTCCTGCCAAAAGACCAAGGATTTGTGAAGATCCCCAATCATATTGCGTACCCGCCCAAGTGAAAGCAAGAAGCAACGGAACAATAGTTGTTGTAAGGAATAGTGAACCCAAGTAATCAATGTTGGTTGACTCCCCACGTGTGCTTTTGGGAAACAAGGTAAGAATCATCACAAAGGCAACAACACCAAGTGGTAGGAAGATCCAGAACAGCCAATGCCATTCCATATTGTCAACTAAATATCCTCCAAGTGATGGTCCGAGAACGCTGGAGAAACCGAACACAGCCATCATTAGACCCATCCATTTACCGCGTTCGCGTGGAGGAAATAAGTCCCCAACAGCTGTAAATGCAGTGGATTGAATAATACCAGCACCAATACCTTGAATACCACGATATATAATAAACTGATACACGTCAGTAGAAGTTCCTGTCAGAAAGGCACCAATCATAAATAGTAAAATACCTGCCAATAGAAAAGGTTTACGCCCGAACATGTCTGACAGTTTACCGACCAGAACCGTAGCGATAGTTGATGTTAGCAAGTAAATATTAATCGTCCAAGTATAGTATTCCATGCCATCTAGGATAGAAATGATACGCGGCATAGCCGTACTTGTAATGGTCTGATTAATTGCTGCGAACAACATCGCAGCCATAGTTGCGATCATAATACTAAGTTTTCGTTTGCTTGATAAATGTTCCATTAAGTTATTCCCCACCATTATTCTAATTTTTTCTTTATCTATTACCTGATATTAATGTTGTAAAGATCCTTTTCAGATGCTCAACATCTTCATCGGGCAGTGTCTTAAAGTATGAACCTACAAGTTCTCGTTGATTCTCCTTTAGTCCTTGGACCATTTCTTCTCCTTTCTTGGTGATCGTTATATTAACAACTCTACGGTCATTTTCTGCGCGCTCTTTATTCACGTAGCCTTCAGTAAATAAATGATCTGTTATACCTGTGATAGCTGCAGATGTGAAGTTGAGAGAACAAGCTAGTTGGGATACTTTTTGAGGTCCGTCTTTAGATAACCTATAGAGCGTTTTACAATGTGTAATACTTAATTCGTGTCCTTGTTTATTCCAGTCTTGGGTGATTCCTTTTATAATGTTAGTAAACAAAGAGGAGATTTCATAAAAATCTTCATGATCAGCCAAAATTTGACCCCCTAGATAATTAAGTCGGAAATAAGTATATTCATAAAAATTTAGTTAACTACTTAATAATTAACGAATAAATTATTAACCGAACGAAATTATATCATGTGGTATAAATGCCGTCAAGAATCTATAAGATAATTTCAGTTTGCGCAATATATAGAAAGTTCATCCTTCGCACAATTTTCCTACAACTATTCTTAGATTAAGCTCGTCTAATGAAGATTAAATATCAAAAAATAGAGATGAGTTTAATATTTCTCCCATTGAGTTTTTACATCATTCTGCTTATAATATAACGATAAAAATATAACTAAAAAGGTGTCTATTCATGAGCATATTAAATGTTGAAGGATTAAGTCATGGTTTTGGAGATCGTGCTATCTTCAAGGATGTTTCATTCCGTCTACTGAAAGGCGAGCACATCGGATTGATCGGCGCAAACGGCGAAGGTAAATCTACTTTTATGAATATTGTTACAGATAAGTTGCAGCCTGATGAAGGGAAAGTCGAATGGTCTAAACGGGTTCGGGTCGGCTATCTAGATCAGCATGCTGTTCTAACCAAGGGATTAACGATTCAAGATGTATTACGAAGTGCGTTTCAATACTTGTTCGATCTTGAGCAAGAGATGAACGATATGTATGGCCGAATGGGCGATGTTACTCCAGAAGAATTGGAGAAGTTGCTTGAAGAGGTAGGAACAATTCAGGATACGCTAACAAGTCAAGATTTTTACTTGATCGATGCGAAGGTACAAGAGACGGCTCGCGGATTAGGTATTACAGATATTGGACTTGATCGTGACGTAAATGATCTAAGCGGTGGGCAACGCACGAAAATTTTACTTGCGAAGCTATTGCTAGAGAAACCTGACATTCTACTCCTCGATGAGCCTACGAACTATCTAGATGAGCAACATATTGAATGGTTGAAACGCTATCTTCAAGAATATGAGAATGCATTTATTCTAATCTCGCATGATATGCCATTCCTGAACAGCGTTATCAACCTTATCTATCATATGGAGAATCAAAAGTTGACCCGTTATGTTGGTGATTACGATCAATTCCAACAGGTCTACGAGATGAGAAAACAGCAGCTTGAATCTGCCTATAATCGTCAACAACAAGAGATATCGGAGCTGAAAGACTTCGTGGCCCGTAATAAAGCCAGTGTAGCTACGCGTAACATGGCGATGTCTAGACAGAAGAAGCTAGATAAGATGGATGTTATTGAGCTTTCGAAAGATAAACCGAAACCACAGTTCAACTTCAAGGAAGGGAAAACCGCTGGAAAGGTTATTTTTGAAGCTAAGGGCCTAGTGATCGGTTATGATAGTCCTTTGTCACGACCATTGGATTTGCAGATGGAAAGAGGACAGAAAGTGGCGCTTGTTGGTGCGAATGGGATTGGGAAGACCACGCTGTTACGTAGTATTTTAGGTGAGATTCCTGCATTAACTGGATCGATTGAGCTTGGATACAACCAAGAGATTGGTTATTTCGAACAAGAGATGAAGGAAGGCAACTATAATACATGTATTGAAGAGATTTGGGAGACCTTCCCTTCATTATCACAATACGAAGTACGTGCTGCACTTGCGAAATGTGGGCTAACCACGAAACATATTGAGAGTAAGATCGCTGTTCTGAGCGGTGGAGAAAAAGCAAAAGTGCGACTATGTAAGCTGATTAATCGCGAGTCAAATATACTCGTATTAGATGAGCCTACGAACCACTTGGACGTAGATGCGAAAGAAGAACTCAAGCGTGCTTTGAAAGCATACAAAGGAAGTATTATTCTTATTTCTCACGAACCTGAGTTCTATCAGGATATCGCAACAGACATCTGGAATTGCGAGTCTTGGACAACGAAAGTAATTTAACAAATGAGCCTATGGAGTGCTAACAATAATGTTAGTATTTCATAGGTTTTTTTGTGTGATAAAGATGTAATTACCAATAGGTCAAGTCATTATATTAAACGATCTATTAATAAAATTTTAATTAATAATAAATATTATGAAATATTAGAAGAATTAAACAATAATGTGCACTTATGTGTTATTCTATTTATATTAAAATAAATTTTACTATAGGAGGAAAATATTATGGAAAATATAGAAAAAAAGGTGTTTGAATTAATTGTTGATAGGCTTGAATTAAAGGATGTTCGGTTCGAAGATATAGATTACGATGATCCCATCTTTGCTTCATTTGATGAAGAAGGAAGAGGGATGCAACTAGATTCAGTGGATGCATTAGAAATTGTCGTTGGATTGAATGAAGAATTTGGTATTAAGGTTAGTGATGAAAACATGGCTGTATTTCGGAGCATTAGGACTATCGCTGAATTTATTCGTGAACAGCAGATTACGGTTGAATGAATTAAGTCTGAGATAGGGGTACAAGCGATGAAAAAAAGGGTCGTAATTACAGGTGTTGAAGTACTGAGCGCAAACTCCACAACTTATGATGATTTTGTTGAAGTATTAAGAACCGGAGAATCCGGTATTAAAGATTGCTCGATATTTGATACGATAAAGTTACGCACCAATAAAGTTGGCGAAATCCCTTTGGAATTTGATAGATTTGATGCTTCAAATGAAAAAGAACGGTTAGACAACATACTTGATAACACAATAAACAAATTATTTAATCAGACAGGAATTAATGCTGGCTATCTTCATCAAAAAGGATCAAGGGCCATACTTAGTTTTGCTACTTCCTTAGCCGGAAATGAAAAAATCATGGCATTCAGTGAAGGGAAAAGGGATTATCCCTACTTAGCTAAAATTCCGCAATTTCTAACTCATTTAAAAAAGAAGATTGGGATTATCGGTGAAAGCTATGTAACGATGACAGCTTGTGCATCAGGAACTGCAGCAGCAGGTATTGCCTATGATTGTATATTAAATGATAGTGCGGATATTGCAGTAGTAGGAGGTGCAGATCCACTAACATTATTTGCATGTGTAGGTTTTCATTCGTTGAAATCTCTTAGTAGTGATATATGTAAGCCATTCGATGAACGCAGAAATGGAATCAATATTGGTGAAGCTTCAGTTTTTTTCATCTTTGAAGAATATGAACATGCTATGAAAAGAAATGCGAAAATTTATGCAGAGGTTACCGGATACGGTATTGGAAATGATGCCTATCATATGACTACTCCGGATATTTCTGGTTTAGGTGCAAGTCGTACGATGTCCAAGGCACTCGATGCGGTAAAAAAAGTTGATTACATCAATGCACATGGAACGGCAACTATGATTAATGATGATATGGAACTTAAGGGAATAGAAGATGCATTTAAAGAGCTGGATCAGAAAGATCAGGTATTCATTTCATCGACAAAATCTATTTTTGGCCATTGTCTAGCAGCTGCTGGATCAGTGGAATTGGCTGTAGCCATTGCAGTATTAAATGAAGGTTTTATTCCCGCTTCAAGACGGTTTGAATCAAGAATGGTTACAAATGAAAAGTTTACTCTAGTAGAAGGAGATTCATTTGAATTTGAAGTGGGATATGTACTATCAAATTCATTCGCATTCGGTGGGAACACCGCCAGTATTCTATTGAGGAGGATGAGTCATTGAAAAACGTGGCGATCATCGGTTCAGGATTTGCTGGTATGACAGCTGCGGTGTTACTAGCTCAAAAAGGCTACAGAACTACGGTATTTGAGCGGCATTACAGATTGGGCGGATATGGACATAGCTTTCGTAGAAAAGGATTTGAATTTCATACTTCGATATATAAAATCCCCTCTCAATGGAATGGCTTAATGGAAGTAATGGATATCACTTTTGGCAATGATGAAAAAATGTTTTCGACATCGCAGTATATCTTTGAAGATTCTGGTGCAATCATATCTGGTGGAAATCCAGAACACCAACTTATTGAGAAGTTTCCTGAATCGTCTCAAATGCTTACTGATTTCTTCACAAAAATGAAGGATGTCGGAGAGTTATTCGAGAAAATTTTCGAATCTGGGTATAGCATCAAAAATTTAAAAGTTTCAGAAGCACAAACATATATTGAGTTTTCAAAAATGACAATTAGTGAACTATTGGACAAATATTTTGGAGATCAAACAAGGCTAAAAGATATGATCATGGCAACATTGGATTTCACAGGCGATAACATTGCCTTAGTCATCCCCGTTAGTCTAAAAGCCGTTAAACCCGATGTGGTAGATCAATTGCCTATTGGTGGAGCTCCAAGAATGATAGGCAGATTGAAAGAGCGTTTGATTCAGTATGGTGGGAAAGTCCGTTTGCGGGAAGAGGTAACCAAGCTAGAAATTGACGATTCAGGTGTCTGCATTAGATTTGAAACAAACAAAGATAATTACGAAAACTTTGATGAAATCATCGTCGCTTCAGATATTAATTTCTTTTATGATAAGTTGTTGAATTCTAATATTACTCATGATTTCAAAAAACAAGATTATGCGATATCCGAATCGAGTTTCTCCGTTTGGTTAGGACTTAATTGTTCTTATGAGGACCTATGTTTGCCATCAGAAACCGTATATTATTCACTAGCAAACAAGACTTGGGATCTTCTTTCAGTTCAAGAACCGCTAGTTCCAACCTCGGGATTTCTTTTTATAAGTGGTTTATTTAGTAAAGATCCTTTAAGTACACCCAAAGGAAAATCACAAGTGTGTATTGGATTGCCATGTAGCATGCAGTATTTTCAACAGTGCAAAGAATTGGGACTATATGAAGAAGTGAAGGCAGAGCTTGGAGCCAAATTGATTGACATCGTATCTGAATTAATTCCGAACATACGGGATTATATTTATATCCAAGAAATTGCATCGCCACTAACCTACTATTCCTATACCTTAAATACGAACGGTGCAACAATCGGATATCAAAAGAATAAAAATTTCGTATTAAGTTCGAAACGTCATAAAAATATCAATAAAAGTTTACGAAATATTACTTTTGGAAGCCAATGGACGTCACTTCATGCTGGCGTAATGGGAGCAATGGAGGAAGGAATTAAGGCAACTAATATTGTTTTGAAAAGATATGGTCATCTTCCTTATGACTATATGGAAAAATTACATTAGGATGTGAATAGGTTTGATAGTTAAATGCAATCCGATTACAGCGTACCTAATTGATCAATGGAAACAAAATGCCTTTTCAACTGAACCGAATATTACAACAATAACAACTACGAAAGATAAGCCTATTCCTCTTTTTTATGCAAATGATTGCAATGGTTATTTGGGATATTATCTAACTCAAGCCAATTTGCACCACCAATTCTCCAAAGAAAAAGTAAACATACTTCACATCGAAATAAATGATGAAAGCTTACAGTTCCCGATTCATACATATGATATTTTTTTTAAACATTTGATGCAACGATATCCTACAGAATCTGATGGTCTTACCATCCTTCAAGGGATTATTCAGCAGGTAGGACAAGAATGGTTTGAGTTTATCATCGAGGGTTTAGATTGGAAGAAATTCATGACATTACGTCACACGATTAAATATGCTGAATTGAACTTCATGGAGGTAGTTGAACAGCATATATCCAATGAAGAACTCCGTGAATTGTTTGTGTTATTACAACCGTATAGAGGCGATGTTGGATTCAATACGATGGCAGGATATTTGTATAAACAGCTCTTCGATATGCATAAAATGCCGGAATTCTGGATGTCAGCTCATCACTATAGGGGAGAGTATGAAACTGAGACCTTGGAAGAAGTAGAGATCTGTACATTTGTCGATGATGATAATGCGCAATATAAGGATCTATCATATACAAATTACAGTATTGTGTTTCACTCCTCTGATCTAAAGTTGAGTTCTGTTTTATTTACTAAAGTTAACATGGATGAATTTGCGCTTAACTTGTTCTTGTGGCCCTACGATTTCGTTGAAGTGGATTCTCCTCAAATATTCAAATTGGATGTATCCATTCCAGAGGATTTTACTGAGTTTGAGGAACTTCATGAAAAACTAGTAGACAAGCTGCAAAATATTGCGCCAGATTTCGAGATGCATAATATATATACACCAGAAGATTATCAGAATGGATATGGATTTAATCAAGGAACGGGTACACGTTGGGCACTTTCAGCGAAACAGGCTATGAAATTATCTACTAAACTAATGAGTAAGTCACTCTACAATCACTGGGGATATGCATGGTTTACTTCAGTTCCTATTTTTATTAATCATTGGAATGAAAAGGCGACACAATATGAATAGCTATTCATACTATTTCTATCCTCGTTTCTCAGACTCTGATGCATATAACATATTTCATCATGCTGCATACTACTACTGGTTTGAAGAAGCCAGATTTCAATTTTCTAGAGAAGTATTACAGTTCGATGAAGATATTATTTCTGGAAAGGATATTAAATTTCCGGTAATAGAAAGTTATTGTAAATATAAAAAAGCTATTCCGTTCAATACCATTCAACTTGAGATCCGTTTAGATTTTTCAATTACTAAGAGCAATAAAATTGTGTTCGAATATCGCGTTCTTAATGGAAAGACCCTGTGTGCTAGCGGAAAAACTGTACATGTCTTTTTATATCAGAATAAGTTGAAGTATGAAATTCCAGCTTGGTTTCTGGAGGGGATCGATATTGAGTAATATATACTTTTCGAAAAAAGTAGGGTATGTACTTAGGGAACCAGACGATATTTACTTTCATGCGATGTTCACTCTGTTGGAATATACAGGTTTACGAAATAATTCAATCATAGAAATTATGTATAATACCCGTGGTTACTTGATTTATGATTTGTTTGAAAAGAGATCTGAACTAAGAAAGATAGATTCACATAAATTACTTTCATATGGATTAGGTCTCTACTACGAACAGTTCTGTTTCAGAAATGTTGACCATTTCAAACATTACTTGCTACGTAATATGAAAATGAGACTATCTGTACCTCTAGTTAAAATAAATATGAGTGTACTTGGCTTACAAGATCATTCTTGTGAACATGTCTATGTGTTCTGTGTAGGTTACAACGAAACAAACGATGAGTTAATCATTATTCATCCCATAACAAATGAATATCATGCAATCCTCGCTACAGATAATTCCGAGACAGAATACGAGTTTATCCTTCTTAACTTCCCTGATATGTCAAAACCTAAGATGATCCATAATTACAACATTCGAATATTACATTATTATTATACGATTCTTAATCGAACAAAAGAGCAGTCAAGATGGTTGATAGGAAATGAAGCGATTCAACATATGACAAGCATCCTCATGACGACAGATTCTAATTTAAAGGTCCAATTGGATATGATGAATCATTTAGAAATGGAGGCTAATAAATAAATGGATCGTTCATTGCACCCTTCATGTTTAATAGCTACTTTCTCTAATACGATGAGGATACAAAATAAATTTAGCATCCATGATGATCTATTATTTGGTTTATCGAGAAGTTTTGATTTCCAATATGATATGACCAAACTACCTCTATCAGGAGAGACTCATACGTTTTGGGGTACCAATCTTGATGCATATATCAAATTAGCGACGGCCTTGAAATTTAAGTATATTGTTGTGTCCGTGGATGAAAATAACTTTATGGACGAACTTAAACTCAGGTTGGCTACCCATGGCAGTGTTGTTGTTGAAGTATCAATTAAAGAGTACTTGGATATCATCTTTCAAACTGATCTTAACGAATTTTTTGATGTAGTCATGGAAAGTAACACGAATCACACCATAAATGTGACCCGTATAGACGACGAAGTTCATTTTTTAGATAATTACAGCCTAAATCCTTTAACAATGGATATCGATCAGTTCATGAAATCTGTATTCCCAAAAGATGAGGCAATCATTCCATCGAGAGGAAGAATTCATTGTTTTGATGTTACTTCGATTGATCAAGAGGTAGGAAAGACGAAGTTACTAGAATGTATTCGAAGCAATATGCAAACATTCTTATATTCCACAAATACCTATACAGGAATGAGGGCTCTTCGTAGATTCCATAAAGAGATTGAGTTGATGTTTAAAGAAGATGATATCGACAAGAGAAAACGGAATATCTATATGTTCCAACTATCATGTTCGAAAGCAGGAAGCGGGAGTTTTTATCGCATAAATTATTTAAGGTTTCTAAAAAAGATAAGAACTTCTTTTTCCAATTCTGAGGAACTAGATAAGGTACAAAATATTTACAGTGAACTACACCACATGTGGAAAAAATTCAATGTTCTTATTAAAGGCTTGTTAGAAGAGCAAAACATAAATAACGAATTATACTATCAAGACATCGAAAATCATCTGGAATCTATTATTCAATCGGAGAAATTAGGATCAGAATTATTACTCGAGTTTTCATTAAGAAATATGGAGTTATTACAATTTTCAAATGAAGAGAGTGATCTTTCTTGGGAGTTCACTAATGTAAATTGTGCGTTGTATTTTGAAAAAATGAATTTGGATTATCAATTTAAATTCACAAATGTGTTATCAGACGTTAAGAATGATTATGTTCATTACAAGAACAAAGCCGAGGTCTTTATGGTCGATTATGAGCTAGAAAAACTCGTACCCTACGATGATGACTATGATTCAAATCATGACAATCAACAGACTTATCATTATTTTATTGTACATGCATTGGAGGCTGGATAGTTGATGATATTGAATCATGTCATAGACAATCACTCCATTGGCGTCAATTGTTGTACACGGTCAATAACAACCGTACTAAAGAGTAATAACATAGAAATTTCAGAGACAGATGTATTTGGAATGTCATCAGGGTTAGGTTTTATATATCAGTATTACAAAAATGAAGGTTACTTTGTCAGTGGTCGAAATGAGAGCCTAGAGTTGAATCTATGTTATCTACTTGGCATTGATTATAAACAAGGGTATTCAGATGATTTTGATCACACATGGATTTTGAATAAAGAGTATATCGATCAAGATATTCCCGTGATCGTAGATTTAAATATTGAGTTTCTCCCATATTACAAAGGTTATTTTGATGAAGGATTTAGGTTTGGTCTGCACAATGCTGTATTAGTTGGATATGATCATGAGCATGCTTATTTATTGGATGATCGATTTATAGATGTAAAAGCAGTTCCTTTAGATTTATATAAATTATCCCGTTCGTTAGATAATTCATCCAATGCCCCAAGAAATGGTTGGCGAGTCATGCTACCTGCAGCTGGTATAGATATTCGATGTGACCAATTCACTTTTTTCTTAGCAGTGGAGACGATGGTTTACCGAATGCTACATCCTTTTGCTTTTAAAATGGGTTTGGAAGGCATTCGGATGTTCTTCCGTGAGGTTAAGTTATGGTCCAAGAATTCGTTTGATGATGTTAGAAGACAAAATTATCAGACTGCAAGTTTTCTTCTTGAAAAGTTGGGAACAGGTGGAGGTAATTTTAGACGCATGTATAGTCGCTTTATTAAAAATTCATCGGAACGATATCATTTAGACAACGAATTCAACATCGTAAGTCAAAAATATGCCATTCTATCTGTTGAATGGAAGAGACTATCACAATTATTAGATAAAATGTCGCTAGATGATTCATTAATTTTACAACAAGAGTTTTTAGATATTTCATCGTTTATTTACGAACAGGAGAAGGAAGCAATTTATTTGCTTAAAAGACTATTGGAAGAGGGATATCCTTATGATGCAAAGGGAAGAAATATTAAGCGTATTATCACATAGGTACCCATTTTTATTTGTAGATAAAATTAAAGAGATTTGTTATATGGAATCTGTTATTGGTTATAAAAACGTTACCGGTAATGAGCCATGGGTAATTGGACATTTCCCTGAAAAAGCAATATTTCCTGGAGTACTCTTAATTGAGACAGCTGCCCAAATATGCGGGTTCATTTTCTATGATCAACAAAAGAAAAATGTATTATCAAATTCCTATCTTAGTAACGTGAAAAACTTCAAATTTTTAAAGCTTATAAGACCAGGAGATCAACTTGAAGTTAGAGGACAATTTATAACGAAGGCCTTCAATTTTGCAGATATAAAATGTGAAGTTTATGTCGATCAACAAAAAGTTGCGGAAGGAAGTCTTCGATA
Source organism: Paenibacillus crassostreae (assembly GCF_001857945.1). Classification (NCBI taxonomy): domain Bacteria; kingdom Bacillati; phylum Bacillota; class Bacilli; order Caryophanales; family Paenibacillaceae; genus Paenibacillus; species Paenibacillus crassostreae. The sequence continues at coordinate 125,152 of NZ_CP017770.1, forward strand.
TTATTTCGAAAATATTCCAAATGAACAGGAAGTGAACCAATGAAGTTAGAGATTGCAGGTGCAGGAATAATAACTACTGCAGGAATGAGTGCAAACGAAATATTGCAGAATCATCAGATCGATCAGGCTAACCATGGTATTCAAAATATAACGTTAAACTCTATCGATGGGAATGCCCTAAGAAGAACTACGCAGTATTCTAAAGTACTCATAAAATCAGCTGAGTTAGCACTTGAACAATCGGGAATTGATTTAAATCAAGTGAACAAAGAACGGTTTGGAACTATTATTAACACCGTATATGGTCCAATTGAAACAAATTTGAAATTTGCCAAGAGTGTCTTAAAGGGAGATCCTGATTTAGCTAGTCCGATGGTTTTCTCGAATACAGTTACAAATGCATCATTAGGACATCTTTGTATTACTTTCGGATTTAAAGGAGACAGTACCTTTTTGATGGGGAGCAACCCGATCAAATACTCAGATTTTTTGTTTAATAAAAAAACGATTGACCATATTTTAGTGGCAGGAATCGAAGAATATTCCGAAGGTCTTGCCATGGAGTACCAAAATTTTTATTCGGACAATCTAAAGCATGCTCCGGCAGAGTGTGGCGCTGCTCTAGTGTTAAGGAATGAGACTAATGAGGATGCTCTTGGATATATTTATAAAAGTTATGGCATGAGCTTATTATCGAATCCCTATTGGGAAACTGCAAATGAGAATGAATTTATGGAGAATCTGAATCTTTTATATAAGGAAGTTACAAATGATTTTGAAGATATTGATCTTGTGGTATTAGGTGCGGTAGGTACGCCATTAGAAGAAGCTGAGAAAGAGTTTTATAGCCATTTAGAATTTCAATCTATTAGAGAATTCAAATCATGTATTGGGGAAGTTTTTGGCGCAAGTTTAGTAGCCTTTATCGTTTTAGCATTGCAAATTTTTAATGAAAATAGAGATATTAGAAAAATTGCTGTCAATCATTTGGATGTATCTATGAATTATTTCACGGTCATTATTGGGAGGGAGTGAGATGGAGATGTTACGAGGGAAAAATATTCTTGTGACTGGTGGCACACGAGGAATCGGGAAAAACATAGTGGAGTGCTTAAGTGCCGCAGGTGCATATGTATCGTTCACCTACACCCAATCGGAACATGAAGCACGTAAAATGGAACAAACGTTAGAAAATGTTAAAAGCTATCGTTTAGCGCTTAATGCGGAACATGTGGATCAGCAATTAGAAGAAATCGCAAAGGAACATCGGACGCTACATGGTCTAGTAAATAATGCAGGAATTACAAATGATGGATTAATGCTTCTTCAGTCTGAAGCAAATTGGATGAAAGTAATTGATATCAACTTAATTGGTTCTTATAAAGTAACGAAAGCGTTCATACCAGCACTACTAAAGCAAAAAGAGAAGGCATCGATTGTGTTTATGTCCTCGGTCGCAGGATGTGTTGGGGTTGCTGGACAGACCAATTATAGTGTTGCAAAGTCAGGTTTGATTGCAATGGCCAAATCACTATCCAAAGAATTAGCTCCGAAAAGGATTCGTGTGAATTCAGTATCTCCAGGTTATATTGAAAGCGACATGACTGATAAACTACATCCTACTCTTCGTGAGACCTACAAGAAGAATATTCCGCTACAACGTTTCGGTCAACCTGAGGAAGTCGCAAATGTAGTTCAATTTCTTTTAAGTGAACAAGCTTCATATATCACAGGTCAAAACATCATTATAGATGGAGGTCTTATAAGTTGATGGAGGCTTTGAAGCGAGTGATTGTTCTCGGTGGTTGTGGTTTTATCGGTTCTAACATGGTCAACGCACTGACGGAACGGAATTACGATTGTATTGTATTAGATAATAAAGTTGAAGGACATCCACTAGCCTTCACAAATTTTCATGTAGATATTCGAAATCGTACGGAACTTGAAACAGCAATTACTACTATTTTTGAAGAATTCGGTCCTATTGAGGGGACGATATTTGCATCAGGCATCTCGAGAGCTGGTCATTTGTTAGATCAAGATTTCGAAGAATTCCTTGAAGTAATTGATGTGAATTTCTTGTCCGTCGCCTATGCGACGAAATATATGCTTCCTAATTATATTAAGCAAGGCCATGGTAAGTTATTATTCGTAGCCTCTGTATTTGCTACAATCGTAGCTCCTGAAATGATTGCTTATAATAGTTCCAAAGCTGCGTTGTTACAATTTGCTAAATCTATTACGGAAGACTTTGCATCAAGTCATATTATCTCGAATGTCATATCTCCAGGCTTCATCTATTCTCCAATGGTTGATGATGTACTAAATCAAGTGGGGAAGAATCCTAAATGGATGCATTTACTCGCAGGTTTACCAAAAAAATATATTGATTTGGATACAGTAATACATACGATGTTATATTTATTCGAACAAAATAATAGTGTGAATGGCGCTAATTTTATTCTAGACGGTGGCTACAGTATCCGATAGCAAAGGAGAGATTATTCTGCTAATAAATGATGATATCGACAAAGTGTGGCATTGTTTCATGCAGATGCAGGAATATATCAAAAACAAGCCACTTATTATTCAGAGAAGCGAAGGTAAATATCTATTTGATGATAAGAATCATGCTATATACGATGGAGTTTCGAGCTTATTAAATGCAAGTTATGGCCATAACATTGAACAGATTATTAGCTCTATGAAAGAACAGCTAGACATACTGGATAATAATAGTTTATTCCTATCAACTAATGAGCAATCCGTATTATTGGCTAAAAAAATAATCGAACTAACGAATGGTCATTTCTCCAATGTGTTTTTTACAAATAGTGGTTCTGAAGCAACAGAGACTGCTCTGAAAATAGCAAGGAAATATACTTTTAGAAAAAAAGGAATTGGAAATGGCAAAGTCATTGCTCTCAGAAACAGCTACCATGGGTCTACCATGTGTGCAACGCTTTTGTCTGGAAATGAACACGATATTCAAGGTATTTCGTTTGATGCTGGCTTTATACAAGTCCCTTTTCCGGAACCCCTTTATTACTCATCCGACGAAATTGAAGAGAAAGTGGATGAACACATCTTAGAGTTAAGAGAGATGGTAATACGCAATCCAGATGTATCAGCGATTATTACGGAGATTGTACAACTCTCCAATAAAGCATCCGTGGTTCCAAGTTCTTTTTTAGAAAAGATAAGATCTCTTTGTAATGAATTTGAGATATTGTGGATTGTAGATGAAATTGCAACAGGATTCGGAAGAACAGGTAGCTACTTTGCCTATCAATCATTAGATGTGGATCCTGATATTTTATTGTTAGGGAAAGCTATCAGTGGTGGTTATGTTCCATTAGGAGCAGTGTGTGTGATTAGGCCCATTTACGATGCCTTTATAGGGAAGGTTCAAGAGGGAAACGAACTCGCTCATGGATTCACTACATCTGGTCATCCGCTAGCTTGTAATGCTTCATTAGCTTGTATTCGATTCTTAGAAGAAAACAACTTAGTAGAGAACGCGAATGAAAAAGGACATATCTTGTTTGAATCATTAAATAAACTAATTCAAAACTATGATTTTGTCTTAACCATAAGTGGAAAAGGACTTTTACTGTCTATTATTTTTAAACCTGGAATAAAAGTCCCTATGATGCGTGAATGGGGTATCGCACATTTGATATCTAAACGACTTATTCATTATGGGCTACTGCTATATCCGGATAGCGACGATAGTCTAATTATTGCACCTCCACTTACCATTACTGATGAGGATATCCATTTTATTACCGATACATTATCCGAAGTATTCAGTTTGTTTTCCAATATTATCGCCTATGAATAAGTTCGATATTACTGTAGTTGGTGGGGGAATATCCGGTCTATTAATATCATGTTTATTAGTTGCACGTGGGTATCATGTGTGTTTGCTAGAATCAGGATCAAGGCTAGGAGGATATCTACAAAACATAACCAAAGATCAGATTCCTTATGGTGCTCATCATATAGCTATCCCAGATAGGGGGTTTATTGATCAATTATTCCAACATATAAATATCAAAATCTCTTCAGAACTAATTCCAGCTGATGACATAACCATCTTTCATAATGGCAAGAGATATGATCTGTCATTTAAATTAGATGACCTTAGGAAACAGTTAACGCTTTACTTTCCAAATGAAGAGGTTCAAATCAATAAATTTATTAATTATGTAAGATCTTTCGCACAAGCTTTAGCTGCGGACAATAAAGAAGATATAAAATCGATTTTTATGGATACAGTGTTTAAATCATTTGAACAATTTTTAAAAACCTATTTTCAGGACACTAAACTTATAGGTGTGTTATCGGCTATTGGACCTTCCTATGCAGATGTATATCTTGAAGACTCTGCATTTAGTTACCTCTCATTATTTGCAACTTATGGTGGAGGAACATATTATTTCAAAGACTATGGAGAATCGCTTATTAAGTCGTTAAGGGAATACATGGATAATTCTAACAGTATAATTAGATATAAATTTAAAGCTAATAAGATATGCAAACCTGACAATGAATATCATATTTATAATGATGATGGGCAGCAAATTATAACTGATCACATTGTCATTGCTTGTTATCCGGTTGATCTCCTACAGACATTGCCACAAACAAATGTACGACAACAAAAATTACTGGAGAAAATATACGAAATGAAAATTGGATCATCTGCATGGAGATTTTATTATAGAATTCCTCAAAAACTTTTTAATAACGAATACATTTATCACTATAATGAGTATCGTTCACCATGTTTAGATGGTAAAACACCAAATTTTATCATTAGTACAATGGATAAATCTAAAGGGCAGATCAATCTCATGGCAACGGTTGTTTGTCGATATATTTCCGAAGATCAAATACAAAATATTATATTGCCTCATCTCCATGCTGAAATCAAGTCTTTACTGCTTGTGGAAGACAAAAATATAGAACTAGCTGTATCGATTGGTAGATCAAATAGAGAAGTGGTTACATCCAATAAAAACGGCTCTGTTTTTGGGTGGGTTCGTGATGCTAAAGGGAATCTAATCTCTAATATGATTAAAAGTATTCCTACGGTATGGGAAGGCGTCTATGTCGTCGGTCATTGGTCGTCTACATTTGGAATTTACGGATCGATACTTACTGTCATCGATACGTTAGATAAGATTGATAAAAAGAGGGAGTGTTAACCTAATGTATTCAATTAACAATTTAAACAAGCATTACAGTAATGGTGAAATTTCACATCAAGTTCTCAATGATATCACTGTAACTATTGGCACAGGGGAGTTTTTGGCTATTCTAGGTCCTTCGGGTTCAGGGAAGTCAACTTTTCTAAATGTTCTTGGTGGACTGGATCGTGAATTCGAAGGAAATGTATTATTTATGGGTCATGATTTAGGTTCGTACAATGAAAAGCAAATGGTTGCTTTCCGCAGGGAGAATATCGCCTTTATTTTTCAAGAGTATCATTTACTACCGACATTGACCGTATATGAGAATGTGAAAGTAGGTCAATATCTGAATAAAAAGAACAGCTCAGTCGATGAAATATTAGAAAAAGTCGGATTGAAAGAACATAAACATAAGTTTCCAAATCAACTTTCAGGTGGACAAAAGCAGCGTGTTGCTATCGCCCGTGCGCTGATTAAAGGACCGAAGGTTATTTTTTGTGACGAACCTACAGGGGCTTTGGATAGTTCTACTGCAAAAATGATTATGAAATTATTGTTAGATTTGAATAAAGAACATAACGTTACCGTCATTATGGTTACACACAATCAAGAGTTGGTAAAGATATCAAATCGTTATATACGAATGATGGATGGAAGAATTCTATCCACAATACATAATAAACAGACATCTGATCTTGATGAGATTGGATGGTGAACTAGATGTTAATGAAACATTGCTCTAGATATTTATTAAACAAGAATCTATTTTTGTTCTCATCCATTCAACTTATGATAATCATCACAAGTTTTCTTGCTTTTACGTTAGTAACCATCAATTTGAATATCAAAGCCGTACAAGAAGAGTACCACAATCTTAATCAAGAAGATTTTCAATTTATTGCGAACTCAACTGCATATGATACCACTGATCCGGTCGCGTATAACAACGCAATAAAAACCTTAGAGAATAAATATGGATTTGAAAGTGAAATACAACGCTCTAAATATGCTTCCTTGAATGGAAACAATTATAGAATCATAAAAAATAATCAGAAAATAAATCAATTCTATTATGTAGAAGGTTCCATGGCGGTAAATCAAAATGAAATTGTAATCGATGTGGATACAGCTGAAGAAATGAAACTGAGTATAGGAGACACGTTTGAATTTTTGGACAATAAATATATGGTAAAAGGTATTGCCAGCTTCTCTGGCCTTGTTAATCCGAATATGAGCGCCACAAACTTTCAAATTTATAGGTCCGAATCTTCTAACTTAGTGTCTGTCAATGATAAGGTATATGATTCATTGAATCTGGAGGAAAAAGTATATACTTCAGGATTATGGTTAAATGGGTCTCAACAGATTTCTAGTGATGATGCGTCTTATGTCCAAGAAAGTAGCCATAATCCAGAAACGAAGACACTTGATCTTAGAATTCAAATGTTTCAAACCATTGTTGGTGTTTCGGTCTCTGTCATGTCTTCGATTGTTGCTATTATGCTTGCCTTAATTCTTATTAGGATGATCCAAGAGAACTTAAAAGTATTTGGAATTCTTAAGGCAATCGGATATAGAAATGTTGAGCTCGTGTTGAGTTTTATCCCGCTAGTCCTATTATTAGTGATTCCCGTGGTTATTGGCTTACTCATCGCTGAATTATTACAGCCATTCCTGTTTAGATTTATGAATACGGAATCGATGATACCTTTCTTAAATGTTAATATGGATTGGTCTTCGATCAGCGTAGTATTGGCGATTTACTTTTTAATAGTTATGACGTTTTCATTCTCTGTCATTTATCTGTACCTTGGCAAACAACCGATACGTCTTATTTGGAACAGTCATGTTGATAAGAATGGTCTCCTAAAAAGAATTCTGTTAAAAATCACAACTCGCAAAAACTTCCTAGGGAGTTTATCTTATAAAATAATGTTCAGAAATTTATTCGTATTGTGTCTAATTATTTTTTCGGGTTTTGCATTAGCAGTTCAACTATTTATAAGTTTTGCTATGGCTAATTTCCCTAATCAGATCGTAAACGCAGTTGAAGAACAATATCACTATAAATATAATACCGTATTTAAAAATAGCTTAAGTTTCTCCAAGATAGATTTCACAGATATGGACGCACAAGGATATGTAAAAAGGAATATGAAGATGGATAGTACGGATGGAAGCGAAGATGTCTCGTTGATTGCGCTAGAGACAAATGGCACAAGCCAGTATATTAATTTCTACGATTATGATACTCATAAAGATATTACTGGACAACTAGAGAATGGAATTATCGTTAGTAAGTGGTTTGCCAATAAATACAGCTTAAGGGTCGGAGATACTGTGTCCGTTATGGATCAAGACCATACGATTCTACTTCAAATTGCAGGAACCCACTTAGAATTACAGGGAAGCGAGTTATATACGTCTTTGGCTTATTATGGGGAATCTTTCACAGAACCCACCGAAGCATATCATGGATTATACAGTAATCAACTCTTGAATATCGATTCGAACGATATCCGCAATACACTGTTACAAAGTGATATTATTGAAGCAATGAGAATGTCTGTTGAAAACTATAAGGGTATTTCCGGAGGAATGCTTGTATTAGGAATTTTACTTGGGGGAGTATTGCTAAGTATTTCTATTTCAATCGCCATCAAAACTGGAGAAAAAAATATACTCTTGTTCAAATCATTTGGTTATACGAACAGAGAAATAAATCGTGTCTGTATTATAGGAAATATATATCCATTAATGATAGGAATTATTGTTTCGATACCTTACTATATTGTTTTAAGTGGATTACTGTTTGGTGAACTATCTAAGTCAACAAGGGTTTTTCTTCCTATGCAGTTGACTCTAACCAGTGTGTTGATCGTAATAGGAGGGACAATATTATTCTTCGCGATTATTGCTAGTATATATATGATGAAACTTAACAAAATCAAATCATTCCCAAAATTGCTGGTAGAATAATGGACATTGTGAAATGTTCTGTTATAAATACAAATTGTGATCAACTCATCTATTTTCAAATTAATACTTCAGGTGGACGGCTACTCCGTTTTGAAAAAGAACGGTTAAAGGATATTGCCAAGCAAAAATTAACAAGTGATTTACCTTTTATTGCAATCAGTTATGCATATCCACATGTCATCATATGGTATTCCATGTACAGAATAGCGGTAGATATCGAGTGTAACAACAAGATGAAAATTTCTTATGCTCCAATATTTACGAACAAAGAGGAGTTGACCTATTTTGGGAAACTCTTCAGAGAACACTCTGAGTTGAAACTTCTAACGATGATATGGACATGGAAAGAAGCAGTGGGAAAGTATTTTGGTGTCGGGTTGAAATACGGATATCAGACGATTCAAATCGAAGATAATCATTTTCATATATCTCCTGTTATATTAAAGGGCGTATGCACATTAGAATATATGTGGGGTATAAATGATGAATTTGCAATTACAATGATTCGTTCCGAGAACATCAAAACATACACTTTAACTCAGTTGCAAACGGCTTTGGGATTAAAAACATGTCGTACTATGTTCTATGTATGATTTTCGGAGGTGAACATGAGGGATTTTAAAGATAAAGTAGCTGTCATAACCGGAGCTGCAAGTGGAATTGGGCGCGCTATTGCCCTACATTGTGCGCAAGAAGAAATGAAGGTTGTATTGGCTGATATTGATGAAGAGGCTCTTGCAAGTGTTAAAGAAGAACTGTTATTAGCTGGGGTAGATATCCTTACTTTAACGCTTGATGTGACGAAAGAAGAAGATATTCAACGATTAGCTGACAAGACCATAGAGACTTTTGGAAGTGTAGATATGTTATTCAATAATGCTGGAGTTGAATCAAGCTCTTTATTATGGAACACTCCCATTGAAGAATGGGAATGGGTTCTCAATGTGAATCTATGGGGTGTAATTCATGCCATTAGGGTGTTTATTCCAATGATGCTTGAACAACAAACGAAGTGTTATGTCATTAATACAGCATCGCGAGTAGGTCTTGAGAGTGGGCCTGGAATTGGAATTTATCGTGTAACGAAACATGCCCTCGTCAGTCTTTCTGAAACATTGTATCACGAATTAAAGTTGGTTAATTCAAAAATCCAAGTCGCTGTTCTTTGTCCGGGGTATGTTCAAACGCAACTTTATAATTCAAATCGAAATGCCCCTGATAATGTTAAACATATTAAAAAGAAAGTTGTATCCCCTATGGAGAAAATCATAGAGCGGATGAACAAAGACGCCATGTTAAATGGTATGGATCCTTATGAGATAGCGAAGAAAACATTCGAAGATATTAGAAAAGGGACATTCTATATTCTTCCCGATTCAAATTCAAAAATTAGTGTTCAACAAAGAATGGAGGATATCTTAAAAGATAGGAATCCTACGGCTCACTTACCTAGATGATAATGCAGCATGTATTTAACAATAAATCAAAGATTACCAGATAAACGTGAATCCGGCACCCTTTGGTGCTTTTTCTATTTCATACATGCGACTTTCGTCTCAAATTGTGTCAACCATATAAGAGCTAATAAATAAACGAACACACATTTTATTATAATAGGGAGGACCACTATGAGTAATCAACGGAAATTGGTTTTGTTTATTGCTACGAGTTTAGATGGGTATATAGCTACACAAAATGAGTCTTTAGATTGGTTATTTAACGTTGAAGGGGAGGGGGATAATGGTTATTCAGAGTTTTATGAAACTGTGGACACCATATTAATGGGTAAAAAAACTTATGATTGGATAATGAAACACGAACCAGGAGAATTCCCATATATAAATAAAGAATGTTACGTTTTTACGAGATCACATGTAGAAGACACTAAAGATGTTAAATTCGTTAATGAGGATATAGTTAGTTTCACTAATAAACTAAAAAAAGAAAAGGGGAAAAACATTTGGATTGTTGGTGGAGGGGATTTATTACATTCCTTTATAAACAAAAAATTAATTGATGAACTTATACTAACAGTTGCTCCTTCTTTAATTGGTAAAGGAATACCGTTATTTAAAGAGGGAAATTATCAAACAGAACTTTCTTTAATAGGTACAAGGCATTTCAATCAATTTGTTGAACTCCATTATGAAGTTAAAAAAGAGATATCACAGTAACCGCGTGTAATAAAAACCACCTTTTTAAATAACTTTTAAAAAGGTGGTTTTGCTTCGTATTATTCACGAAAATGTAATCAGTGTTAAATATTTCATGTTATAGTGTCATTATGTGTAAATCCGTGAATATTCCAAATTAAGATAAGTCTGTTTGTTACCAAACCGAGAATCTTACGTAGAAATATTATCATATGCTGATAACAACCTGTTATCAAATACAATCCTGTCGGATGAAATTTGAGATTAGATAGGTGCACTTAGTAACATCTAAGTTTTTCCTAATGGGGAGAGGAGGTACAACAATTGACTATTTCAAAATACATAAAGCTACTAGGAATTATTGTTGGTGTTGTGGCTATGAATATTCTCGTGCTATCACCTGGATTCTTAGGGGTTAAGATCGGCGGAGATGCGCTCTCAACCGCATTTGGAGTAACGTTGCTATTCGTAAGTGCGCTTGTGTTACTTTACGGAAGTTATTCCCTACTGTTTAAGTCACCCATTGTTATTCCAGTCAAACAAATCAAAACGCGTGAGGACTATGAAGATGCTTTAATGCACTATAGACGAGTAAAACCGTTGGAGAAAGATATTACCCTTGCATTTGAGCAGTTGGAACGAATGGCGAAGCGAAAGGATACCTTGTTAAATGTTCTGAATCAAAGATTTGAATCGACAGAGTTAAGTTATAAGAAATTTGCCTCTGTTACGGAAGAGGTAGAAAAGCTATTTTACCTTAATATCAGAAGCATTCTGAATAGGCTCAATGTATTTGATGAATCAGAGTATGAGCGGGTGATGAATCCCAAAGCAACATCGTTTTCTAAGGAACTGCTTCTAGAAAAGAAAAAAGTCTATAACGAGTATCTGTCTTTTATAAAAAGTTCTATAGGTTCTAACGAAGAAATCTTGTTGAAGCTAGATAAGTTACTGCTTGAGATATCACGATTGGATAGTTTTGAGCTTGGTGATATTGAAGAAATGCCATGCATGCAGGAAATAGACATGTTGATTAAGCAAACCAAATATTATAAACAGTGAGGGGTGGCCCCATGACAAAGAAGAGTAAATTTTTCTTACTATCAGTTATGCTCGTGGTATTGGTGTTCGGTATTGTATATATAGGGGTTAATCTGACCTCGAATTTTGGGAAAACAGATAAAGAAGTATCCGTCGAAGATGCAGGTGAACGATTAAATAAGCTCTATTCCAAAATATCGGTAACTACGGAGACACCAGTAAAAGGACAAATCGATCTTAATCCCATTGATGTTGCAGAATCTTTACCCGATATATCTAAATTTCCTATTACCGTAGACAATACATCGGATTATTATGTAGAAATATTCTCTTCGACTGAGAAGTCGGGTACAGGTGTTGATGGCTGGTTAACGGATGTGGCAACTGAGTTCAATAAAGCCAACATAGACATCAACGGAAAAACGGCTTCTGTACAGATTCGGAATATTGCGTCAGGTACTGCCACCGATTACATCAAATCAGGGAAATATGTACCGGACGCTTTCACACCTTCTAACGAGTTATGGGGTGAAATGGTAAAAGCGAGTGGTGTTAATATTCAATTAGTATCGAATCGTCTCGTTGGGAATGTTCCTGGTATTGTTATGTCCAAAGTTAAATACGATGCACTAATAGATACTTACGGGTCAGTAAATGTCAAAACAGTTACGGAAGCCATCGCCAATAACGAGTTGTCTATGGGTTATACGGATCCGTTCGCAAGTTCAACAGGATTAAATTTTCTTGTAACAGCACTTAATACTTTTGATAGTTCAAATATTTTAGGTGATCAGGCTGTTCAGGGTTTTGAGAAATTCCAAGCTAATGTGCCATTTATTGCATCTACCACTTTACAAATGCGTGATGCGGCGAAATCTGGGATGCTTGACGGTTTTGTTTTGGAATACCAGACTTTTGCGAACGCTGCTGACTTAAAGGATGCGTATGTATTTACTCCTTTTGGTGTGAGGCATGATAGTCCGTTGTACGCATTAGGTGATGTACCAACAGATAAGTTGGACATCATTCAAAAGTTTGCAGAGTTCGTTGAGCAAGAGAAATACCAGAAATCAGCCACAGAAAAAGGGTTCAATCATCTTGATGAATATAAGTCTGAACTTGCAGTAGTTGAGGGTAGTCTTCTATCTTCAGCCCAGAAGGTGTGGAAGGAAAAGAAGAATGGAAGTAAACCAATTACAGCAGTATTCGTTACCGATGTTTCTGGTAGTATGGCAGGCGAGCCGTTAAACCGCTTGAAAGAATCGTTATTATCGGGGCAAAAGTATCTAGGCAAAGATAACAGTATCGGTCTTGTCTCTTATTCTAGTGGTGTATCCATTAACCTCCCTATTGGGAAGTATGATACGAATCAGCAATCGATGTTTGTGGGTACTGTGAATAGCCTGCAAGCGAGTGGGGGCACAGCTACTTTTGATGGAATCATCGTGGCTCTAAAAATGCTTCAAGATGAATTAGCACTTCATCCCGATGTTAAGCCAATCATCTTTGTCTTAAGCGATGGTGAGACGAACGAGGGATTTTCACTCAAGGATATCAAGGGGTTAATTGAGACCTACAAGATTCCTATATATACGATTGGATATAATGCCAACATAGAAGCCCTTCAAAGTATTTCTAGTATTAATGAAGCAGCTAGCATAAATGCAGATACAGATGATGTAGTCTATAAAATTGGAAACTTGTTTAATGTCCAAATGTAGTAAAAGCTAAGGGAGGGTTACGATGTCATTTACAATGGAATTACCAAGTCAAGAAGAGATCAAAGTAGCGATCGAAGAAGAGGTTAAGCCCGTTCCCGAAGAAGTGGCTAAGCTGAAAGAAGTGGCCGAGAACAACGTCGCAGCGATTATGGCATTAGATTTCGAATCTCTAGATAAGCGAAAAGAAATACTGCAGTCCATTGATACTTTTGGTCTTAATACAATGAAATCATCCTCAGATAAGAATACTTTACTTCAAGTGTCGGTAGGCAATCTCTCGAAGACAGGCGATGAAGGTGGGCAAGTAGCTCAAGGTCTAGCTGAATTGCACACACAATTGAAGGATCTGGACCCGAGTGCGATAGACTTTGCTAAGAAAGGTTTCCTCGGAAAGCTATTCAATCCGTTACGTGCTTACTTTCTTAAGTATCAAAAAGCAGATGTTGTCATTGCGGATATTGTTGTCTCTTTAGATAAGGGGAAGTCAACGCTTAAGAACGATAACACTACTTTAGAGATTGAACAACAGACGTTGCGTGAGCTGACCAAAAGATTGCAAAAAGAAATTCAGCTTGGCATGTTGATGGATGAATCAATTGATTCGCAAATCGAAGCGGCAAAACTACGTAATGAAGATCCTGACAAGATTCGTTTCATTACTGAAGAAGTACTGTTCCCTCTACGGCAGCGGGTCATGGATTTACAGCAGATGTTAGTAGTCAACCAGCAGGGGATTATGGCTATCGAAGTAGTCATTAGAAACAATAAGGAACTGATTCGTGGGGTAGATAGAGCTAAGAATGTTACGATTTCGGCATTGAAAATATCCGTAACCGTAGCAAGTGCTCTGTATAATCAGAAGATTGTTTTGAAAAAAATAGAGCTCTTAAATCAAACCACCAACGATCTGATTGCTGGAACTTCCAGACTGTTGAAGAATCAAGGAGTTGAGATCCAGAAACAATCGCTAGAAGCTAGTATATCGGTAGACACGATGAAACAAGCTTTTACGGATGTGTTGTCGGCTCTCGATTCAATCAGCACGTACAAGCAAGAGGCTTTGCCTAGAATGAGAGAAACGATTAATCAATTCCGAGAATTGGCTGATAGCGGCGAGACACAGATTCAACGTCTGGAGAAAGGACGTAAGTTGGGTCTGTAAAAGTAATCTGCTCTTAATGTAGTAAGTCTATTTAATATATGGGAATCAGTTATACATCGGGTGAGAGCAGATTTGCTCTCACCCGTTCTTTGTAATTAAACATTGGCATAAGCCGAGTCATAAATACGTATGAGTGATTTAGGCGACCCAGTGATTAAGTTATTGTTGAGTTGAAAATTGGAATGAAAGAGGTTGTTAAACATGATGAAAGTCATGAGTAAGTTAGTAATCATATATCTAATCTTTATACTTACGTCCTGTTCAGCACCTCAGAGCGAGGTAGATCATCCACCAGAAGTACACAAGGAAGTTATAGAGAACATTCCTGAAGAGAAAATCATAAGTTTTGAACAAAAACTTGATGACTATATGGATAATCTGAATTTTTCTGGATCCATACTTCTAGTTAAGAATAATAAGGTTAAGATCGCCAAAGGGTATAAAATGGCCAATTCTGAGGAAAAGAAAATAAATGGACCTGATACGGTCTTCCAGATCGGATCCCTGACTAAAGCTTTTACAGCTACAGCTATCATGCAATTACAAGAAGCGGGTAAGCTTCATATTGATGATCCTGTAAAAAAGTATGTAAAAGATTATCCTTATGAAAAGGTTACGCTCTACGAATTGCTTACCCATACATCTGGAATCCCAAATTTTACATACTTCCCAGATTACATAAGCAACATGCACATTCAAGTTAGCGTATCAGAGAATATAGACAAATTCAAAGATAAGCCTCTTGAATTCGAGCCTGCAAGCCAATTTAATTATAGTAATTCAGGATATATATTGCTTGGGGCAGTAATTGAAAACGTAAGTGGGGAATCTTATAGTCAGTATATCGAAGAGCACATTATATCACCATTAGGTATGGAGAGGTCAGGATATTTAAATGTAGAAAGAATGACTAATGATGTTGCCATAGGATATATGGAACCAGTTAACATAATTCCAATGAGAGTAATGAAATACGAATTGTCCAGAGAACGACTCGAGATTGGAGTCGTCTTTTCGTTTTAATTATTAATTAACAAAACTATGCTCTTTAGTTAATATACCAGCGATATAATGTGATTTGGCTGAAAAAAAGCATACTAGAGAGGAATTGATTTGAGAATGAAGTCATTAAAGAAACAAGTAATCGTAGCAGTACTATCTGTACCCATACTTTTAAGTTCCCTGGGTGGAAGTTATGTGAATGCGGCATCAACACCCGCAACAGTAACTCCCCCATCAGCTCCATCATGGGGCTATTTTGTAGATAACTACAAAAATAATAAAGCAGAAAATAAAACGGTAGATTCAAATCCGGCACTCGGGTTACTCTCCGAGTTTAATAATCTATGGACTGCGGGCACGACATGGAATACGGGTACCAAGCTAAACGATAGCGTTCTGAATCTCAATATTCTAAAAGTATTTAACACGTCTGTTCGTCGTACAGCCGAAGAGGCAGATGCAGCATATCTGGATGATCGCAGAAAGCAGAGCTACAGCGTAATCGATGGTCTGGGTTCGCTCGCTGATACATACCGTGCTAAAGCTGAAGCGACAACAACGATTAAGGATGTTGCTGCTGATGCCACAACCCAAAAATATAGTGACGAAGGTAATAACGCAGGTAGCGAAGATTCCGAACTAGGCAACATGGTGGGGTTGATCAATACTTTACGTGGTACATATTCTACAACGAACCCAGCTAAGGCTTACTTTAATTATCCCCGTCCGTTTCGTTGGGTCGATAACTCACTCGTAGTTTCTACCCTCATTCCTGTTCAGAATTCAGATCCAAGTAATGATGGTGGTTTTCCTAGTGGTCATACCAATGCTGCATATCTAAGCGCTATTGCCATGGCATATGCCGTACCAGAGCGCTACCAGGAACTGCTAACGCGTGCTTCAGATCTTGGCAACAGCCGTATTGTTGCCGGTATGCACTCGCCTCTTGATGTCATGGGAGGACGTGTCATGGCAACCGCATTGTCTGCGGCTATCCTGTCTGATCCTGACAATAATAGTTTGAAAACAGCCGCTTATCAAGAAGCGCATAGTGAACTATTAACGCAAACAGCAACAGCAACAGCAACAGATCTATACAGCGATTACGTTACGAACAAGAAAAATTATACCGATCGTCTAACATACGGCTTTAGCCAAATTGGATCTACGACTTCTCCCATGATTGTTCCAAAAGGAGCTGAAGTGTTGCTTGAGACACGTCAGCCTTATCTAGACAGTACACAACGTCGCTGGGTTCTGGCTACAACGGGTCTCCCTTCAGGCTATCCTGTACTTGATGATGCCGAAGGATGGGGAAGACTTAATCTCTATGCCGCTGCAGATGGCTATGGCGCCTTAGTCGATAACGTAACCGTGACCATGGATGCCCAGAAAGGTGGGTTTCATGCATTGGATAGCTGGCGTAACAATATTTCAGGTGTTGGAAAGCTAACCAAAAAAGGTACAGGTACGTTAAAGCTCGAAGGTAATAATACGTATTCCGGTGGTACACTGATTGAGCAAGGCATACTTCAAGGGGATTCGAAAACCGCTTTCGGAACAGCAAGTGTGACGAACAACGGAGGAACGCTACTAGAAAGTGTTGAGGGACAACTGATTATTGGAGAAAACTATCAGCAATCTGCTAAAGGTACGTTGGAACTTAGTATCGGTAGCAAAAATGATCTACTTCATATCAAGAAAGTAGCATCGTTCAACGGGAAATTACGTTTGAACTTTACGGACGGATATGTACCGGTTAATGGCACGTCAATAATAACGTTTGATAAACAAGAGGGATCATTTTCTGACATTGAAACTGTAGGTTTACCAAGCACTTATAAAGTAAAAGTGGTCTACGCATCTAAGAGTGTTCAAATAGAAGTGAGTAAATAACAAATCTTGTATAAGTAAAGGTTGATCTTTGATTGTTAAAGATCAACCTTTTTTAGTGGAAATAAGAATATAGTTATGATAAAATATTTGCAAATCAATGATTGGAGTTGGGAAAATGAAGTAATATTTCTTGCTAACTATGTTAAATAATAAAACAATGTATGAGTTTTTTTCGTATGTTTTATTTTTCATAAGAATTAAATTCATAATTAAGCTGCATAAGCGATTATGAATCTGATTCATGCAAGAAAGTTACTTTATCTTTTCACTCAATCAAAATATCCTTATCTGACTCCATGGCGGGTTGGATGAACTGTATTTATTTGAGCTACAAGAAAGTAACTTTCTTGTAGCTTTTGATTTTTCATACAGGAGGAATATTTTATGTCATTAATAAATGTTACAAACTTAACCTTTGCGTATGATGGCAGTTACGATAACATATTTGAGAACGTCAATTTCCAGATCGATACCGATTGGAAATTAGGATTTACAGGAAGAAACGGGAGAGGGAAGACGACATTTCTTAACTTATTACTTGGCAAATATGAATACAAAGGAAATATTTCAGCTAATGTTAGCTTTGAATATTTCCCATTTCATGTAGTAAATAAAGGAGAAAATACTCTTGATGTAATTGATAACATTTACCCAGACTATCTCCACTGGAAATTGATGCGTGAACTCTCTTTACTCGAGGTTTCCGAAGATGTTCTATACCGACCCTTTGATTCATTGTCCAATGGAGAGCAAACGAAGGTATTACTGGCTACTTTATTTCTGAAGGAGAATCGTTTTCTATTGATTGATGAACCCACCAATCATCTAGATATGAACGCAAGGAAACTTGTTAGTGATTATCTCAATGCCAAAAGTGGATTCATTCTGGTGTCTCACGACAGATCGTTTCTAGATAACTGTGTAGACCATATCCTCTCCATTAATAAGAGCAACATAGAAGTTCAAAAAGGTGATTTCTCCGATTGGTGGGAGAATAAAAAGCGTCAGGATAACTTTGAGCTAACGGAGAACGAAAAGCTAAGAAAAGACATTAAACACTTGGCGGAATCTGCTAAACGAACGAGTACATGGTCACATGAAGTAGAAAAAACAAAAAATGGAACAACGAATTCCGGTTCAAAGCTAGATAAAGGGTATGTTGGCCACAAAGCTGCTAAAATGATGAGTCGATCTAAAGCCATTGAGCATAGACAGCAATCTGCTATTCATGAAAAATCCAAACTTCTGAAAAATATTGAAAATTCAGATAGCTTGAAAATATCACAACTTGCATTTCACAAGAATCAACTTATTGAACTAGAAAAAGTATCCATAGTTTATGGCGAGAAGACGGTATGTTCGGATATAAGTTTTACGATAGAGCAAGGTGAGCGAATTGCCCTTTCAGGTAAAAATGGTTCTGGAAAAACAAGTATTATCAAGCTTATTTGCAGTGAGGATATACAATATACAGGTACTTTTAGGAAAGGGAGTCAGTTGAAAATTTCCTATGTTTCACAGGACACATCTCATCTCCAAGGAAATTTAACGGATTTTGCTGCTAAGTACGAGATTGACGAAAGCCTTTTTAAAGCAGTTTTAAGAAAGCTTGATTTTTCGAGAATACAATTCGAAAAGGATATTTCAGCTTATAGTGGTGGTCAGAAGAAGAAAGTGCTGATTGCAAAAAGTCTTTGCGATAACGTTCATTTGCACATTTGGGATGAACCTCTTAATTTCATTGATGTAATTTCTCGCATGCAGATAGAAGAGTTACTGCTTGAATACTCACCAACCATCCTTTTTGTGGAGCATGATAGAGGGTTCTACAATAGCATTGCAACAAAGGTTATTGAACTCTAAGGCTATCTATTATTTTAAGAGACAAAGTTTTGAAAAGCTGATCTTTAATAAATAAGATCAGCTTTTTTTTGTGGTGCAAATTTTTATAGCTAGTATCGATTGTTAACCTTATATTTATTTTATGGTTTACAATAGTGGAATATCAAGTTATTATCTAACTAATACATAGATGTCAAATCTAGTACAAAGTTAATATTTTTTCATAACAATGGAGGTATTTAAATGAAAACAAAAGAAATGGTTTATGCCGCATTATTTGCTGCATTAATCGGTGTATTAGGCATGATTCCACCCATTCCACTAGGTTTTATACCCGTACCCGTCACTGCACAAACCCTTGGTGTCATGCTAGCTGGATGCTTTTTAGGAAAGAAGACGGGTACGATTAGCTTAATTTTATTTATCGTTCTAGTCGCTTTAGGTTTACCTTTATTATCTGGTGGACGTGGAGGTCTATCTGTATTCGTAGGACCAACTATTGGATACTTTCTAAGCTGGCCAGTGGCCGTATTTTGCATCGGATATATGACTGAAAAAGTGTGGTCTTCGTTAAAAACATGGAAATTGATCGCCATTAATATAGTTGGTGGTGTTGTACTTATTAGTTTAATCGGTGCGCCGGTCATGGCTATGATTACACATACTTCTGTATGGGCTGGACTAGTGGGTGCTATCGCCTTTTTACCAGGTGATTGTATTAAAGCCATTATCGCAGCCGTGATAGTAACACAATTAAAATCTGTAAGTCCGATTGAACAAAACGCGCATAACAGATAGTTTATGAAATTGTGAATAGGTGTGATGAGGAATGAATTTAGAGAACACCAAGCTTATATTCGATAAAGTTCATTTTTCCTATAAAAAAGGGCAACCTGTCATCGAGAATATGAGCTTTACGATTGAACCAGGCCAGTTTGTGGCAATTGTCGGAGCCAATGGATGTGGTAAGTCTACGATTGCCAAGCTAATGGATGGATTGCTACTTCCAAAGGAAGGCCATGTGACTTTGAAGAGTCTCGACACGTCAAGACCTACAGATCTGGATATGATCCATGAGCAAATAGGATTTGTATTCCAAAACCCAGAGGATCAATTCATCACCACAACGGTTATGGATGAGGTGATATTTGGATTGGAAAATATTCGTGTGCCGAGAGAAGAAATACGAAGCAGGCTGGATCATGCACTAGAAGCTGTTCAGATGAAGGATTACATGAGGTCAATGCCACACCAGTTATCAGGTGGTCAGAAGCAACGCGTAGCGATTGCGGCGATTGTGGCCATGCGTCCGCAGATCATTATTTTTGATGAGGCTACTTCTATGCTTGATCCACAAGGGAGGGAGCAGGTACTTTCCATTATGAATGAGTTACACCGCCAGGGAATGACTATCATTCACATCACTCATCATATGGAGGAAGTATTATCAGTTGATCGTATTTTACTCATACATAAAGGCAGATTAGAATTTGATGGTGATCCATTAACCTTTTTTGAAACCGTAAACGTTACAGACTATCAATTAGAACCGCCCTTCGCGGTGAGATTAAATAAAATGTTACAAAAATCAACGCCATTAACGACAGATTGGAAGGAGATGATTCGCTTACAATGGTCTATCAACTAAACAATGTGAGCGTTCACTATGCCAATCAAGTGGCTTTGCAGAATGTCAGTTGCACAATCCAAGAAGGTAAATGGATTTCCGTCATTGGTCAAACAGGGGCTGGCAAGTCTACATTCGTCAAAGTGCTGAAGGGGTTGCTTCCTAGCGTCGATGGAGACTATTGGATAGATCAGGAGCCTATTCCTAGAGATGCCAAAGGACAATTAAAAGTCGTTCCTGACATAGGATACGTTTTTCAATATCCGGAGCATCAATGTTTTGAAACGAGCGTGTACAAGGAACTTGCCTTTGCACCGAAGCTACACGGATATTCACAACAGCAGATAACGAAGTCTATTGAAAAGATTTTACCCCAAGTGGGTTTGTCAGAAGAACTTCTTCCATTGGCACCATTTCAATTAAGCGGGGGACAATTACGGCGTGTAGCGATTGCTTCGGTATTGATGATGGATCCGAAATTACTTATTTTAGATGAACCAACAGCAGGTCTTGACCCAGTAAGCCGCACTGCACTGTTGCAATTATTAAAGCATTGGCAACAACAAGACAATCGTACCATTCTATTCGTATCACACCAGATGAACGATGTAGCTGAATACTCTGATGAAGTTATGGTATTTCATGAAGGATACCTAAGGGGGCATTATGCTACCAGCACTTTATTTCTTGAACAGACACAATTACTTGCGAAACTCGGATTATCACTTCCAGAACCTGTGCAGCTATTAAAGTTGGTCGAGGAATTATCTGGTCAGAAAATTAAGGTTGCAAGCTGTAGAGAGCAGGATATTATTGACAAAGTGTGGCCGATCTGGCACACAAGGAGTTGCTAAATGTCTAATACCGTATTAATAGGACAATATCTTGAGACAAATTCCTTATTTCATCGTCTAGATCCACGGACAAAAGTGTTAAGTATTATCGTCATCATGTTGAGTTTCCTAAGTTTAGAATCGTTCATTAGCTACGCAGTCGCTACTATCTTCGTTATTGGCATCATGTTGCTGTCTAGAATCCCACTTCATATTTTTGGGCGAGGATTAAAGCCTATCTTGTTTATATTGATGTTTGCCTTTCTTTATCAAGTCATGTTCACGCAAGGAGATGTCATTTGGTCTTGGTCATTCATCGAGGTGACATTGGAGGGTATACAAAATGGGATAAGATTACTCTGGCGAATTATTTTACTCATCTTACTCGCCTCCATTTTAACGTTAACCACAAAACCGCTAACCTTAGCCCATGGTCTAGAAAAGTTGCTAGCACCGTTATCCAGGTTAAAAGTACCTGTAGAGCAATTTTCATTAATGATCGTCATTGCAATTCGGTTTATCCCGACCATTTTACAGGAGCTAGATCGGATATTGTTGGCACAAAAGGCCAGGGGATATGATATTTCGTCTTTACCGCTACCGAAACGTATTTTTGCTTATATTCCGATTCTGATTCCTTTACTCTTCATGATTATTCAACGAGCCGAACAGCTAGCTTTCGCAATTGATGCACGTGCTTATGGTAAAGGTAAGGGGAGAACAGCCTATAATCAATTGAAATTTCAGCAAGTTGATTATCAAGTAGGTGGAATAGTTATGATGATGACGATGGCCTTGTTACTATTAAAAATCGGGGGAGTTTAGTTGAAAATATATGGGGCTGTCGTGGACAACGAAACACGATGTGTTCATTATCATACTGAACAAGATATTATCGCTATTAAGTTTAAGTGCTGCAATCGTTACTATCCTTGCTATAAATGCCATGAGGAGCACGCCAATCACAGCATCGAGCGTTGGCCACATGCCTATTTTGAAGAATTAGCCATCCTTTGCGGAAGCTGTCACACGGAGTTGACGATTCAACTGTATATGCATACAGCTAGTTGCCCGCATTGTCAGGCAATTTTTAATGAGAAATGTTATTTACACTATCCTATTTATTTTGAATGATTAGCCTACATCATTGAGATTGGCACTGTCAGTATGAGCGACCATGACATTGACGTATTTTTCTACTAAGCATGTGATATAGAAAGAGTGCCTCGCCTGTGAAAACGTTGGCGAGGCACTCTTTTGCACTTTAGGAGGTACTTTTTACAAACAAGGATAAGCTTAGCCCTTGACCGCCCCAGCTGTAAGTCCACTGACAATGTATTTTTGACAGAACAGATACAGGATGAGTACAGGTAGAGAGGTCAATACCAGATCCGCGAAAATCAAGTTCCAGTCTCGACTGTATTTTCCGTAGAAATTGTACACGGAAAGTGGCATTGTCCAGTCGGAGCTGTCGGTTAGGAAATAAAGCGGAATGGTGATGTCATTCCATACGGACATGAAGACCATAATAGCTACGGTTGCATTGACCGGAACGATTAGTGGAGTCACGATTTTGAGAAATACATCAAATGTATTGGCACCTTCCAGGAAGGCTACCTCATCCAGTGCTTTGGGAATAGAGCGGATAAATCCGCTGTAGAGAAATACGCTGAACGCGGTGTTGAGGGATGCATAGATTAAGATAACACTGGAGATGCTGCCGTAAAAACCCATCCACTGCACGACACGGATCGTTGTGATAGTGGACATTGGAGCAATCAGACCCATGAAAAAGAACATATACAGAAATCCAGACCATTTGGTCTCTCTACGAACTAGTATGAAGGAAGCCGCGGATGAGGTAACAATATTAAGAATGGAGGAAATGCTAGTAATCAATAATCCATTCAGAAAAGCACGCCCTAGACCACCTTCCCGGAACACTTCAGCATAGTTAGAGAATATCCACTTGTCTGGGAGCCGCAGTGAGAATTTCAGCACTTCAGAGCTGGTCATGAAGCTTCCGAAAACCATGATTAGCAGTGGTAAGATAATTAGCAGAGATGATAGGATTAGGAACCCTTCGACCAAATAGTTCCGCCAAGCCATTTTACGTGAATAACTCATTATTCCGATACCTCCTTACGCCGCATAAAAATCAGTAGTGGAATGGCAATGATGGTAACCACAGCGAATAGAAGTGTGTTGACTGCTGTACCTAATCCCCAACTGCCTTCACCGAACGAGCGCAGGATGATAGTACCCACCACCTGAGAGGCATTACCTGGGCCACCGCCAGTGAGAACAAATACTTCCGAGAACACTTTTAACCCCCCGATTAGGGTGAGCATCAGGTTGATGTTGATCGCAGGGAGCAGGAGCGGAAGTGTAATGCTACGGAAGCTTCTCCATGAACCGGCTCCATCGATGGTAGCAGCTTCATAATAATCTTTAGAGATGGACTGAAGTCCTGCCAAGTAAATTGCCATTTGGAAACCTACATGTTGCCAGATGGATACGGCGGCAATAGTCCAAATTACGATCGAAGGATCGGTCAGCCAAGCTTGATTCAGGGAATGCAGACCTATAGCGTCCAATACCCTGTTAATTGTACCGTCAGAACGTAGCATGGGTGTAAACACAATGCTAATAACCAATACGCTTAAAATCGATGGGGAATAGAATATAGCCCGGAGAATATTTTTTGATTTTAGCTTCATATTTAATGCAACAGCAAGCGCGATACCCAACAGATTTTTGCCAATTACGGTGACTACCGCAAAGATAAATGTATTCTTAAGAGCAAGGAGTAGGGTTTTGTCGGAAAAGATACGTTCAAAGTTGTCCCAGCCAATAAATATAATGGATTCCCGGTCCAGCCGCCAATCTGTGAACGAATAGTACAAGCCAGTGATTGCTGGGATTACAAAAAAAATGGAATAAATCAGTAATGCAGGCCAAATCAAATAATATGAGTAGAGTTTTTTTGATATTTTCATTTTTTCACACTCCAATATAGCTTAAGGACAGAATAAAGCCCTGATCCGGACTCTATTCTGCCTGTTGTATGGTTAATTAGAATCCCTCAACACCTTTGTCCTTCATCAATTGGCTAAATTTCTCATCCCAGGCATTGAGGACGCCTTGAGGGTCCAGCCCCCCAGTGAACTCGTCTTGAAGCAGGCGGTACAGCTCGCTGCGGTCTACAATCATGTAAGCATCAGTAGTAAGAATGGTTTTCTTAGGTGTGATGTATTGATCAAGAATCTCTTGCTTGTATTCTGGAAGTTCAGGTGTAGTAACGTCGCTGAAGTTCGACACATACCCCTGATCATCTACCATTTTCTGTGCTACTTCTTTGATAGCAATGAAATCCAAGAATTTCTTAGCTTCATCCATATGCTTGGCCTTTTTCGGTATGAATAACTGTCCACCCAGCGGGCTTCCACCTAGACTTGCATCTTCAGAAGAAGGAATGGCGAATAATCCCAGATGCATATTTGGATCTTTTTCGCTCACATTCTCAATCAGCCAGTCACCCATAAACATCATTGCTACTTCTTTTTCTAGAAATTTGCCTACAGCCATATCATAGCTATCGCTGAGAATGTCGGTGTTGGTGTAGCCTTTCTCATACACATCGTATTGCTGCTGCAGGAAGGTCTCAAACTCTGGAATGTCGGACCACTTTTTACGTCCCGTATTAATGTCGTCAAAAATCGTTGGTTCGTGTTTCGCAGCATAGTCGGCAAATGCGGCAGCTGGCCAAATGTTCGCGGCCCACGCATCTTTAAATGGCATAAAGACGGGAGTAATTCCGCTTGCTTTGATCTTCTCGCATACCGCTAAGAATTCTTCGAAATTGTTCGGAATGGTAAGCCCTAAATCTTTAAAGATATCCTTGTTGTAGACAACTCCTTGCATGCCTGTATCTTGGCTTACATGAAAGCTGTAGACATGTCCGTAAGCGGAGAGCACATCCTTATTCAGCAATCTGCTAACCCAGGGCTCGTTGTCGAGAATTTCGAAGTTGCGTTCCAAGTTAAGATCTGTCGTTGCACTGGCGAGGTTGTATTGAATAATGTCCGGTGTCTCGTTAACGGCGAGTTTGGTTTGCAGAACCGTTGCTGTCTGCTCAGCGGGAATTAGTTGAAGATTGACTTTAATATTGGTTTTCTGTTCGAATTCATCCAATAGATCCTGTGCGACAAACGCCGAATCCTGTGAACTCTTGGAAATGGCTAACTCAATGGTGACTTTACTGCCGCTAATGTTGTTTCCCGTGTCAGTTGCTGAAGCATTCTCACTATTAGTATTTCCAGATCCGCATGCAGCTAGCGAAACTGTCATTACACTGGCTAGTATGCCTGTTGCAATTTTTTTCATTTTGTCGTTCATAGTATCGCCCCCGAAATATAATTGTTTTACTCAACTGAATGCGTTTACATTTTGATTATAGAGTGATACCAGCATAACGTACATGTTTGTGTTTGACTCTTTCTGTGTAATATTCTGAACTGCGATATGCATCTTGTTCATTTGCTGTTTTGATTGTAAAGTAGGAACATCAACAAGTTCAAGGAGGATTCAACTTGCCTATCTTCAACAGAAAATTTGGCAACAGTAAGTATCAGACCAGCTTGCAAACGAAGTTCTTTATGACATTCGTATTTCTCCTACTTATTGTGTTGGGATGCTTTCTGGTCTATGTTAACTTTCTGGTCATCCAGCCCCTGAAGGGGAAAACGGAGAATGAAATGCAGATGACGGCCGCCAAGGTTAGCGATCAGCTGAACATCTATATCAATAATCAAAATCAACTATCTCAGCGAATTCTTTCGAATAAAGACGTATTCTCGCTACTGTCTGGTAGTGATTACTCGCGGCTTACGATTGAGGGCTTGACAAGAAGTCGCAAACTCAAAGATATCATGTTCCAGGCGATTGGCCCCAGTCTGAACATTGATGACATGATTATTTATGACCTTAATGGGGCAGAGATCGCTTCTTTTATCGGCTTCGCTGGTAACCCAACTTCGCTTGTACCGTTCCTGGAGGAAAGTGGTAACATTACCACTTGGAATGGAAGCGGTTACGCCTTGTATCGTCAGCCTTCAAATAGAATATCTTTTGTGCGGGCGATTATGAATCAGAACGGGCAGGTATTCGGCTATCTATCTATCCAACTGGATCAGGAATATCTGAAAAGATCTACATCCGGCATTCCGGACAGTAAGGTATATATTCTGGACCCGGAGAATCAGCTGATCTCAAGCTCGTCAGCACTTCAAGAAGGGCAGGAACTCCCCGAATTTGTAGCAACAAAAGCGACCAACGGAATCTATCTCGATAATAACCGTAACTATGTTGCCTATTACAAATCAGCCGAAACCGACTGGACAACTTACGTTGTAACCTCGAAGAGTTTTGTACTTGGACCAGTCAATTCGGTGAAATATATATCCATTTTGATCATTTCATCGTTAATTTTGTTCTCATTCGTCTATATCTACTTCTCGACCAAAAATCTATTGCTTCCTATCCGCAAGTTACGCAATCAGATTCTTCGAGTCAATTACAGCAATATGAATTTGAAGACGGATACGTACACCAACAACAATGAGCTGATTCAATTGAATGAAGCTTTTCAGGAGCTACTGGAACGACTACAGGAGTCTATTGATCGGGAAAAGCTAGCACTGCATGAAGAGGTGAAAGCCCGGAATTCAGCGCTTCAGGCACAGATCGCTCCCCATTTCTTCCACAACGTCCTATATTTGATCAGCATTGCATCGCAGGAGGGTAAGAATAGCTTGGTATCAGATATGTGTAAACATTTATCGGACAGCCTGCGATATATTGTGTCTTCTCCTTATCAGCATGTTAGTCTGACGGAGGAACTGAAGCATACTAAGCATTATTTGTCTCTGATTCAGCAGAATTTCGAGGATGATCTAGAATGGGAAATCGATGAGGATGAGGTGTTTGACCTGATCCAATTGCCACGACTAGTGATTCAGCCGTTCGTGGAGAACTGTATTGAACATGCTTTCAAATGCACCGATCCACCATGGAAGATCCAGGTAAAGGTTAAGGTCTACAATGGGCTGTGGGCCATTGAAATTAGGGATAACGGGGATGGTTTCTTACCTGGAAAGGTCAAGGAGATTCTAGACAATATCCAAAGCTCCGACTTAGGGGTTTACCAGCTCCAGCACAATACGTCCGGGATCGGTAATATGGGCATTGTGAACACAGTGAATCGATTGAAGCTGATGTACAAGAACCGATTATTCTTTAATATCTACAATCATTCAGAAGAGGGCAAGGGAGCAACGATCCAGTTGATTGCTTCGATGAGCAAAGAATTCTACTAAACTGGGAGGGACAAATATGTATTCTGCAATTATCGCCGAAGACAGTAAGCCGATTCTGAGAAATATCCAAACACTTATACAATCAACGGATCTTCCAGTCCGTATTACCGCCACTGTGTCGAACGGCATGGAGGCGCTAGAATATATAAAAGCACATCCTGTTGATATCCTACTGACAGATATCCGCATGCCTAAGCTGGACGGTCTTGCTCTAATTGAGCAGAGTAGGCTTGTGAATCCGAACCTGAAGGCTGTTCTGATTAGTGGATACAGCGATTTCGAATATACGCGAAAAGCGCTAAATTTGCAGGTGTTCGATTATCTACTAAAGCCTGTGGAGCGACACCAGCTTGTCGACGTTATGAATCGGCTAGTTAAGCATCTACACAAGCATCAAAGAAATGACATAGACCTTTTTGAGGGAATAGTGGAGCCAGAATTTCTCTCGAACTTGGAACTTGGAATGGATTTTTTCGTCGAAGACAAAATCATGTTGATCATTCGTAGGCAGCCGTTCACACGAGAACCGGAAGTAGGTAATTTTACTCAGAATGTACTTCAGGTATGTCTTACAAAAGCTTGTGGACCACATGGCTGCTGGGTATTTCCTGCATTGCTATCTGAACAGTTTATTGCCATAGTGAACAGTTCTATTCTGGATAACTATCCGTCTGTCCATGCCTGTATGGAGGCGCTGTCCAGTGAACTACAGACTGAGGCCATTAAGGTCTCCATCGCAGTAGTACCACAGCCAGCAGGGATACAAGCGTTGGTTAAGGACTATGGGAAGCTGGATACGATAATGAATGAACAGTTGTCTGTGTCGGGCGGTCTTATAGACACGATGTATTCCATGCCGAAGAGCATGCTACCCAGCGGTGAAATGGAGAAGTTGATGGGACTTTTTGCAGACATGATTGTACATCGGCAAAAAGAACGCTTCACTATACTACTCCAACAACAACTGCTGAATTTTAAAAGCAATAATATCCGAATGTCCGAATTGGATCGCTTCATCTGGTCCCTAGCGGAGGCCTTCAACAATATGGATACTCATAAGAATCCAAGGGACAGGCTGAGATTAGTAGAAGAAATACGGTGGCTGATGAATGGTGAGAGTTATGAGGCATTTGAGGAAGCGTTACTTTCGTGGACCAAACAGAACTTTGATAAGCTACAGGACCAGAATAAGAAGAGTAGTGAGGAGTTGTTCCGGCAGTTGGATCAATATTTGTTGCAAAATATTTACTCCCAACTGTCCATTGCGGACGTGGCGCTAAAATTTCATGTAAGCCCATCGTATATCAGTAGAATTATCAAAAAACACTCTCAGAGCACTTTTGTGCATTATTATATGCAACTTAAGATCTGCGAGGCTTGTCGGCTGATTGCAACTAGGCCCGAGTTGAAGATGAAGGATGTATCGGAGGTATTGTCTTTCGGGGATCAGCACTATTTCTCTAAGGTGTTTAAGGAATACACTGGATACAGTCCAACAGAGTATAGGGATGCCCGAAAATAACTGTTAATTAGGAGTGCCCCACCTTCTTTTTAGCTGTTTTCCACGTTGACCCGTCACTTTTTAAACAAATTTTAAATATTTACTTTGACTTTCCGGTAAATGGAATATATTATAACTAATATCATTAAAAATGATAATCATTATCACTCTATTGATAGTGATTATCATATAAAATTCATATGAATACTAGGGGGATATTAAATTGAGCAAAAAGTTATTGAGTTTACTCATGGTTATCGTTGTTATTCTCGTTGTCGCAGGCTGTGGTTCTAACCAAACAAATAGTTCGACAACTGACGGTGTAGCAACTGGAAATGCAGTCGCTACAAATACAGATAGTGAAATTACGAGCGAACCTATTGTACTAAAGGATGCTAAAGGCGAGTTAAAGCTGGACAAGCCCGCGCAAAAGATTGTAGTGCTGGAGTGGACATTTACCGAAGACATTATTGCGCTCGGCATGCAGCCGGTGGGAAATGCCGATAACGAAAACTATAAGTTGTATGTGACTTCAGAAGCATCATTGGATGAAGGTGTGACAGATGTTGGTACACGCGATGAGCCGAATCTGGAGACAATTGCTTCTTTACAGCCGGATCTGATTATAGGCGTTTCCGATAGCCACGAAGCGATATATGATCAATTAAAAGGTATTGCGCCAACGTTACTTTTTAGTCTCTATCCGCCTGAAGGAGAAGGTAATCATTACACGCAGATGGAAGAAATCTTTAGAACGATTGCAGTGGCTGTCGGCAAAACGGCGGAAGGCGAGAAGGTGCTCGCTGATTTGGATACGCATTATGCGGATGCGAAAGCAACTCTGGCCGCAGCAGGTAAGGAAGGTTTCAATTATGTGCTTACACAGGCTTATAGCTATCAGAATGCAGCACAGTTACGTCTCTTTTTGGATAACTCACTAGCTGTGCAAACTTTGAATCGAATTGGCCTGGTGAACGACTGGAAATCCGAACAGTTCGAGATGTGGGGATTCAGCACTTCTACCGTTGAGTCTTTACCTGCGGTTCAAGATTCGAATCTGATCCATATTGTACAAAAAGACGATGATATTTTCTCGAACGAACTAAAGGATAATTCCGTTTGGAATGGCCTCACCTTCGTGAAAGAAAAACGCATCTTCGGATTGGACAGCGCGACTTGGGTGTTCGGCGGTCCAATCTCCTCCAAAGTTATCGTGGATGAAGTTGTAGCCACATTAACAAAATGAGCACTTTGATGACCGGAACTAAAAAGAATAAAGCCTCAATCGGAATGACCTGGCGGTTAATGGGAATATTTGGGGGCGGTATTACCGCCCTTTTTGTTCTATTCGTGCTGAGTCTCTACTTCGGAGAGGCAAAAATCCCAGTTTCTACCGTTTTAGAAGCATTATTGAACCGACAAGATGTGATGGAGCATAATCTGCTTTGGGATATTCGGATGCCACGTACTGCAATAGGGATTATAGCCGGGGCAGCCCTTGCTGCAGCAGGAGCTTTACTGCAAACGATAACGAAAAACCCGCTTGCTTCCTCAGATACACTGGGCATCAATGCCGGGGCTTATTTTATGGTTGTCCTAGGCGTCGTTGCTTTCCCTGCTATGCAGCAACAGTTTCCATTTGTTTTGGCAGTTGCAGGTGGATTGTTGGCAGCATTAGCTGCTTATTTCTTGAGTGGAGGCCGGACGGCCACACCTGTTCGATTGGCGTTATCAGGTATGATAGTATCCATGGTGCTTGGAGCGTTTACATCAGCCATTCATATTTTCAAATCAACAGAAACACAAAATTTATTCTTATGGGGCGCGGGTTCCTTAATTCAGCTAGACTGGGATGGTGTTCAATTTGCGTTGCCTTTCGTTATCGTACTGCTTGGGGTAGCGATGTTCGCAGGCAGGCAATTCGATGCACTCGAGCTTGATGAGTCTACCGCTCGTTCACTGGGGCAGCGTGTAGAGTTAACTCGGGCGACGGGCCTTGGTTTATCGGTATTGTTGGCAGCGGTCGTGGTCAGCGTGGTTGGACCGATTGGATTCGTTGGTCTGGTCGCTCCACATCTTGTCCGGCTCAGTGGTCTTAGTAAACATCGTCTGCTCATTCCCGCAAGTGCGTTGTGGGGAGCGATACTCATTACGGTAGCAGATGTGCTTGCACGAATGGTGCGGAGCAGTCTGGGTGAAATGCCAGTTGGTGCAGTTATGGCGATTATTGGAGCACCTTGGCTCATTTGGTTGGTGCTTACCAAGATGAAAAATATATCCGGTTCAGGTAATGGTCAGTCATCTATGAGTATTGGTGGAACGTCGATGCGAATGCGATTTGCCATGACTGCGATATTCATGTCTGTTCTACTACTCGTAATCATGATCGCAAGCTTATCGCTTGGAGGCACAAGAATACCGATAAGTGATTTGCTGGGCAGTCTAATTGGCGGTAAAAATCAATCTTATTCCGTCCTGCTGAATTTACGGCTTCCGCGTACACTGGTTGCAGCGTTGGGTGGTATTGCGCTTGCGATAAGCGGTGTCTTGATTCAAAGTGCAGTTCGAAATCCGTTGGCAGACGCCTCCATTATTGGTGTGACCTCGGGTGCTGGGTTTGGTGCGATGGTCGTGATGGTGGCATGGCCGGGATTGTCGATAGTTGCACTTCCGTTTGCCGCCATTGTAGGTGGAGTTGTCGCAGCTGCCTTTGTGTTCTTTCTGGCATGGCGCAAATCCTTGAATCCGTCTGTACTTATCCTGCTTGGAATAGCTGTATCAGCAATCGGTTCTGCAGGTATACAGGCCATGATCGTTAAGGCAAGTCTGTGGAGCAGTAGTTCCTTTATATGGTTAACGGGTTCTACCTATGGACGAGGTTGGACTCAATTTTATAGTCTTTTTATATTGCTACTTGTGCTTGTTCCCGTTGCTTACTATTTAGGACGGAGATTCGATTTGCTGGCTTTTGGCGATGAGAGTTCAACAGGTTTTGGTTTGCCGGTACGAGGAACACGATTGTGGGCTATGATAATCGGTGTTTTACTTGCATCGGGAGCTGTTGCAAGCGTAGGGACGATTGGATTTCTTGGACTCATGGCACCGCATGCGGTGCGTATGATGGTCGGGCATCATACGAGACGCTCCATTATTTTGTCAGGATTGCTTGGTGGATTGCTTCTCGTCATTGCAGATACAATCGGAAGAACTATCATGGCGCCGAAAGAGATTCCATCAGGATTGATTATTATGCTGATTGGAGCTCCGTATTTCCTATTTCTAATGTATCGCTCGCTTGTCAGAAAAGGGTAGAACGATTTATAACTGATAGTTCGGCTTAACAGAAGGGAGTAGTTTGCTACGGCTACTACTCCTTTTTCTTGTCAAATAATACTATAACGGTATTACAGGCACACATAACTCGCAATAATCGTTGTAAATCATATCACCCTTGTATCTTTCAAGAATCGGTTTGGTATCAATTTGATATCCGCTGTTTTGTATCGCTGGAAAAATTTCAACCCATGCTTTTTGAATATCTTCCACTGTATGTTTGATTGTGTAAATAACATATTTCCCACCAGCAAGCTCACTTTCACATATTGAATTATCCATTTGATAATCGGCTGATATGACGACACAAGCATCATATCGACAGTTTTCGGAAGGTGTCGTCTCTGGGTTATCTTGCGGAATTCCGAGTATTATTGCCGATTCAGTAAGTAGATTTTTCTCCTTCATCCATTTTTTTAACTTTTCCATTACATGAATATTTCCAGGGCCATATTGTCCAACTTGTCGCATATATGCGATACGATATGTTGGAAGATTTTCGACGACAATATTCATATCTTCATTGTCCTTTCTATATCATATTTGCTACATTTCGTATGCTATCATGATATAAAAATATAATCATTTGATTTTTTTCATAATTCAAAACGTAGAGCCAAGAACCCCGAAGCGGTGATGAAGCACATTGATTTCATGACCAGAACTGAAACGGGACGGGTATTCAAGAACGGCTTTGAAGGAACACATTATACGGTGGAGGAGAATGGGCAGTTGGTGGTGAGTGACCAAGAAAAGTACACGAAGACCTGGTACAAAGATTGGTGGGCCAAAGAGAAGGACAACGTACTGGTATGGAGCGATTTCTACGAGATTTATGAACAGCAGCAGGCTGCTTTCAAGCAATAAAGTATCATGCTGCCCCAGTATTTGCCGTGTCGGCGACGAGTGCTATTTGGTCACGAGTTTATTGGAATATTTCCCTGGGGTCTTTATGCGTGTATGAACAAAGCAACTCTAATTACAATTTAACAAGAGTAAACGACAGCGTGGGTAAGTGGCGGGAGTATTGATGTCTAGATAATGCTACTTATACGACTTGAAAATGAAGGTTTATTATCTTGGATGTGAAATATAATGGATGTGGATTTAATGGAGCTTTATTTTCTCTATCCCATCTAGAAAACGTGAGGCACCACCGACCTGTGTGCGTTTATGAAACCGATAAAAATAAAAAGAAGCATAAGATTATCTAATGCTAACTAGACAGGAGTGCGGTTATATGCAATATACTAATCCCGTAATACCGGGCTTTCATCCGGACCCCAGCATTTGTCGGGCTGGTGATGATTATTATTTGGTCACAAGTACATTTGAATATTTCCCTGGAGTGCCTATTTTTCATAGCAAAGATCTAGTCAACTGGCGACAGATCGGTCATTGTCTTACAACAGAAGTACAGTTGCCATTAGCTAATTCATGGAGTTCAGGAGGGATATTCGCACCGACAATCCGTTATCATAACGGTTGGTTTTATATGGTGACAACCAACGTAAGCGGAGTCGGGAATTTCTTTGTTAAAACGAAAAACCCAGCAGAAACATGGTCAAATCCGATACTTGTTGCCCAGGACGGAATAGATCCATCGCTAACATTTGATGATGACGGACGCGTATACTTTCAGTCTTCCCGCACCGGTGATCAGGGTCATGCTATTTATCAGTGTGAAATCGATATTGAAACCGGCAGCATGCTGACAGAGAGCCACCTATTATGGAAAGGAAGTGGAGGGGCTTATCCGGAAGCTCCTCATGTATACAAAATAAAGGGTTACTATTATTTGATGATCGCTGAAGGTGGCACAGAATATGGACATATGGAAACCATCGCAAGAAGCAAACATCCATTTGGACCCTATGAATCTTATTCAAATAATCCTATTCTCTCGAATAGAAGTATGGAAAGTAGCATACATGCAACCGGTCATGCAGATTTGATAGAGACTCAGGACGGCAGCTGGTGGGCTGTTTGCTTGGGAATCAGACCGGCCTCATACCCTATGGCTCATCATTTAGGCAGAGAGGTGCATCTTGCTCCTGTAAGCTGGACATCTGAGGGTTGGCCGGTAATCGGCAATGACACGCATATCGAAACAGTCATGGAGTCTCCGAAGCTACCCGAAGTCCAATGGCCTGAGAAGTCGATCAGAGATAACTTTGACAGTTCAAATCTTAGATTGGATTGGACCTTTTTGCGAAATCCCGTGCAAGGAAGCTGGTCATTACAGGACCAACCAGGACATCTAGTACTGCATGGACATAAAACGTCTTTGAATGAAACGGGTTCTCCTGCCTTTGTAGGCAGACGTCTTTGTCACTTCACTTGTAAGGTAGAAGCACAGATGGAATTTGAACCGCTTAACGATGGCCAAGAAGCAGGATTAACCGTATATATGAACGAAAAGCATCATTATGATCTAGCTGTAAGGTCTATAGAAGGAAGCAAAATGATAGTCTTTCGGCGAACTGTCGGTTCACTGAAAGTAGAAGAAATCCGTGAATGTCCGGAGGGGCCAATTGTGCTTCAAATTCAGGCTCTGCGAGATAAATTTATAGCTTCAATCCGCACTCCAGAAATCGAACCCATTGAAATGGGGTGGGGGGAAACTCATTTTCTTAGCACAGAAATGGCAGGAGGTTTTACAGGAGTATTTGTTGCCATGTATGCAACCTCTGAAACGGGAGAATCCGCCCCTGCGTTATTTGATTGGTTCGATTATGAGCCGGTTGAATTGATGGAGAAATAAAAATAAATTTCAAGTGATTGTTGCAGCAGCTCAGAAGAGCCAGCTGCTATTTTTTTGTAAGATAGGGGACTAACGTATTTATTTTTTATTTCTAAAGGACTTAGGAGACATACCGTATGTTTTTTTGAATTGGCGCGTGAGGTAATTGCTGTCGTTAAAGCCGCACTCGTATGAGATTTCCGTAATTGAAAGATTAGTTTGATTTAACAACGTGCATGCTCGTTCTAAACGAAGACGCTGTAGATAAGCGATCGGCGTTGTCAGATAATAAGCCCGAAATAATCTATTTAAGTGTCTAACCGAAATATCTGATTTGGTCGCTATTTCTTCAAGTGTAACTTGCACAAGATAGTGATCCTCAATATAAGAAATCGCATTTGCTAGGTGCATTAGACTGGCATCTATTCCTTTCTCCTGATGGTCATATTGTCTTGATAAATAAACGACAAGTTCCATAAATCGGGAAGCGAGCATGGTTTTATAGCCGTGAATTTTCTCTTCATATTCCTTAATCATGATCGAAATGAGGGAGGCGACGTACTCCAGGCTTACAATCGATATGTTAAGTTTGCTTTTATAAGGATTAATACTACGATAAAACGGTTCCAAAATAAAAAGGGCTTGAAAACCGTTCAATGTTCGCAGATCAGATCCGGCAGAATTGAGCATTTCAGGTTTGTACATAATATTGCAAATTTTGAAGTCATACGGGTCCTTATAGGCATGCGAAGTTCCACTGTTAATAACAAAAACATTACCTTTTTTGATAAAAGATTCTTCGCTATTGACGATATGGGTAGCATGTCCATTCAGCACAATGACAAGTTCAGAAAAGTCTACATGGTTATGAAACGTAGTGTTCTCCTCATGTGATCCATACTGAATGAAAAAGGGGAAATGCTCATCCCTCGTAAACAAGTTCAAATATACATTACTCATACTTAATCGATTCCCACCTATAAAAAATTTATAATGTCTATATCATGCTATTTAATGACCTGAAAATCAAGGTTAACCGCCAAATTAATAGTTAAAATGAAAAAGGTAAAAGGGTAACATCAAATGATTAGGATGCCCTTCACAGATCAGTACGAAAGTCATATTTTGATAAAAATAAGGGGGAAAGATGGGATGATTACAATCTTATCCAAAAAAATTGGAATACTGGCTCTGACTAGTGCACTGCTTATTTCGGCAGGTTGTAGCAGTTCTGGTAACGATTCCGCTAGTACCAAATCTGGTAACAACGCAGACGATACAAGTCCAATTACGTTTTCTTTCTTTGGCGCTGACGCAAGTCCTAACTGGAACAACATGCAGGATGATGTGGGTAAAGAAATTACCGCAAAAACTGGCGTTACGCTAGAAGCGGAATACGATGTTGGTAGTGGCGGAGGACAAACCAAGATCGCTTTGATGGCGGCCAGCGGCCAATACCCCGATATCGTATATGCGAAGGGTGAACTCAACAAACTAGTTGATGCCGGAGCGATCATTGATCTAACAGATCTTATCGATCAGCACGCTCCCAATATTAAAAAGGTTATGAATAGTAACATGAATCGTATGAAATACAGTAATGATGACCAAGCAATCTACTCTATTCCGACTAACATTGGTGTAGATCAACAGGCCTTTGATGTAACCAACGGGTTTGAGGTCCAGCTTCGGGTATTAAAAGAACTGGGGTATCCAGAAATTAAAACGGTACATGATTTTGAAAGCGTACTAAAAGAATATGTAGCTAAACATCCAACAACGGATGGACTACCGACCATCCCACTTACACTGAACGCTGATGACTGGAAGATCATGATTACGGTAACCAATCAGGCTGATGTGACAACAGGTGGAACAAATGATGGCGAATATCATGTAAATCCCGATACTTATGAAGCTATGCTTCACTATAAACGGCCAGAAGAAAAGGATTATTTTCGCTGGTTAAATCACATGTATAACACAGGTCTGCTTGACAAAGATTCTTTTGTTCAAAAAGAAGACCAGTATAAAGCCAAAATTGCCAGTGGACGAGTACTTGGTCTCACCTCTGTGGAATGGGAATACCAGGACGCTGAAAATGCCTTGAAATCCGAAGGGAAGGACGAGTATACTTACGGGCATTTTCCGGTGACTTTGAATGAGCAGTATAAAGATCACTCTTTGCAGTCGATTGGTGTTGATGGATACGGTATTAGTATCACAACCGATTGTGAAGATCCGATCCGCGCGATCAAGTTCCTTGACTGGTTATCCTCAGAAGAAGGTCAAGTACTGAGAAACTGGGGCATTGAAGGCAAGCAATATAATGTAGAAGATGGGAACCGTGTTATTCCTGACGATATTCTTGACCAAAAAGTAAACGATGCGTCGAATTTCACGAAGGAAACAGGCATCGGTCTATATTCCATTTTTGGAGTCCGATATGGGGATGGCGTTAAAGATTCCACTAATAATTACTATACAACCAACTTCCCAGAACAAATTATCGCCAGTTACTCTGATGCTGAGAAAGAAACTTTAGCAGCTTATAACGCAACAACCTGGAAAGATTTGTTCCCCAGCGAAGATGAATTTCCTGTCAAAGAGTGGGGCGCATTATACAACATGCAGGCACCAACAGATGGAGACTATCCAGTCATTTATCAGAAAACACAAGATATTGTCCGCAAACGGATCCCAGAAGCAATAATGTCCAAACCGGCTGATTTTGATGGAATTTATGACAATTTTATTGATGAGTTGAACAAAGCTGGAGCAGAAAAAATGGAAAGTGAATATTCCGAATTGGTCAAAGCAAGAGTATCGCTCTTCACCGGCAAGGACGTTCAGTAATACCAAAGAGATTAGTAAGATGAAAAAGGCGACTTCTTCTTCGAATTATGAAGAGAAGATCGCCTTTCTTAAAATATAAGAAAGTATAAGTTGCATTAAAAAATACGAATCCGCTGGATATGACAATACAAGCATCATATCGACAGTTTTCATGTGGAGTTTAAGATTGTATTTGACACGACACCAAATGGTGTCTAAATATAAATAGTCATTTGGAGAGAATGTTGTGAACGATAATAACCAGTCGCGGGATGTATTTGACGCGATTGCAGACCCAACTAGGCGCCGACTGATTTACCTGCTAGCAGAGGCAGAGGAAATACCGCTTCATGAATTAACAGCACAGTTTCAAATGGGCCGTACAGCGGTATCCAAGCATTTGACAATCCTTAAAGAGGCCGGACTAGTACTTGACCGAAAAGTCGGCAGAGAAACGCGGTTTAGGCTGAACGCCTCTCCACTCAAAGAAACGGTCACCTTGACGCTTCAGGATTTAGGAGGCGGAAAGGTGAACCTTCATCTCGAACAATCCGGATTCTCAAATACTCAAGGACTCGAAGGTGCTAAGTATGGCTGGAGTGCTTGGTGCATCGAGCTTGAAAAGGTGTTGGAACAATAACCGCATTCGGCACTAACTATCTCCTCTCAAATGCTAATTTAGTGGGAACGATAATTGACTCTGCTTGACCGAATCATCATTAACCGGCTGCATGTCTTATGCATGCAGCCGGTTTATGTCTACTTAAGTCAATCTGATAAGATGGATAATATGAAAAGGTATCCTTTACAAAGTCCGGAGTTCAGTTCCCATTATGATTTTCTTAATTGAAGAATGGAGAGCATGAGGGTGGAGCCATCTCTAACCAATAAATTGTAATGTAAGGACACAATCTGAATATTCGGGAAAAAGCTATCGCATCATCTCCCTGGTTAGAAAAATAAAAGATGCAAATACGGGCTGCTGGACTTTCTATGCACGACGAATGGTACAATGTAAATTTAAGTTGAAATTAACACGATCGGAAGGATGTTAATCATGAGTGAATCTAATCAGGAATTTATCGTAATCTCAGGTGCGAGGGAAAACAATCTCAAGAACGTATCCTTGCGCATTCCCAAGCGAAAAATCACGATTTTCACCGGGGTGTCCGGATCTGGCAAGTCATCGATCGTCTTCGATACGATCGCCGCAGAATCTACACGATTGCTGAATGAGAACTTCAGCATGTTCGTGCGCACTTTCCTGCCCCGCGTTCCGCAGCCGGATACGGACGCGATCGAGAACCTGAGCATGGCCGTTATCGTGGATCAGAAACGGCTGGGCGGTGGTTCCCATTCCACGATGGGCACGATCACCGATATTTCTCCTATTCTTCGTCTTCTCTTCTCCCGAGTGGGCCAGCCTTTTGTTGGATCAGTGAACATGTTTTCGTTTAACGATCCGCAAGGCATGTGTCCCGAGTGCAACGGGATCGGTCGCAGGCTGGGCGTCGACATGAGCAAGGTGCTGGACAAGTCAAGGTCGCTGAATGAAGGGGCTATTATGTTACCTGACTATTCGGTAGGCGGCTGGGAGTGGAACATGATCGTGCAGTCGGGGGACTTCGATCTCGACAAGAATTTGAGCGATTATTCGGATGAGGAACTGGAGCATCTGCTGTATGCCAAGGCGAGGAAAGTAAAGATGGATTTCGCCGGAAAGGCAACGAATATTACAGTGGAAGGCGTCATTGAGAAATTCACCAACAAATACATCAAGCAGGATGTGAAGACGAAGTCCGAACGCACGCAAAAAGCGGTTACGCCTTTCATTTCCGAGGGCCCCTGCTCCAGTTGTCACGGCGCTAGACTCAGTCAGGCCGCGCTCAACTGTAGGATCAATGGACTCAACATTGCGGAGCTGTCCTCCATGGAGGTCGGACAGCTCATTAGCGTCATTCAGGAGATTAACGACGCGATCGCTGCGCCGGTCGTCAAGTCGCTGACAGAGCGGCTGCAACATCTGGTGGATATAGGACTTGATTACTTGACGTTGGACCGCGAGACTGATACATTGTCCGGTGGCGAGTCGCAGCGCGTCAAGATGGTGAAGCATCTGAGCGGCAGTCTGGTGGATGTCACTTATATTTTTGATGAGCCCAGCGTTGGCTTACACCCCCGTGATGTACATCGGTTGAATGAATTGCTTCAGAAGCTGCGCGACAAGGGCAATACCGTAATTGTCGTCGAGCATGATCCCGATGTGATCAAGTTGGCAGATCATATTGTCGACGTCGGGCCTTATGCTGGTAGCCGAGGAGGTATCATCGTGTATGAAGGAAGCTACCAAGGCCTACTGGAGGCAGGTACACTGACAGGTACCCATATGAAGCGGCCACTCCAGCTGAAGTATGATTGCAGGCAGCCATCCGGCAAGATGTCCATCAAGGATGCCGTACTGCACAACCTTCAGAACGTGAGTGTAGATATTCCAACCGGAGTGTTGACAGTAGTTACCGGTGTCGCCGGCTCAGGCAAGAGTACGCTGATTAACCAAGTATTTCTCAGCCAACATCCGGATGCGATCGTCATCAACCAATCGGCGGTAGGCGTGTCAACACGCTCGAATCCCGCGACCTACACGGGCATTATGGATGATGTGCGCAAAGCGTTTGCTTCTGCGAACAAAGTCAATCAAGGATTATTCAGCTTCAACTCCAAGGGGGCTTGCGAAAACTGCCAAGGGCTAGGTGTTGTTTATACTGACCTCGCATTCCTCGACAGCGTGAAGCTGCCATGCGAAGTTTGTGGAGGCAGACGATTCAAGGAAGAAGTACTCGAGTATAAGCTTAACGGCAAGTCCATTGCAGAAGTTCTCGAGATGACAGTGGAGCAGGCATTAGAATTCTTCCAGCTGAAAGAGGTTGTGCGCAAGCTCCAGGCGATGAGCGATGTGGGGCTGAACTATATAACGCTCGGCCAGCCGCTCAGCACGCTATCGGGCGGGGAATGCCAACGCATTAAGCTAGCAAGCGAGCTTCATAAACAGGGCAGTATCTACGTGTTGGACGAGCCGACGACCGGTCTGCATATGTCAGATATCGGTCATCTACAAGAGATCATGAATCGCCTTGTGGATGCCGGCAATACAGTAATCGTTATCGAGCACAACCTTGATGTGATCAGCCAAGCGGATTGGATCATCGATATGGGACCGGACGGAGGCAGCAAGGGCGGCCAGGTGGTATTCGAGGGCACACCGGCGCAGATTATCCATGCGGAGCAGTCGATCACAGGAAGATACTTGATGTAATCATCAATCCTCGTTGGTGCAGAGAAAATGGAGCAGGAATATACCAAATTAGTTAAAGTAAGAATGTTTCTCTTTACAGGTAAGGATGTACTATAATATTAACAAGCATATTGAAAAACCCTTACCAGCTTGAGGTAAGGGTCTTTATGCGTGTATGAAACAAAGCAACTTTGATTACAAATTATCAAGAGTAAACGATCAGACACATTAATAGTACTCGCAGCTAAAACGTGAAAACACTGCATTGCAATCAGGACTTTCTCCTGTGGCATATAAACCAATAAGTACACCTGTAAATCCTCCTGCTATTTCTGAGGAGAGATATTTCGTTTGCGCAGATCCAAGTAAAGTCTCAGTATCTTCAATCTGAACATAGAAGTGATAAAGAGTAGGAGTGGCCTTAATAATCAATGTAGCATGATTGCAATGGCCCAATTCTATAGCTTTTTCAGTTGATTTGATATCTCCGATATTAAGTCGTTCGATGACCTCGTATCCATGTTGATGGTTACGCAAGGCTAAATCATAATGGTGGTTTTCATCCATATAAAGAGTAATGCCAGCTTCACCATTCGTAAGGCTGATCTCACAAGAAATAACCGCGTTGAAGTCTTTTTGACGAATACCTAAAAATGTCGGGGATGCCGGAACATCTAGCGTCACTCCAGTTCCTTTAAGCTTTACCTTATCGGATTCTAACTGATAATGTTCTGCAACCGGATGACGAAGATAACACCAGTCCAGATTCCAATCCGTGTTTTCGAACGTGAAGACCTTTTTCTCTTGTTGAATGATTGTGTCAGTGATACGATCTGTCTCGAAACTCATAAGAGTGGTACCTTTATGTCCTGCCGTAAACCAGTCGTCTTCGCCAAAAGCAACTGGAGTAAGGAAAACTTCGCGTCCCAAGTGATGAAACGTAAGGTACTGTCCGGTTTGCCGGAATCCGAGATGAAGGAGCCACCAATTCCCTTCCTGATCTTGAACCAGATCACCGTGGCCGACTCCTTGCAGCTCGTAACCGCCTAAATTACGATTGGTCAGTACAGGATTGTTCTTATAGGCTTCGAACGGGCCGGAAGGTGAATTTCCGCGCGCATAAGTGACCATATGGCCATACTCCGTTCCGCCTTCAGATACCATCAGATAATATCGTCCATTAATTTTGTAAAGATGAGGACTTTCCAAATAACGTCCTCCGGTACCTTGCCAGACCGAACGACTTGGCGTTAACTTGCGTCCGGATTCAATTTCAATTTCGCACTGGACGATACCGCCAACTCCGTAATCGTCAGTCCCATTGCTCATGAAATACGTTTTACCCTCTTCAAAATATAAATCCGGATCGATCCCACCCTGGTCAACGTAGATTGGTTCAGACCATTCTCCGTAAATATCGTCAGTCCAAACATAGAAGTTTTGGTGTGTAGTGTCATTTGTGGTCGTCATGTAGAATCGTCCATTGTTATGACGCAGAGTGGGAGCAAATACACCTCCGGAACTGTTCACGGTGTCCAATTGAATCTGGCTTTTCCGGGTTAGGCAATGACCGATTTGGGTCCAATTTATCAGATCTTTGCTTTCAAAAATCGGAACGCCAGGGAAATACTGAAAGGAACTGCAGACAAGATAATAGGTGTTGTCCACTTTACAAACGCTTGGGTCAGGGTAGAAACCTTTAATGACTGGGTTATTGTAGTTCAATTGTCCACCTCTTCTTTAAATTTACATAAATAAGAATTCATTGTGATTACAAGCTAAGAAAATTAAACCCTATTGATCAAAAACTTTCAAGGCAATAGGGTTGAAGGTTCGCTTTAAATTTATTAAATTAATATATATATGATTTCAATAAATATCAGTCAGGAGATTATGTTTATGTTAAAAGCGAACGGGGAACCGAAATTCATGGCTTTATATGAAGCTCTGGCAAGCGATGTTAGATGGAGGATTATGGGTTTGATTGCGGATAACGAAATGAATGTGAAGGATATTGCAACATTGCTAGAACTTAGCCCCTCCATCATCACCATGCACATACGAAAACTCGAACAAGCTGAATTAATCGGGAGCCGCAGGATACGTCTAAATGGAGGAACTCATAAAATGTGTTTCCTCAAACAAAAAAACATCGAGATTAAACTACCATCCACCAGTATAACCACGAGGATTAGAGAGCAGACGATTTCTGTCGGTCATTATACCGCTTTTGAAGTACATCCTACATGCGGGCTCGGCACTCGTGAAAAAGAAATCGGAGTTTGGGATGACCCGCGCTATTTTCTCGATCCTGAGCGGGTTCACGCCGCCATTTTGTGGTTTGGAAAGGGCTATGTAGAGTACAAAACGCCTAACTATCTGCTTCCTGATCAAATTCCAGAGGCAATCGAGATTTCGATGGAACTTGCTTCTGAAGCGCCTGGCCTCCGTGATCATTGGCCTTCGGATATCGGATTCACGTTAAACGGTGTTTCGCTTGGAAACTGGACAAGCCCAGCAGACTTCGGAAGAGCTGCGCGTGGCAAGTATACGCCGGAATGGTGGCATCGAAATGTGAATCAATACGGATTATTGAAAACGCTCCGCATTGATTCATTGGGAACATTTATGGATGGAGAGTGCATGTCGGACGTGACTGTTGAGGATGTTATGCTAACGGAAAAATTCTGGACGCTTCGTTTCGTGGTTGATGAGAATTCCGTAAACGTTGGTGGATTGACGCTCTTTGGGGCTGGATTTGGTAATCATGACCAGGATATTGTAATTCGCGTATATCAAAACGATTTACATAGATTAAGGAATACCTAAAACGATGGAATAAATCTGAAATATCATATTATTGATATATTTAATCAAAATATAGGAAGTTTTCACTAATGAGATTCAATAATATTATATTTGTGATTCGAAGTTGGAATCAGATGAAAATTATAGATATGGAAGATAGGTAAAGAAAAAGTGAAAAGGAGAAAAGTATTCCAATGAATAACGTTAATAATGTAACAAAATC
Source organism: Paenibacillus crassostreae (assembly GCF_001857945.1). Classification (NCBI taxonomy): domain Bacteria; kingdom Bacillati; phylum Bacillota; class Bacilli; order Caryophanales; family Paenibacillaceae; genus Paenibacillus; species Paenibacillus crassostreae. The sequence continues at coordinate 169,718 of NZ_CP017770.1, forward strand.
ATTAATGAGGAGAGAGCCACGATGGTTATATTACTACTACTAATTATTTATCTCACATTTATAGGTCTAGGATTGCCAGACGCTTTGCTTGGCAGCGCTTGGCCCATTATGCAGCACGATATAGGTGCCACAGCAGAAATGGCTGGGTACGTAGCGTTAATGGTCTCATTATGTACGGTAATATCGAGTTTATTTGCTAGCCGATTGTTGCACAGATACGGCACAGGAAAAGTAACATTGGTCAGCATACTGTCTACGACGATTGCTTTGTTTGGATACTCTTTTTCAGATGATTTCATATTTCTAGTTCTTCTTGCTATTCCTTTGGGATTTGGTGCTGGTTCCGTGGATGCGGCATTGAGCAACTATGTAGCACTACATTTCAAAGCCAAACATATGAGTTGGCTACATTGTTTTTGGGGAATTGGAGCAGTTACGGGGCCAATTGTAATGTCATTTTGGCTGAATCATGAGAACAACTGGCGTGCGGGATACACTACGGTAGGGTTAATTCTATTTACTATAGCCGTGATATTATTGGCGTCGTTGTCTTTATGGAAGATCTTCGAGACAAGAAGAATAGAAGAAGGAAGCAACGAAAGAAAACTGGTCAGCAACAGGGAGGCTTTACGGATTCCGGGTGTGAAAATGTCCATGGTTACCATGCTCTGTTACAATGGTTCCGAAACAGCCGTTGGCCTATGGATGGCATCCTTTTTTATAGGAAATAAAGGGGTATCTCCGGGCACAGCAGCAGCTTTAACCTCCTTATTCTTTATCGGAATCATCATTGGACGAATTATATCTGGATTTCTTTCAACTAACGTATCTAGTAAAAATCTGATAAGATATGGCGCAATTGTAGGCTGTATTGGACTATTTATTCTTGTTTTGCCTGTCACTTATTGGATTGCGGCAGGAGCCCTATTTATGATGGGGTTGGGAGGAGCACCAATCTTTCCAAGTATTGTTCATGCAACACCGGAACGTTTTGGAGAAAAAGCTTCCCCAAGTGTAATTGGACTTGAAATGGCAAGCGCTTATATAGGTTCAACACTAATCCCATTAGTCATGGGTATTATTGCAAGTCAATTTGGAATGTCTATGATACCTATTATTTTGTTCATCCTTTTTAGCATCATGTTGGTATCTTCTGAAATGGTTAACGTAGTCTTGAGACGCAAGGTTGGATAACATTTGTATAGATGTGCCTATGTATATGTGTTAAAAACAGCTTACATAGCCACTCATTGAAATGATAGTTTATTGAAGAAACGAAGGCAGCAGATCTTAATGATCAGCTGCCTTTAGGTTTGTCCAAGCAACCATGTTTCTAGGATGTATATGGCGACAGAGAGAATTAACCCAAAACCTCGAAATCATCTTGCAATTTGCGCAGGCGGTAAGCGTTCATGGCGAATTCGCGGAGTTCTTCTAGAATGGTGTAATTCGCCCATGCGCCTGCGAAAGCTCCTATCCCAGGCACCATCTGAAGCATTTTCCGGAAGTCAATTGCGTCGCGATACTCGATTTGAAATATCCCCCAGTCCATATTCCGGGAGTATTCGGTGTCGGAGAGCCATTGTTCCTTTTCAATATGCCAATGCTTGATCGAATCCAACAACCTGGCACGGTTTTCCGACCCCGAAAACGTCATTTGAAATACCTTGAGAATGAATACCCTCTCGGAGAAATGTTTGGTGTCATAACCGTAAACATGCGCCAGCTCGAACAAAAATTTCATCTTGATCGCAATTAAAGCTGGAAAGTCTACCATGCTAAACATAATGCCGCCAGCTCCCGTTCCAGCACCTTCGGCAACCGCGATTTTTTGGTACAGGGCAAACAGCTCTTTCGCTTCTTGATCAGCAGACTCCAGTTCCAGAGTACGCTGCACCGGACGGCTAGGCGTATATTCCGCACCGAACAGTGCCGTGCGTACGATCGATCGTATGGTGGTCGTAATGATGCTGTGCACCTTCGGGGGAATCAAATGATTAATTCGTTTGCCGATAGTTTTCGATGTGTTTTCCAGCCATCCCGGAGGTTTGAACATTTGTTGTTCCCAGTTCGCAACTTCCCTCTTTACTTTATGTTCGTAATTCATGTTCAATCGCTCCTCCAAAAGACTTAGCTCTATTGTAAAGAATATCTCTGTGATTCGGAACAGACCGCGGCCGGGTACCGGACCTCGACTAAAGTCCAGCATCGCATAGAGGAAATATAAGATTGATATGTTCAACTCGAATGCCATTAAAGGTTTCTTGTGGTCCCTCACTTGAAGGTCGCAACGGACAGGATGTTTATATTTGGGGTTATTTCGGGCTAGAGTACATCTGTGTTCCACTTATTGGGGAATTCAGTCCTGGTGTTACCCAAAATATTGAATTTCTCCAACGGAACAATGCTAGCGACCATGTAACGCAACAATCCGTAGAGAACTTTTTATACACAAATTTGTGAACAGAAATAATGACATATACGAAGTGAACGACCGTAAAGATTGGCGAGATTGGCAAACTCTTAAGTAGCAAATTTGATCAACATCGATATTTTCTTAACATGCACTATGGAATCGAAATAGAATTTGGTATGCTCTTACAACTTTTTACACGTTAAATTTATAGAAAGTGCGGGGCTAAAGATATGTGATTAATACAGAGAGAGTAAGTTAGAGCAGGTACTTTTACGTGTATAACTTAAGACACGTTCATAAAGTTTTGAAGTGATACATTCACCATACTTTGTAATTATCCTTCCTGATGTTCTTAAAGAGGAACGCTGAAAAAACGAAGCAGGATAATTTAATTATATTTTTTTTACTATCCAGTTTATCAGTAGAAGCTGGTAAACTGGATACATTCTATTACGTGTTTATCTAGGAAGAGACAACTTTTTTGAAGAAGGTTATTTTAAATATGTTACTAGCTAAAGGAGAGATGCTATGATTTATAACGAGGTTGTTAAGATCGGTGATGCACATTTACTTCCATTAATATCGGAGTTGTACAAGTTGGAAGGCTATGAAATAAAGCTATTCTCTGCAGATGCTGGTAGAACACTTCAAAACTTTAGAAGATTTGGACATAAATCGTGAGTCTTACGGTATGGTTCATTTTGATTACAGCGATGGGAATTATATGATAGATTTTGATACAGGGAACATAACTGTTTTTGACTTCGATAACTCATGTTTCTGTTGGTATATGTATGACCTAGAAAATCTATGGACACATGGCGTGGGCTGGATACAATTTGAACAAGACGCCGGGAAACAAAGAGAGTTTATGGATGATTATTTTAATACAGTACTCGAGGGATACAAATCCGAGACCGAGATTGAAGATTCGATGTTGGATAAGTTACCATTATTCATTCAAATAACCCTCGTTGAAAATATAGTAGATGCATTCGAAGTGATGCGGAACAATGGAGAAGATCCAGCGTGTGATGAAGAGTTGTCCTATCGCATAAAATGTCTGGAAGACGATATCCCCTATGTGGGATTTTTCCATGAAATTTACTCGTGTGATGAACCCTTTGAGTATGAGGTGCGGAATATTTAGTCTGTGGTGGGCACATTCGGCATCCTTCTGCCTCTTCATGAGGTAGAGGGTTATTTTCGTTTATTTGGGCCGCAGCGGTTATAGACAGTAACCTCCTAATCATGTATAGTTGGTTAGATGAGTAACCAACCGTTCAACGTTAATTGTTCTTAGAGAAAAGAGGTATTAGATGAAACCGACATTGGATGAATCCCAACCAATCTTTCAGCAGATTGCCCAAATGATGATGGACGAGATCGTGGGGGGTGAATTGAACGAAGAGGAACAAATTCCTTCCGAAAATGAACTGTCACGCTTCTATAACATCAATCGGGCGACAGTACGGAAGGGTCTCCAGGCTTTGGTGGATGAAGAGATTATTTATAAACAAAGAGGAATAGGCATGTTTGTAAAGAGTGGAGCGAAGCTTCAATTGTTGAAGGAACGTCAGCTTCATTATCGAGAACAGTTCATCCTTCCCTTGTTGGAAGAAGCGAAGAGAATCGGAATAAGCAAGGAATCGGTCGTTCGGTTAATACAGGAGGAGGAGTAATGATGCTATACGTAAACGAAGTAGCATATTCGTACGATAACGTACCCGTTCTCGAAAAAGTATCGTTCGAGGAGAAGGAGCCGGTGATCGCGGGGTTGTGGGGTCGCAACGGGGCTGGCAAAACAACGCTGATGAGACTACTGGCCGGTCATCAACGGCCTCACGGCGGAACGGTTCAAGTTATGGGCTTGGCACCTTACGGTAACCCGGCGGCAGTTCGGCATGTCTGCTACATGCAGGAGGATCATCCGTTCAGCTCGATATGGACGGTACAGGATGCACTACGTTTCGGTCGATACTTCAATACCAACTGGGATCAAGCTACGGCAGACCATCTGATCGAAACTTTCAGATTGGACTCCAAGAAGAAAGTATCCAAACTGTCCAAAGGGATGAAGTCTGCGTTACAGTTTATTATCGGGTTATCTAGCCATGCTGACATAACGATACTCGATGAGCCAACGAACGGTCTGGATGCTGGGATGCGGAGAAAGCTGTATGAGGCATTAAGAGAAAGCCATGAGGATTCACCTCGTCTAATTCTAATTTCGAGTCATCATATTGAAGAAGTCCAAGCACTCTGCGAATCGTTGATCGTTATGCACAAGGGCAAGTTGCTGCATCATCAACCGATCGACGAGTTCCGCGAGCAAGGTATATGGTTGGTTGGCGAACGGAGCGCTGTCACAAACGTTATTGACGGTTATAAAGTGCTGGAGCAAAGCGTGATAGGATCGAAAATCAGGGTGATGCTCGACGCTCCATACTCGAAGCAATGGAAGGAGCAAGCGCAAGTTCATGGGCTTTCCATTGAAAAAGCTGACTTGCAAAATTATTTGTTAAATATAACGGAAGATGCGGAGGTATACGTATGAACGCAAGGAGCGCGGTATTTCGGTTGATGTACGAGGATGTGGGCTGGTATTTTGCTAAACTCTTGTTGTTATTCATTACCGTTCCGTTGACGATCGTATGGATCATCGTCGGCTTGGTCTTTGATCTCGATCGGGATACACTTGCTTCGATATCCGGGCCGACTTATTTCTTTATTCCCTTTTTCGGGCTCTTCGGATTCAAGTCCCTCTTTGCGATCTCGATCGGGATGGGAAGTACGCGGGAACAATTTCTTAAAGCTTTCTACGGCATAGGTTTGGTAGGCGTTATTTTCAGCATATTGTGTCTAAACTTATGCCAATACGTGCTATTGACAGTCTATCAATGGAATTCGGTAGAGGCAGGCATTATGCATGCTGCGAGGTTGTTTTTTAGGGAGTACCATTTCTTCGCCTATTTGTGGATCGATCTGATGGTAGGCATGGTTTGCTTCGGTCTTTCTTTCTTCGGCTATGCCATCGTGTATCGGGTAGGATTCACACGGAGCATTATCATGCTCATGATCGTAATGATCGCAGGCATATTTCTTTATTATGGAGGCACTATTTCGGCCTTGTTCGACTGGATGTCGAATTTCAAGATGAGTGTGATGACGATCGCTTCGTGCGTAGGGGCGGTGAGTCTGGCTGCATTATTCGCCACGTATCCGATGCTGCGCCATGCGCGATTACATCCGATGCTGAGAAAAGGTTAACGAACATGTGGATGGAACAGTATCAACAACATTTAGCGTCCGGATCAGGTGTACGAGCGTCATTAGAGAAGCGCACCCGGCAGAGATGCAATAGCCTATGACTTTTGAAAAAAAGAAAAGAGATAAAATTTAGGCCGCCAGTAGGGTGGCTATTTTAATTGTATCCACACTTTTTACGCCATAAACGTCCATATTCGGTACTTTTCTAGAAAAGGAAATGGATATTTATGATAATATAGAGGAGTGATTTTGAAGAATGTACTTAAAGTAACGGGCATTTAGTTGAAGGAAAAATTGTTTCGTTTATGCTAGAATCATAAATGGAATACTAATCATAAGATACTTTAAAAAGTGAGGATATACGATGATTGCAAAAACAGAAGAAGATTTTAATGGTTTGAAGGAAATTGGTAAAATTGTTGCCTCCATTAGAGATGAACTGGTACAAAGAACAATTCCTGGCATAACGACCAAAGAACTTGATGATATAGCCGGAGAGTTTTTAGAAAAAGCAGGTGCAGTTTCAGCCCCAAAAGGTGAATATGATTTTCCTGGCTATACTTGCATTAGCGTTAATGAAGAAGTGGCACATGGTATTCCGGGTCAACGGGTTATTCATGAAGGGGATTTAGTAAATATAGATGTTTCTGGTTCCAAAAACGGGTATTTTGCGGATACAGGAATCTCGTTTGTAGTAGGTGAAGGAGAAGAAGTATTAACGAAAATATGCGACGTTGCCAAAAAGGCATTTGAAGCAGGGCTTAAGAACGCAAAACCTGGTTCAAAAAAAAGTAGAATCGGAAAAGCAGTATTCCAAACAGCGAGAGAGAATGGATTAACTGTTATCAAAAACCTTACAGGACATGGTATTGGACGTACAATACATGAAGCACCTGACCATATTTTTAATTATAATGATACATGGGATAATGAATTATTAATGGAGGGGATGGTTATCGCATTCGAACCATTTATCTCGACCTTAGAAGAAGAAGTATCCCAAAAAGAAGATGGCTGGACCTATGTTACAGAAAAAAGTTTTGTAGCTCAATACGAACATACGATTATTCTTACGAAGGATGGACCGATTATTACTACATTGTAGGAGCTTCCAATAAGAGAATACGTATGAGTTTTGGCTTGACACTGACCTTCCTTTGGTCAGTGTCTTTTGTTATTCATAATAAGATTCTGAATTGGAAAAGATATAAAGAGGATAAAAAAACGAAATGAGGTGAACACATGTCGAATCAATCATTGTCAAACCAAGAGGCGATTGAGAAAGTCAGAGATCTGATTAAAGGGATCGACACAGCTATGCTCACGACGGTAACGGAGCAAGGATTGGTGTCACGTCCAATGAAGACACAAGAAGTTGAATTTGATGGTGACCTGTGGTTCTTGACGAAAAAAGATACTAACAAATATCAGGAACTCCTCCGTAATCGAAGTGTGAATGTAGCTTATGTAGATAAGTCCTACGTGTCTTTACGAGGAGAAGCAGAGTTGGTATCGAGTCCAGCCAAAATAAAAGAATTCTGGAACATTGCTTACGAGAAGTTGTTGGAGACTACACCGGACGATCCGAATCTCGTTTTGATAAAGATAAAAGCAGAGTCGGCCGAATATTGGGAAACGGGAAGTAAGACGAAGATGGTGAAGCAACTATTCTCGAAAATCACAGGAAAAGGATCAGATGAATCAAATCTGAACCAAACCGTTGACTTGAACGGATAACAGAATGCATGGAATCGAATCTCTAACTCCACAGGGTTGTTCCTGGAAAGGAGTAAAAAGAGCTTCGTGAAGACAACAACATTGTTAAACTGAAAGTCGCTCATATAGCGGCTTTTTTCATTTATGAGATGACGTCCTTGTCATTTGACGTTGAAAAAAGCTAATATAACTAAAAGATAACGGGCAGAGAGTGTAATCAATGTTCTTAAATTGTGTTTGTTATAACCTATATTGTTCTTCATAGTTTAAATTTCAATGATTTTTTTTGGAACTTTGATATCTTTTTAATTCCTTCAGTTCCAATAATACTTCCTACAGTCGCAATCAATATGCTTGAATAAATTATTTTGACCGCAAAATAAATAACGGATCCAGTAACCAAATCTAAGATTAAAAACTTTTTAATGGTTGATCCTTTAATTGTATAAAACACGAATTGGTTTTGTTTTTTTGATTTTAACATGCTCTCACACCTTTATCATTTTTTAAAAGATATGGAAAGAGAGGTTGTCATATACTTATTCCTTTTGTGTTGAGATAACTAATTTAAATAGACCGTATTATTTTTAATCGCGGGGCACTTATTCATCAAAAGGAGGTGGCTAGGAAATCATGATAGAGACGTACGTATCCTCCAATAGCACATGTACAATAAAGTGCCGCACGGTGGTTTGTTTTTTAGCCGGTGTATTGACTTATCGTAATAATTTTGAAGATGCTGCCAGTGAGATTGCCAAAAGATATCGAAATGTCAAAGTTGTGATGATCTTTCCCTATGGGATGGCAAACGGCACTACGGGTTCGTCGTTAATGCCTCTGCTGGCAAGGCAGCTTACTCAAGTTGGCTATGACCTGGCCCATGCCCAGTCCAAGCGGGTAACAAACGTAGCGCAAATCCTCCGCGAGCATGCAGTAGTGTCGGATCAGGTAATCCTTATCGGGCATAGTGCAGGAGGTGTGATCGCCTATCGGACAGGGCTTGATTTGGAGGAGAAGTACGGCTTTCAGCATATTCAAGTATTTGCAGTGGGATGTCCAAAGTTTCATTTGACGGACATTCCATACAATGACAGGTTTACATATATCACTGGCCAGAATCCGGACAGGATCACCCAAATTGGCAGCTGGCGAAAGCCGGGTTCTAGGGTATACCGAGGAAGACCGGGGTGCGAAATTCAAATGGAATTTAATCCAGCTCATCAGGGATGGCAGTTTCATGCTTCGTATTTTCTGAAATCGGCATGGACGGATTCAAACCAATTATTCCATACTAATTCAGAAAACTTGGTCTCCAAAATCCATGAACTGTACCCAGGAAACTGATTAATACCCTGATTAATACCTAATATGTTTATGTGAATTTAGGGAAGAATGCTTCAATGCTCCACGACTATATATCATATCATTTATTTTATATTCTCCGAATGTGAATTGAACCATGTAACAATATAAATTTTTTTCGGATATAGCATTTAAACCTGAAAGGTTTTTTTGAGTAGGCCGTGTCGGAGTTGAGGCTTCATCGCCGAATTATAACACTGACCCGAAGTATAAGTCGAAGTATAAGACTTTATTTTTAAACTCCTGATACGCCGCTTCGGATCGCTGTGAGCGGAGGTTCTAAAGTCCAAAGCAGGTGGAAGTGAACGGCACCTCCAGCACCATTTGGACTGAAAAGAGGAACAGTGTTACACTAAGCAATACCAAATATCCAACGTAAAAATATTATGAATGAACAGAGCCGAGGAATGACAAAATAAGAAAGTGGTATACATCTCAATCAATTTTCCAAAGGAGGATATCTGTTATGGCTCACCAGAAGAGAAGGAAAGATGCTGCCTGGAAGTCACGAAAGCAAGAACAGCATCCCCATGGTAAAATCAAATCGCTCAAGGAATTGTCCAGCGAATAGGACGAGGAGTATACTGCTTGGAAGAGAAGGACTGTCGGCGAAATTTACCGACAGTCTTCTTTCTTAAAAAATAAGAAAGTATAAAATTTTGGGTATACCACAGTTATTTAAAAAAGAAAGCAAAAGTAACACCGGCGATTATTGCTAGACTCCACACTTTTGGTTCAAGAGTCAACTTCAATCCTCTCGTTCATATGTTAGTTACAATGGGTGGATTAACAGAAAATTGGTGTAGGTGATGATGAACAAAAAACCATTCTCTTCTTCACATTAGAAGAGAATGGTCTAGAAGATTAAAAATGAGCAAATTAGGATTAAACCGCTAATTTTTGTGGTTCATTTACAGTGTGACGTCCACTTACCGCAAGCATGATTAGAGAAATAATCATGAGTATACAACAGAATACAAAGGAATACCGGTACCCTACAATACTGGCTAATCCCCCGCCAACAAGACTACCAACGAGTCTACCAATTGTGGATGAATTAGAGTAGAGCGTAGATGCATACCCAGGCTGGCTTGGAAGAAGATCCTGAATGTAGCTAATACCAATCGCAGAAATTACGGCAACAAACACGGCAAGCAGAATTTGAGCTGCAAGCATCTGCCACATCGAGTCTGAAATCATGACAACGACGTAATATACTCCTCCTAGAATGGAGCCACACATCATCAAGATTCTATTACTGTACTTTGCACTGAGTAGACCTAGCGTAATCATAAAAGGAATTTCCAGCGCAGCACAAATACTACTGACTAGACCAACATCGCTTGTTGTTCCCCCAAGATTGTTAGTAATAAAGAGGGCGGTATTAAGGCTACTTGTCCAGTGAGCTATATACATAAGTATCAGAATCAGGAAAGGAAGCAGAATATTATGGTTCTTACCCAGAGGGAGATTTTTTACTTCCACTTTAGCATTACTTCTTTTCAGTTCTTCTGTATTTGATTTGAGAAAAAGGAATATAAGCAAGGGAGCAAGCAGGAACACTCCGATCGTACCCGAGAATATCCCCTTAAACCCAACAGCAGCGATTAACATAGTACCGATTAATGGACCAATAATGAAACCAAGCGAGAAAGCAGAACGCAAGGTAGAATTAGCAAACGCATGATCAGTAAAATTACTCTTAGTCACTGCTTCTCTAGAAATGGCGAATAATTGAGGCATACCTGGTGCACCGAGGGCAGTAAACACAGTCATATAGATGAACAAGGTCGTAAAATCCTTAATGAGCAAGTATCCGCTAAAAGCCAATGCATTGCAGAGCATGGAGACAATGTAAATGTTTTTACGATTCATGCCGAGGTCAGAGCGTCTCCCGATTAGCATACTGATCCATATCCCAGCAATTAACGTGACGGCTAAAAAAATACCAAACATTCCAACAGATACTCCAAGCTGATCCGTAAAATAAATGGATAAAAAAGGTGAGCTGAGTGAAAGACCCATGCCCTGCAGTAACATACATAAAAAAAGTAAGCCATACGAAGGAATCGAAAATAGTGCAGTCAATCGTTTGATCATGATGTGAAGTTACTCCTCTATATTTGTTTAGATAGTCAATCTAGTTATAGTATACTTGAAAAAGACAGCAATAATATATATGATATTTCACTAGAAACCTCAACTATGGGCGGCAACTGTGATTTGCGAGTTGGATCGTAGGATGATCGTGCAAGGTGTAGATCATCAACAGCAGCTAAAGAAACGGATCGGTCAATTGATTCGATATACATCAAATAGAAAAAAAGCCATCGTTTTGTTCAAACTAAAACGATAGCCTTTTTCTTATGGTAGGAAGCGTTATGCTACTTTGCAAGTTATAAAGTAGAGATGTCAATAACGAATCGATACCGAACATCACTTTTGAGGACACGTTCATATGATTCTTCAACTTGGTCTGCACTGATCACTTCAATCATAGGAGCAATGCCGTGTTCATCTGCGAAATCGAGCATTTCCTGGGTTTCACGAATTCCCCCAACGAGTGAACCAGCTATGCTGCGACGACCCATAATTAATGAAAATACATGATACTTATCTGGTTTAGCTGGTGCACCAATATTTACAAGTGTCCCATCAATACGAAGCAGTGATAAATACGCATCAACATCCAGATTTGCAGACACCGTGTTTAAGATTAGATCAAAACGACCTGCTAGTCCTTTAAATGTAGCAGGATCACTTGTAGCAAAGTAATGATCTGCGCCAAATTTTAACGCTTCTTCTTTCTTATTAACGGAGCGACTCAATACTGTTACTTCAGCTCCCATAGCATGAGCAAATTGAATTGCTACGTGGCCAAGACCTCCCATTCCTACAATGGCAACTTTCTTACCTGGGCCAGTGTTCCAGTGTTTCAATGGAGAGAATGTGGTAATACCTGCACATAATAGTGGGCTTGCCACAGCCATATCCAGGCCGTCTGGGATTCGGACAACGAACCCTTCCGTTACAACGATTTTTTGGCTATATCCACCGTATGTTGGATTGCCATCGTAGTCTAGACCGTTATAGGTGTTGATAACACCTTTCGTACAATATTGCTCCTCTCCACTGAGGCAGTATTCGCATTCTCCACAGGAATCAACAAAGCAGCCAACGCCCACTCGGTCACCAACGACATATTTGGTCACTTCTGATCCTACTGCCTCTACGACTCCGGCAATTTCATGACCCGGAACCATTGGAAAGATTCCACCAGCCCATTCACCGAAGGCACTGTGAATATCAGAGTGGCAAATGCCACTATACTTAATGTCTATTAAGATATCGTATGGCCGTAATTCTCTCCGCTCAATAGTTGTCTTTTCAAATGAAGCTTTTGCACTTGGGACACTTAGAACACGTGTCGTCGTCATGGATTTATGATTATTGCACATAAAGATAACAATCCTTTCTTTTGTAAAATATTAAGTTGATTGAAGAAACTCGTAACAACGTAAGCAACAAAAATAGCTTAAGCCTTAAAGTTGACTTTAAGGCAAGACTTTTTTTGAAAATTATATAAAAGAACAGAGCGAGTCGCACTTTTATTTTACTAATAAGACCTCATTAAGCATGGATTTGTGGTAATTTTTTTCTAATTCGTCGTAGTATTCTATTTTCGATTCAATCTTAACAAAAGCGTTATCTAAGTCTCTTTGTTTCTCCATCATTTTTTCTTTATGTTTCTCAAATATTTGTTTGCGTTGCGAAGCTGTGCTTTCTCCTTCTTTTGTTAGTTCAACTACCGTACGTAACTCTGAAAGAGGTATGTCAGTTTTTCGTAAACATATAATCAACTCTAACCATAAAATATCTGATTCGTTAAAAATACGATTTTTATTTTCATCTCTATTTATAAAAGGTAGAAGACCCTCTTGTTCATAATATCGGAGTGTATGTGTAGGCAAACCTACCTTTTCTGCTGCTTCTTTTATATGAATTTTCATTGTATCCCTCCATAAATCTTATTTTATTTTAATAATTTTGTTCTTATTTCACTTTAATCTTTCCCTGAGGTTTTATTATAGACCTTAAAGTGAACTTTAAGGCAACCTCTTTAGTGATGACCCATGAAGCAGTAATCGCACGTGAATATGGCTTACCAGCAGTTGTCGGAGTGGAGAATGCTAACCAAATGATAAAAGTTGGGCAGCGAATTCACGTAGATGGAACAGAAGGGTATATCGAATTATTGTAATGGATGAATATGTCAAGTAAGATACTTATGGGCGGTATAAGCATAATCTTCCTTGTAAATCGTCTAAGACTTCTTCTGGTATCTCCCTGACCTTGATATCCTCACCTAGGAATAAAAGCCAATTGGTTATTTCCGTTACTTCTTCTGAATGATGAACATTGATAAAAGTCTTTAGAATGGCTGTGCTTTGGTAAGGATTCGTATAGGAAATTGAAATTTTTAAAGGATGGTATTTTTTGAACTGGGCAATCGCCTTTGGACCAAGTTCAAGGATAAGGTTGATTACTTCTTCCTGCTTGCTTAGTTGTTCTAAAATATTTTTCTTACTTACTCTCTTTTTGATAGGGTATGGTTTTACATCGGTGAGATTGTCGACAGGAAGAATCCGCCTCGTGTGTTCCTCTAAATCAAAGCCTTCGATTAGCCATAAGCTTTTTTCACGATAAAGGTGCAACATATAAATAGGATAAGACTTTAATTCCTTATCTTCTTTGATGGTAACAAATAAATAACTGTCCAACAAAAGGATTTGGATGAGTTTTTCTAACATAGGATGGGGTAGGTCTGACAGATCAAGAAGGTCGGGATTATGAGGGTTGGTCCCTTCAAAAAGCAATATTTGATTTAAAAGCACAAGGTCATCTTGCTGATTTTTTGAGATGAGGCCAAGTAATTTTTCAGATAAAGACTGTCGACTCTTTAGATAAGGGAGTTGTTGATTTCTTGTGGCCATAAAGGCAATAAAAAGAGCTTTAATCTCATTATCAGTAAAGCGGACAGTGGGCAGAACAGAGTTGTTCATGACAAAATATCCCCCATCCCTCCCAACTTCAGCGACAAGCGGCATTCCCATAGCTTCAATTTCTCTGACATCTCTAATAGCTGTTGAGCGAGAGATGTTAAATTCTCGCATGATTTCAGAAATCGTAAAGTGGGCGCGGTTGTTAATATAACGCATGATGATATTAATCCGTTCAACTTTTTTCATAGTGTCCCCTAAACAGTATCATTTTTTGACATGATTTAAGGCTATTATAAACCTATCAAGTGAAAAGACAACACATTTGATAAATTAAAAAAAGAGGAAGGTTTTGAATATGGCCAATTATACCCTTGAGGAAAAAGACAGCTTTATCGTTTTAGGTATTGGAACGGAGCTTAAGAGCGATTACACAGATTATGCCGGCATAAACAAGGAGAAGGCAGATTTTTGGTCAGAAATCGAACATGATGGAAGTCTTGGCACTTTAAAGGCCGTCGCTGCGAATGACTACATTTTTGCCGTGAACGAAGCGGTGAATAACAAAATGATGTACTATGCTGGCGTCATGACAGAGGCATCGGTACCAGAAGCGTCCAGAGTTATCCAATTTCCTAAGGGAGAATACCTCGTTGTTACTGGTGAAGGCAGGACGGCTGATGAGATGAGTAATACGCTTACGGGTATTGCCTTCGGTCAAGTCTTGCCGGAAGTAAAAGATATTGCCTATGTTGGCGGGCCAAATGCAACGGTTGAGATGGGACAACGAAACGGCTTGGTATTTGGTGAAATGTGGATTCCTGTTGTCAGGAAATAAAAGAGATCAGTGAATGCTTCCAATGCGAGTTTTGCCTGAAGTAGATTCTAAATTGTAACGTTTGCAAAACTTTTAGGAGGGATAATCATGTCCTGTATCGTTGATTTTAAAAATGTGTCTACGGTTGGATTAGAAACTTCTCCAATAGGAGAAGCGCTTGCTGGTTTACGAGCTAATGAAGCCCGCTACTTTATGAACAAATATAAGTATGAATTTACGGTTATACCAGCTAGCGAAAGCCACGATACCCTTGATTATGTGAACCAAATTTTGAAAGATGAACGTGATATTGAGTTTGCAGCCAGACCTTTAGAAACATCGCGTTTTCAAGTGGAAGATATTAAATTTGCCTACATCTTTTATGAAGATGGTCTTGTAGTCAATGTTATGTATACGGTTGATAATCCTAAGAAGCGGGCCGTTGGTTTTAAGCTCTCTGAGGGGATGGAGATACCAAAAGAGTTAGAAGGGAAGTTTAAGTTTGCCAGGCAGAAATCTAAACTAGCTGGAACCATTCGAGGCTCATTTTTTGTAATAAAAGGAGTATATTAAAGTATTACTATTCATATAAACCAGACCAACTCTCTGTTCGTCTGGTTTATATGAATGTGTCAGATTGTGAAATCAGTGGTTGTCTGAACATCAACTGTAGTAATGAAATATGCATGGACTAACGATAGAAAGGCGTGATTAATTGTGTATCAAAAGTATTCTGCTATCATGAAAATCTCGATTTTTGTCATAGTTCTAACTCTATCAGCATGCTCAGGAGCAACTGACCCTGCAGCCAACCCTGAAACTTCAACACCGGATAATGAAGTGGTCACGGTTCCTGCATCTGAGAACGAGAATAATCCCGAAGTGACGCGTCCCCAGACTGAAAGTTTTGATTTGATGACGAGTGAGGGTAACCAATCACATACGGCCACATTGCATCAAGGTGAAGGATTTTCCTTATACGTATTCGAAAAGTTTACTTTCGACGCTGCCGAAGGACGCCTGTTTTTTAGCAGCAATCCGGAATACGATGTCGAAATCGAATCGCTTACTGCAAATTATGATTTAGTGAAGCTTAAAACTGCAGGAAAAGAGGAGTTGGAAAAGTTCGGGGAAGTATCCGATTTTAGTGGTGAGCTTGTCGAACATCCCCTGGGTTCCGCCGAGATCTATCTTCAAGTCTCGAGTGGTGAAGGGATTAACGATTATATCGTGTGGAAGTCAGAAACAGGTGAGGCTTTCCTGTTCCGTCTTCACAATCCAAAAGGCGAAGAAGTCTCGGATTTTGCCGGTCCGGTCCTCGTTTCATTATCTACGGTTCAAAGTGATTCATAATGAACGAGGTTTTAGTACTTTCATAATATTTATCGTGAATAGTCTTGTGGTAAACGTTATGTATACGGTTGATGACCCTAAGAAGCGGGCCGTTGGTTCTAAGCTTTATGAGGGGATGGATGTACCCAAAGGGTTAGAAGGGAAGTTTGCTAGGCAGAAACGCCAATCGAGGATTTTATCCACTTTTTAGCTATTCGCACTTTCTATCAAGCTTATTTGGAGTTTAACGTAACGGTAAATTATATGAAGTATGATACTAATGATAGTGGGAAATCAAAAAAGAACATGGTAATTTTTACCAGGTTCTTTTTTATTGCATATAAAGAGACACGATGATATAATCGGATCACGACTTTAACAATTGAAAAAGGCATAAATATCTTATCTTACAATTATAGTTTATCATGCCGGTAAACTCTTGTCAAATCTTTTTTCTCAATTTAGTGATTAGGAGAGATGTAGAATGAATTCTTTGGTTCTCGGTTTTCAGGAAATAGAAAAAACGCAACTTTTGCTCGTTGGCGGAAAAGGGTTGAATTTAGGGGAATTATCAAAAATTCAAGGAATGCAAGTGCCAGAAGGATTCTGTGTTACAACCGTAGGATATCAACAAGCCATCGAACAAAACCAAACGTATCATGCTTTGTTGGATCAACTAACAATGCTAAAGGCAGAAGATCGAGATCAAATTGGTGAAATCAGCAGGAAGATTCGACAAATCATTATGGAAGCAGAAATCCCTTCTGATGTTGTAACAGCGGTTACTCACTATCTCTCCCAGCTTGGTGATGGTCATGCTTATGCCGTGCGTTCTAGTGCGACTGCTGAAGATTTGCCACATGCCTCTTTTGCTGGTCAACAAGACACCTATTTAAATATCATCGGTGTCGATGCCATCATGCAACATATCAGCAAATGTTGGGCTTCCCTGTTTACGGATCGTGCGGTGATCTACCGTATGAAAAATAAATTTGACCACAGTCAAGTTTATTTATCCGTTATCGTACAAAGGATGGTTTTCCCGCAGGCTTCAGGGATTTTATTTACCGCTGATCCGATTACTTCTAACCGAAAGCTGCTATCAATCGATGCCAGTTTTGGACTTGGGGAAGCACTGGTCTCTGGCTTGGTATCTGCCGATTGTTATAAAGTACAGGGAGAGGAAATCGTCGAAAAGATGATAGCAACCAAAAAATTGGCTATCTATGGACGAAAAGAAGGCGGAACAGAGACCAAGCAGATCAATCCCGATCAGCAAAAGACTCAAACACTTACTGAACAACAAATTTTACAACTAGCACGCATAGGAAGACAGATCGAGGCTTATTTTGGTTACCCACAAGATATCGAATGGTGTTTGGTTGATGAGACATTTTATATTGTCCAGAGTCGGCCAATCACAACTTTGTACCCGATCCCAGAAGCGAATGATCTAGAAAATCACGTTTACGTATCTGTCGGTCATCAACAAATGATGACTGACCCCATAAAACCATTGGGATTGTCTTTTTACCTGTTAATTACTCCTGCGCCCATGCGTAAAGCCGGCGGAAGGTTGTTTGTTGATAGTACAGCTATGCTGGCTTCACCTTCCGGCAGGGAAACTTTAGTAAATGTCCTGGGAAAATCCGATCCGCTCATAAAAGACGCACTCATGACCATCATTGAGCGCGAAGATTTTATCAAATTGTCACCAGATGGTGAAAAAGAACCGGGTCCCGCTAAAAGCAATAAAGGTAAACCACCTGCGGATTATCAAACATTAATCAAATACGATCCGACAATCGTTTCTGATTTGATTAAGCGTAGTCAAACATCGATAGAAGAGTTAAAACAAAACATCCAAACGAAATCAGGGTCGGATCTGTTTGGTTTTATTCTGGAAGATATTCAGGAATTAAAGAAGATTTTATCTGATCCACAAAGCTTTGGTGTGCATATGACAGCCATGAATGCTTCATCATGGATCAATGAAAAAATGAACGAATGGTTAGGTGAAAAAAACGCAGCAGATACGCTTTCTCAATCTGTACCGAACAATATCACTTCGGAAATGGGTCTGGCGCTATTGGATGTCGCAGATGTGATTCGTCCTTATCCAGAAGTAATAAATTACTTGCAACATGTACAAGATGATAATTTCCTGAATGGACTGGTTAAGTTTGAGGGCGGACAGGAAACCCAAGACGCTTTCTATGATTATCTCAGCAAATATGGAATGCGGTGTGCCGGAGAAATCGATATTACTAGAACTCGTTGGAGCGAAAAACCAACTACACTTGTCCCCATGATTCTTAGTAATATCAAAAACTTTGAGCCTAATGCTAGCAAACGGAAATTTGAGCAAGGGCGACAGGAAGCTTTGAAGAAAGAACAAGAGTTATTAGATCGATTGAAACAATTGCCGGATGGTGAACAAAAAGCCGAAGAGACAAAACGAATGATCGACCTAGTCCGGAATTTCATTGGTTATCGGGAATATCCAAAATACGGATATATTTATCGCTTCTTCGTTTATAAGCAGGCTTTAATGAAGGAAGCCGAACAACTCGTACAAGTGGGCGTTATTCATGAAAAAGAAGATATATACGATCTCACTTTTGAAGAACTTCACGAAGTCATACGCACAAATAAACTGGATTACCAGATCATCAGCAAACGAAAAGACGAGTACAAATTTTATGAAAAACTAACTCCCCCGCGTGTCATCACGTCCGATGGTGAAATCATTGTAGGCAAGTACAAACGAGAAAATCTCCCTGCCGAAGCTATTGTAGGTTTACCTGTTTCTTCCGGAGTTATAGAGGGCCGAGCACGTGTCATTTTAAACATGGAAGATGCTGATCTTGAAGATGGAGATATATTAGTCACCTCTTTTACGGACCCTGGCTGGACACCTTTGTTTGTATCCATCAAAGGTCTAGTCACCGAAGTTGGCGGACTGATGACCCATGGAGCAGTTATCGCACGTGAATATGGCTTGCCAGCAGTTGTCGGAGTGGAGAATGCTACCAAACTGATAAAAGATGGGCAACGAATTCGCGTACATGGAACAGAAGGGTATATCGAAATATTATAATTACTGAATACGTCAAGTAAGGTTTTTGTCATAATGGACGGCATTATTGAACAATCAACGGTTTCATAAATTTCCAGTTCGTATGTATACGATGCCCCTGGTTTCTCTCTTTCTGTTGGTAAGTATATGATAAATTGTAACTTTTCTGTGAGATGAAGGGACTGGGAGGTTAATGAACAGTCTTACTCTACTTTCCATTTTGTTGAAAATTTATAGGGACTAAAGTCTGTATTAATTTGATCCTAGTGTTAGAATAGAAAGTTCAATATAGTGGATATAATTACCGTCCACGTAGAGCTCTGCATGTGTGAAGCCATATGAAAAAAAGGCAGTGAGCGTCATGATCATTAATGCTGTGCCGGTAGTTAGAGTTGATGTTCGCTGATCCGATAATTTACTCCTTGTAATACTAATGAAAAAATCCCCCTCGTTCTGTAGTGACTCCATTATAGTCGGGGGATTTCTACGTTCAATGACTTAAGTCAAGATCTTCTTATACTCATTCGGCGACAGCCCGACCTCCTGCTTGAATAGCTTGGAGAAATAGGAATAGTTCGTATATCCGGTTTTGCTTGCAATGATGTAAACTGACAGATTGGTTGTCTCTAGCAGATGCTTTGCAGCGGCAATTCGGACTTGTATAACGTAGCTACCGAGGGAGATGCCGGTTTCCCGCTTGAACAGTCTGGCCAGGTAATCAGGATTGAGATAGACAATCTCCGACAGATCGTTGCGGGTAAGATCATCTCCGTAGTGCTCATGAATATACTGCTTAATCTCCTCCACGATCGATTTGCGCTGGGCGACGAAGTCGCGGTATTCCATGGCGGTATTAACCAGATACTTCAGATATTCCTCCATATCCTCGATTGAATGCAGGGAGTGGAGCAGTAGCTTGTCATTGGCCTTGCGGGCATACAATTTATGTACCTGAATGCCCTTCTGCTTGAGAAAAGAATACACCAGTTGCACGATATCCAGCCGATACAGGCCAAGCACGGAAGTGTCGAGCGACTTGTGGCTCAGCATGGTTCTTAAATAACGGATAGCCTCCTCCAGAAAAGCACTCAGCCTGTTCTGATTGAGCAACTCTTCCAGCTGGGCCAGATCCGGTGGGGTATAGGATGATTTCGGTTGACGCAGGTAGTTCTCCACCAGATAGGTCTGATTTCGACATCTCGTCAGCTCTTCGTCCATATTCAGTAGCTGCTTCAGGATGTTGCCAATTTGGTGCAACTCACCTGCCAAACCGATATTGCAGCAGGCGTCGCATTTTAGATAGGGAACGGCTTTTTGGATAAAAGAAGTCCCAGTAGCCTGTAGCACTACGGCATCCTCCGGTCGCTCATTCCACTTGAGGATGGCGATCCAGTTATAGTCTTTAAATTCCAGAATACTCTCGATCGTGTAATCGGAGCTTTGGAGCAGCTCATAGAGCAAATTCAGCAGCGCAAAGTCGAACAGATCCTTCTCTTCTTTGCCCATACTGCCGATATGGGGAAATACATTGAAAAGAATAGGCTGGATGAGATCGTTCATCTGATAGCACAGGTTCTGTTCTTTGATCGCATGGATGATGTCCACTTGTTTAAGCGGGAAGGAAGTGCTTCCGCTGACCAGCCTGCGCCAGAAATGCTCCAGGTTCTTGGACTGGTTCTTCTGCCAGAAGTAACCACCCAGAATGGCCTGCTCGTTGATCTGCTGCTCCTTGGCGCGGACAATTGCTTTTTGGATAATCAGCATCAGCTTGTCGAATTCAATCGGCTTGAGAAAATATTCAAAGCTCTGAAGCTCGATCGCTTTCTGGGCATAATTGAAATCCGCATAATTGGTCAGAAGGATCGTCTGCACGCTGTAATTTTGCTCTCTGATCCAGGCCAGCAGCTCTAGACCGCTGCCCTGGGGCATCTCAATGTCGGAAATCAGGATCTGCACCGGATGGTTCTCCAGAATTCCCCGCGCCTGGGCGACATTGTTGGCCGTATATACGGTTTCGATACCCAACAGCTTCCAGTCAAATTTTTTCTGCAGAGCTGCGATTACGTAGTAGTCGTCATCCACAAGCAATATATTCATAGTTTGCGCTCCATTTCTGTTGAAGGTTCGGGAAGATCCGGCAACATCAGAGTGATGCATGCGCCGCTGCCAGGCAAATTGGTGAATCTGACGGTTGCCAGATTGTAATACAGGTACTCCAGCCGTTTCAGCGTGTTCATAATGCCGATATGCGTACCTTTCGCCTGATCCAGCGGCAGTCCGGCCTCGAGCTTCTCTAGCACATTGGCCGGAAAGCCCGGCCCGGTGTCCGAGAATTGAATCTGCGTGGCTTCGATATCATCCTCCAGCAGGCACCGCTTCACTGTGAGCCGGATCTGAACTTCATTTTCCCGGGAGATGGCATATTTAATAGAGTTCTCAATGAAGGTCTGCAGCACGAGCGGCGGAATTTTCACGTCCTTGGCCTCCTCGCTCAGCTCTACTTGATAGCTGAAGGCGTCTTGGTAACGTTGCTTCTGAATCTCCAGATACATCTGCACATGCTCAATTTCATTCGCAAGCGGGACAAAGTTTTCGCCGCTCTGGAACAGATAGCGGAAATACCTGGAGGTGGTCATCGCCATATCCTCAATTTCCTGATACATTTGAATTTGGGCCATGCTGTATATGCTGGTCAGGCAATTCAGGAAGAAATGCGGCTTGATCTGCTGCTTCATATAATCCAGCTGGATGCGCTGCTTCTCCAGTTCCTGTTCATACATGGTGATCTTGAAGGTTTTGATCTGCTCTACGAGATCCTTGAACTGGGTATTGGCCTGCTCCAACTCAATGATTTTGCTGACCTTGTAGTCCGTCGGCTGGCTTTCTTCATTAATAAGCGCTAGATTTTCGGAGAAGCTTTGAATCGGCCCGAGCACTCTTTTATTGAAGAACAGTATAATGACAAACAGTGAAGATGTAACAATGAAGAACAGCAGGACAATCAGGAGCTGGACGATCATAATCTTTTCAAAGGCTCCGAACTTGATAACCATCTTCGCACTGAATGTTGTACCCAGGAACTCGCTGATAATCGTCGTTCGTGGCTGCATAAAGGAGGCGAAGCCTGTGTCTTCTGATATATCTTTGCCATTGTTCGAAATGGGGATGGTAAGGTCGGTGCCCTGATCATCCACGAGCGAAGCATAGCCGTTGGCCCCTAGATTAATTTCACGCAACGGGCGGATCAAGTTATCGGCGGAGATCAGTCCGATCAGATAGCGGTTGTTGTACGGGACAATGTTGATTACATAATATTTGCCGCCTACTAGGATGGGCGTCCATTTGGAATAGAACTTTTCGTACACCTCCTTGTCGTCGATAAAAGAAATAATCTGCTTCTTCAGCTCCAGATATTCGCCATAATTTACACTGATCGGCGCACAGTTCAGGAAGAATGACTGGTTTTTTAAATAATAGAAAAAGTTATATTCCTGTCCGTAATTCTTCTGCAGCTCGGCGAACCGGCTGTGCAGAATTTCGTTAGACTTGAAGAATTCGACGCTGTTGATGTCGTAGGCGTTCATTTTGTTCAGCGTTTCGTCATTCGCCAGCGTCCAGCCCATATAGTGATTCATGTAATCGAAATCATGATTGATACGATTGATGTACAGAGCCGCCGTATCCTTCAGATAGCGGGTGGATTGCTGCTTGACGATAATGATTGAAGTGATGCTGATCACCAGATCTACAATAAGAACCGTAACCGCTATAATAAGCATAGCTTTCACATAATGGCGGATCGGAAGCGGCTTGTGTAGTGCTGTTTCTTTGGCTATCACGTTTGTTGTACCGGGTCCTTTCTTGGCAATCATTTCTATGAATGCGTTTTAATAGGTAACATTAACATTATAAAAGGTTTGCTCCAAAAAAACATAAGAATAGAAAGGCATTTCGCCGTAAAGTCCGGAAAGCGCTAACAAAAGTCTGGAAATTGCTATTTTATGCTCTGTAAGACATAAATCCTGGCGTGCGAATTAATGGAGATAGTACCAGAGGTCCGAATAATGGCCCCAAAGTGTCCGGAATGAAAGGACCGGGGAGGTTATGATTACACATGTAAAGTAGAGTATATTTAAGAAACGGGGGATTATCACAATGGTCAAACAGGGCAACAAACTATCGGCCAAAAAGCTGGTAGCTGGATTTCTGGCAGCCGTGATGGTAGCAGGACTCGTAGGCTGCAGTAGCAACAATGAGAATACTTCAGCGGCAAGCGATACGAGCGACTTCAACAAGGAAGGCATGCCGATCGTTAATGAGCAGGTAACATTGAAGGTTCTGACGGTCCGCTGGGGCAGTATGGGAGATACCTTTACCCAGAACCAGTGGCTCAAGGATCTGGAGGGAAAAACGAATATCAAAATTGAATGGGAAGTCATGTCCTCCAATGACTGGGGAGAGCAGAAATCCATTATGCTGGCAAGCGGTACGCTTCCGGATGTAGTGCTGGGCAATCAGTCCTTCTCGGATTCGGATATCGTTAATAATCTCAGCTATTTCCGCCCGATTGATGACTACATCGATCAATACATGCCGAATCTGAAGGCAGCGATGGAAGAAACACCTGATATGAGAAAAATCAGCACCTTCCCTGACGGGAAAGTCTACTCAATGCCGACAAGACTTCCATCCCGTCCACAAAGCTCTCGTCAGCCTGTAATCAACAAGACCTGGCTCGATAATTTAGGCTTGGAGGTTCCGGAGACGATCGACGATCTGTATAACGTACTGAAGGCATTCAAGGAGCAGGATCCGAACGGAAATGGAAAACCCGATGAAATTCCTTATATCGAGATCAACAATGACACGATCAGTCCGTTCGGGATCGCTGATCTCAATAATAACTTCATGCTGGTGAAGGACGGTCAACCGGTATACTATCCTACTTCGGAAGAGTACAAGGAAGGCCTGAAATGGGAGAATAAATTATACGCTGAAGGTCTGCTCGATAAAGAGCTGTTCACACAAGACGATACGATGAGATCTGCCAAGTTCCAAAATCCGGATGCTCCGATTGTAGGCTTCACGTACCAATGGACTCCGGATGCTGTATTCGGTAAATGGAGCGACCAGTATGTAACCATTCCGCCGATTGCCGGACCGGATGGCAACCGTTACACCATCGGCAATCCGATCGGGATGAACCTGAGCCGCAACGAGCTGCTGATTACTACATCCAGTAAATATCCGGAGGTAGCCGCACGCTGGGCCGACGAGTTCTATACCAATGAAGCCAGCATCCAGAACTTCTGGGGCGCTATCGGTACCGTTATCCAGAAGAATGACGACGGCACGTACAGCCTGATGGACCCGCCGACAGGAACCAGCGCGGATGCTTGGTATTGGGATCAATCGCTGCGTGATTTCGGGCCGAAATACGTGAGCCCTTCCTTTGAGGAAAAAATTATCTTAAGTGAGAAGAGTGGAGACGGGCTGAAGCTACAACTGGATAAGCTGGGCAGCGAATTCGTTACTACACCGTTCCCTAACGTTATGTACACTGCGGAAGAATTCGAGGAACTTCCTACGCTGACCACGGACATCGACGGTTACGTGAATACTATGCGCGCCCAGTTCATTAGTAAAGGGAATATTGATGAACAATGGGATGCTTATGTGAAGCAGCTGAACGACATGGGTCTTGAAAAACTGATCAAAATCCGTACGGATGCATACGGACGTTATATGAAAGTGGAGTAAAATCGGGCCATCCGAACTTCAGGGAGGAAACCTCCCGCAAAGTGAAGGAAATCATGGAGAAACAAAAATAGATGGAGCGGTTTAAGCTTCATCTATTTTTTGATCTGCCAAAGATTCAGCAAAACAGTGAAAGGAGTGTATTGTCATGGCACAGCAGTGTGGTCTATTCCATTTATGTACGCAATCATAGCGGGGAGGGAACCTTCAAGGTCCTGGCTGTTCCAGGCGCTATATCCCATCAAGAAGTTGGATATTATGGCTCACAGCATGTACAGCCTAAAGGCGATGGATGAGGAAGACATCATATTCGGAACCCATACCTTGGCAGAACAAAAGCTGGTCGTGGTGTTCAGCCTGAAAGGCAAGATGGCCGAGGTAGATATGGGGTTTCTCGATGGAGTTTACGTAAATCTGATGGACCACAGCGAAGTAACCATCAACGGAGGCAAACTGCAGTTGAATTCCGGACCGGTTATTATCGGGATTCTCGAATAAAGAAATAATAATGCCGTCTATCGGAGGTTCACTGGGAAATGTATTTTTTTCCAGTGAAGAGTAGCCCTCACAACCAAAAGTCCGGAAATCAGCAGTAAAAGTCCATATAAAATATGGCTTCTTCCGCAGCGCGGATATGGCATCCCTTGTGCTTGAGACAGCGTCTCCAAAAGTCCGGTTAACGCTTCTATAAGGTCCGACAGGCGCAGAAAGTGAACGGTATACTGAAGAAAAATACACAGATAGGTTTATGCTTAGCGCATAGGCTCACAACACTTTTAGGAGGGGATTTCATGAGATCCGCTGGGACAATTCCAGGGAGAACGTTAGGACAAATGAAACGGAATTGGGGGCTGTATCTACTGCTGTTTCCCGCCGTGGTGCTTACCTTATTATTCGCATACAAACCAATGTACGGGGTTATAATCGCATTTAAGGATTATAGCCCAGCTCTGGGCATCGCTGATAGCCCATGGGCGGGATTTAAATATTTTGAGAAGTTCTTTAATTCCTATCAGTTCTCGAACACGATTAAAAATACGCTGATTATTAGCTTGTACAGCATGCTCACATTTCCAATCCCGATCATACTTGCATTAATGGTCAATCAGATGCGGCCAAACCGGTTCAGACGGTTTTTCCAGACTGTATCGTATATGCCGCATTTCATTTCAACGGTGGTTATGGTCGGACTGATGATGATCCTGCTGTCGCCAAGCACCGGTCTTGTCGGCAATCTGTACAGCCTGTTCGGTAAAGAGGCTCCCGATCTGATAGGATCTGCGAGTCTGTTCAGCAGCGTTTATGTCTGGTCAGATGTGTGGCAGCATGTTGGTTGGGACAGCATTATATTTATCGCCGCGCTCTCTGCGGTTGATCCTAGTCTCTACGAGGCAGCTACTGTCGATGGTGCAAGCCGCTGGCACAAAATCCGTTATATTGATATTCCAATGCTGATGCCGACAGCGGTTACACTGCTAATTCTGCGTGTCGGGGGGCTGCTTGGTATTGGTTTTGAAAAAGTGTATCTCATGCAGAACGATTTGAACGCCACTTCAAGCGAAATCCTGTCCACCTATGTCTACAAAATCGGGCTGCTCAGTAGCCAGTATAGCTTCTCATCAGCAATCAACCTGTTTAACACGGTTATTAGCTTTATTTTGCTGATCATCGTCAATCAGATTTCTAAAAAAATGAGCGAAAACAGCTTGTGGTAAAAGGGGAGAACTGGCATGGGAACACTTGCGCCTGCAGTTAAAGAAAATGCGAAAAAAATCAAAAACGACCGTTCCTCGGATACGGTTATGGAATATGTTATGTATGCAATTGCGGTGCTTTTTCTGGTCATCCTGATGTATCCGCTTTATTTCATCATTATCGCTTCATTCAGTGATCCTTCAGCCGTGGCCGGCGGCCAAGTATGGCTTTTTCCTAAGGGGTTTACGCTGGACGGCTACAAAGAGCTACTGAAGCATCAGAATATCTGGATCGGCTACCGGAATACGATTCTTTATACGGTGGTCGGTACAATTATCGGACTTGTTGTTAATATATCGGCGGCTTATGCATTATCCAGAAAAGATCTCGCAGGACGCAAACTTCTGTCGTTGTTTTTCATATTTACTATGTTTTTTAACGGCGGCTTGATTCCTACTTTCCTGACTATTCGTGATCTTCATTTGTATGATACGTTTCTGGTCATGGTACTTCCCTTCTCGGTGGGCGTGTTCAACATTATCGTCGCCAGGACCTTTTTCCAGACAAGTATCCCCGGGGATTTGTGGGAAGCAGCGCAGATCGACGGCTGCGGGAACCTCCGTTATTTTGTCCAGGTAGTACTACCGCTGTCCAAAGCGATTATTGCGGTTATTGGGTTATGGATCGCTGTCGGGCACTGGAATTCATATTTTAATGCCTTGATCTATTTGAAAAATCCGGACTTGCACCCGCTGCAACTGATTCTCCGCAACATTCTGATTACCAATCAGATGCAGTCCGGCATGGGGACAGGCGAGGCAGCGCAAATTGCCCTGCGCCTTGCAAATATGATGCGGTATTCCGTCATCATCGTCGCTACGATTCCTATTATGTGCGTATATCCGTTTGTGCAAAAATACTTCAATCAAGGGGTAATGATTGGTGCGGTGAAGGAATAGCCTGCTGTTCGTTACTTAACAACCAGGAAGAGGTCTATAGATGAAAACTAATATTCCGAATCGGATCCGTAGAAGCTTCCAGATCGATAGCACCACGTTCACCATTATAAAGATCCTGACTCGTTCCACTTCTGATAATTGTTGTATCTGAGAAAACAATACCTGCATTGTTTTGAAAATGATATCCGGGGAATACAGTGTTCATTCTGATACCAGAGGCGCCAACAGTATCTTCGAAATTGAGAACGAAGGTGGCCTTTCTCATGTTATATGCGATAGTTGGGGGATTGAGTTGCAGAGGTAGAGGACCGATAAAATTTACTTATAATCAAATTTTCCATTGAGCGCTTACAGAGGGTTATGTCACACTATAGAAGTGAATTCGTATTACAATTTTCCCCTCGAAAGGAGATGTTTGAAATGACTGCTTATATGGTATTGGTGGTTTTAACTTAACCGAATATCGGGCATAGTAAATTCCAGTCTTTGATGATAGCTTGGAATGAGAGCAACCGGGAATATCACCCGTGTTTTTTTGCTATGCCGTAAACAGTAACCTTTCGTGAATACTGCTGTTAGCGGGACTGGTCGTTGCCTTCGGCAACTGCTCGTCCATGCAACCTGGATATGATGTAGGTTGTATCCCTTTTGATTATAGCTGACTTTTGGCTTTCACCGCGAACAAGCATCTTCTTAGGAGGCTGCTTGTTCGCGGTATTTTTATGCCCAAAAACAACTTTAATGTTAGGAGAGGATCGATTCAATGATTGATTTGAAACAATATGGCTATATCGAAGCCGAAACGTCGCCGATAGGCTTAATACCCGGAAGGGTTACGGAACTACAACGAGAGCAATATACCGTTATCACCGAGCTAGGAGAAGTGACGGCTGTATTGAAGGGCGCGTTCTACCACACTGCGGGGAATCGGGAGGATTTTCCGAGCGTTGGCGATTTTGTCCTTCTACAATACAACGAAAACGGCGCTTCGCGCATTGCCAAATTGCTGCCCCGCCGCTCGAAATTTTCCCGCGCTGACTATTCAGGACACGCAGCAGGGTTTGTCAAAACTATACTTGAGCAAGTCGTAGCAACGAATTTTGATTACGTATTTATCGTATCGTCCCTAAACTCGGATTTCAAGGTCAGCCGCATCATGCGCTACCTGACACAGACGAGGCAGAGCGGCGGCCAGCCTGTCGTAATCTTAACAAAAGCTGACTTGGTCCCGGATTTCAGCGCACCGTTAGCTGAGGTTCAGAAAACCGATCCTAATGTGCCGGTACACGCAGTTTCCAGTCACACTGGGAGTGGTTTAGACAGGTTGAGTGAATATCTGCAACCAGGAAAAACCGTGGTATTCCTCGGCATGTCCGGCGTGGGGAAATCCTCGCTGGTTAACGCCTTGATGAATCAGGAAGTGATGACTGTCCAGGCTATCCGCGAGGTCGACAGCCGGGGCCGGCACACAACAACGCATCGCCAGCTTTTCATGCTCCCATCCGGTGCAATGGTTATTGATACTCCGGGTATGCGTGAACTTGGACTGTTCGATGCGGACGAAGGGATCAGCGTGGGATTTAACGACGTGGAGGAATTATTCACACAGTGTCGCTTCAATGACTGTCGCCATCAGACGGAGCCGGGCTGCGCAGTTCTTGCCGCCCTTGCCGATGGATCATTGGTGCCAGAGCATTGGGAGCGTTACCTTGTGCAGAAGCGGGAAAACAAGTTTGTAAATGATAAATCGGGGTATCTCATCGATAAACGGGCGTGGCAAAAGTCGATAGCTATGCAACATAAGGGTGAAAAAGGAGGATATAAGAAATGAACAACCATGATGCAAGATTTATAAAGCCCGAAGTACTGACGCTTGTTTTGAATAAAATGCTCAACAAGACGATAATCCGCGCAGATTATCAACTCAAAGAGTTGCAAGGCGGGACAATAGGAAATGTTCAGCTTGTAACAGGCACGGTTGAAACTTCTGATGGTGAAAATCTGCCGTATAAGATGGTTTGGAAAACAACGAAAAAATTTGAGCGTTATGGTGATCTAGATTCATGGCGAAGGGAATACGACCTCTATGCATCGGATTTCAAAAAGCTTTTCTTCGATTCGTTCCGTTGGCCGGAGTGTTACCACGCCGAAATAAATGGTGATGAGATTCAACTATGGATGGAATATATTGATGGTGTGTCAGGCTTAAATCTGACCCCGGAAATGTATGAACGTATAGCTGAGGAATTGGGGCGATTTCAAGGCAAGTTGTACACTGAACGACCAAACGTATTGCAGAATCTGTCCAATTTAAGCAATGTTGAGTTTACGAAAAACTACTATCTGCGGTATCGGTCATGGAATGTTTTGTATGATTACATACGCTCCGATGACTGCGAAATTCCTAAGCACTTGTGTAAAATGCTCATAGACTTAGATAACAATGCGGACGAAATATTCAGTCGCATTGAAAAGCTACCAATAGTGCTTTGCCACAGAGATTTTTGGGTGGCAAACATATTCTATTCGGACAGTAAAATCGTACTTATCGATTGGGATACCGCTGGATGGGGGTATATGGGCGAGGATATCGCGAGTTTAATAACGGATGAAGCGGATGTCTGTCATATGATTGAATACTATCAAAAATGCATTCCGGCGTATTACAGGGGTTTTTCGGAATATGCGGATGTGTCCCATATCACTGATCATTGTATCTATGAACTAATCCTTGCTATGTTCGGATACAGGCTTGTGGAGTGGTATAAATTCGCTGAGTCAACCGAAGATAAATCAATGCACCTTAATACCTTACAAAAAATCTATGAGATGAAAAATATGTAGATGAATATTACGATAAAATAATCAACTCTGCTCAATAACCAAGTAGGGAGTATATTGATCAAACACTAAAGTCGGAATACCAATGAAATAAGCTATTTTAAAAGAAATGAAAAGAAGAAATACATGACAAAAAACGAAGGCTATTTCCTAATGGAGATAGTCTTTTGTGCGCTTAGCAGCACAGCGACTAATGAGTGGAAGTCTCAAGCACACCGTAAGGTGGCGGAAGTGCATAGCTGACGGATAGTGCATAGTCTGTGAAGATATGTACGGAGGATCCGAAGGCAAACCCCGGAATAAACGGCAAACAACCAAGTTGGCTGACAGAGTCGGATAACCCTGCAAAAGAAGGGAACATCCAGTACCATCATAGACACTGGATGTTAGGAGGACTGGCTTCGGGCGAAAGTTGTAGATAAAATAAGTCTTCTATTTACACAGGTAAAGAAAGAACAGAAACAGAAGAATTAGGCAGAGTTACGTGTTCTACAAGCGCAAATCAAACCTCACTTTTTATTTAATACGCTTGAATCTATCAATGTTCTAGCGATGCAGAATGAGGGAGCGAAGGACAGCGTATCTATGTTGCTACGAGAACACACCATACTTTATGGAAGCTTTAGCTAGCATTCTGGTAGGACAGAGCACGGCAGAGGGGACTCTTCCCATTAGTTTGAACGAGGGACTTCATGCATTGTAGTGTAAATATAATAGGATGTATTTTTACAATATAAGCGAGAAGGTGGACACTTTGTATAAGTTGTCTACCTTCTCGCTTATTGCGTTAATGATAGCGTGTATCCTATGCCTATTGGCATATATAGTTACAACTTAGACACTATTGCCATTCCTTACCCAATTATAATTAGTCTAGTAAATTACTTTGGAGGTAAATAAATGAAAAATTTAAGAAATACATATAGCGTCGTGTTAGTAGGCTCACTTGTCATCTCGCAGTTGTCCGGATACACGGTATCTGCTGCGTCTACTGCATCTGGAGTCTCCGTCTATCCAAGTCCCGCGATTTCGGCTGTGACAGCTAGTGCAACAAGTAAATTAGGTTCGATTAAATTAGGCTCCAATTTCCAAGCTACACTCGAGGATGTCAATATATGGCCACAAGCTGGGGGCAATATTCTGACCTATACGCTTAACTATACTAATGGTAGCAATAGTAATGAGAATCTGCTCCATTACTTCTCAAGAGTTATTACACCCACTGGCTCCGTGATTCCGGGCAATCCGATTACCGGCGATGTGCTTAAGAAGAAGGTCATTTCCAAAGGGAATCTACGTGTGACGTACTATGTCAATATTGGCACGACGAATTCACTCAAAGGCTTGAAAATCCCCATGTATGTCTGGGATGCCAAAGTCAAAGGTTACTTGAGACAGGTGGGTAGCTTTAAACTGCCGACTAATTATTCCCCAACGGTTGCCATCGGTAAAAGTCTGAATACGACAATGAATGATCTACCTGTTACATCGTATACGGAGTCGTTACAAATCTATGAATATAGCGGAAAAGTATATGCTAAGGTTGGCGTTAGTCTGACCAATAAAGGGGATAAAATACTGGAAGACCCCGGGTATATGGTCTATTTGGTGTCTGCAGGAGGGACTTCGTTTGAAATGGTTCTAGATAGCGCTCAAGCGAGCTACAAGATTCAGCCCCAAGAGAAAAAGATAGTCTATTATATAACAGAGATCCCTGCCTATCTAAATACGAATAATATGAAGCTACAATTTGTTCAAAAGGATGAGACATTGAAGCTTGCTCTTCCCAAGTCCTCTTATAACCTGCCAGCGGCAACAAATCCTGATTTGATCGTTGAGAAAGATGTTGTCAAAAAAATCATGATTAACAACAATATGATCGAAACGCAATTGAACAATGCGACCGTATATGAAGAAAATAAAAAGGGCATGTGGTCTTTCCAACTGCGTTTAAGAAATACCGGCAACAAGGCAGTGAAAATGCCTTCCTATGATCTTGCTGTCAAATCACCAATAGGCAAAGCCTTTCCTGTCAATGCTAAAGATTTAAACGGATTGGTCATCAATCCATTGGAAGAAAAGATCATCCAGTTCGAGGTACAGGTACCACTTGAAGTGCAGCAGGATACGCTGCAATTGCAAATGGTTGAGGCAGTTAGTACTGTAGATTCACAAAGTTCCACAGCAGAGAATAAGGCAGTTATAGTTAAACCAGTGTTACCTATTGCTTATTATAATATTCCTTATAACCTTCGTACCAATACCCTCACAGGATACGAGTACCACGCCACGAATTCATATGGCTCTTTCGTATATAATCTGCTGTCTCTCCAACGTTTCCCTTGGATGGAAGACGATATTGTTGTAGCTAAATTACGCATTATTAACACTCAGTCAGTAACACTTTCCCTGCCTGAAATGAAGGGTGCATTAAAGATTGATTATGATGATTTGAAGGCTTCGACAGAGATATTTATGGATAAGCAATCTGTTGTACTAGCACCAGGTAAATCCGTGGATGTTAATGTCCTTGCCAAAATCCCTTACACAACGGATTTCAATCATATGCAAGTCAGTCTCTATTCTGTAGCAGATGAGCAGACTGTTCCGTTTCTTACACTCAGTACGAATAGCACTATGGATGCTATAAACACCATTGATCATGGAGGGATCTTTAGAATTACTGATCAAGGGAAGAACGCAACCATTCAGGAGAAAATGACCGTCGTTCATCACGGTGTCAGCTCCAACATCGTATCTACGGAATTGCTCATAAGTAATGAGGAAAGAAGACAAAGCAAGATGGTACGTCTCCACGCATATTACAAAACGACAAATGGTGAGTTTTACGAAGCTACTTCCAATCAACCAGAAGCTGCACTTAGTCCTGGAGGTAAACAATTAATTACGTTCTCGTCGAAGCTTCCTAAATCGGTGAACACTTCTGATCTCTCGCTTTATATGGGTTCTGGCATTACAGGTAATAAGTTAAGTGAACCGGGTCAAGAAGCAACTGGTTTTATCAATATAGCTTCTCTAGCACTGAATTCATATACACCATCGACCAATTTGGCACAGGTTACTCTATATCCATACACCTTATCTATTCATAGTTCCAACGGTAGGCTCCAAGAAGGTAGTGACAGTATAAAGATTGACGTGAACTATAATCTGTTCAGAGATGGTAGCTATGATACGGGAACTTCCAACCACAAACTTATGCTCAAAATGACGGATCCTTATGGCCAGTCACAGGAAAAAGCTTTAGCACTTGGCACAGATTTAACAGAAGGACATAATAATACGATTTCTTTGTCCTTCAGTAATGATCGATATAAGTCTCTGAACGGTGGTACTTACAGATTAACGTTATATGATGAAATTCAAGGTGAGCGGATCGAACTAGCAAGCCAAGAATACTCGTTAACTTATGAGGAACTCCCTGAAATGGAGAAATAGTATTTTATTAACAAGTATAAAAAGAAGGAGCAATAGTTATTATGTTGCGAGTCGAAAATATTACTCACTCATTTAAGAACGGTAATGAATGGACGCCGGTGCTTCATAACATCAACTTTGAAGTGAAGCAGGGAGAGATGGTGGCACTGCTAGGTAGCTCCGGATCTGGTAAATCCACATTACTGAATCTAATGGCCGGCTTGATGAAACCGACAGAAGGCGAAATTCATATTGCCGATCATAATATCGTTAAGATGAATGAGAACAAGCTTTCTATATTCCGAAGAAAGCATATAGGTTTTATCTTTCAAGCCTATGAGTTAATCACTAGTTTGACTGTCCGAGAGAATGTGGAATTGCCACTGGTGTTCCAATCTGTTTCTCCGTCCATACGCAAGCAGAAATCTCTTGCGTTACTAGAGAAGGTAGGTATTCCAGACAAAGCTGATCTGTTTCCTTCGCAGTTATCGGGTGGACAGCAACAGCGTGTTAGTATCGCACGGTCCTTGATTACGGAGCCGTCCGTCATTTTCGCTGATGAACCAACCGGTAATCTTGATTCGAAGACAGAAGAAGAAATTATTAGCATATTACTTCAACTGAATAAGACAATGGACACTACTTTTATTGTTGTCACGCATGAAACGGATGTAGCAGAACAAATGCAGCGGATTTTTACGCTTCGTGACGGTTATTTGGTACCAGAAAAGGGTGATTCTGCTGAAATGGTAACCCAAGGGGTGACAAACATTGAGAATTAGTGATATTTCACGCTTGGCTTGGGATCAGGTCAGACGCCGGAAAGTTGTCACAGGTCTTTGTATGGCTGGTATATCCATTGGCTGTGCAGCAATCATTGTTGCCTTAAGCCTTGGGGAATCCGCACAGAGTTATTCAGAAAAAACATTGAATCAATATTTAAAAATGGATGAAATCACAGTGATGCCTAATAGCGGAATCCCTTCTCAAGGTGGAGGTAACGGTAACGGTAGCGGCGGATCTGAGGAAATTACTAGTCTAGATCCTGGGAGATTAACCCGTCAGAAGTTGGAAATCATCCAAGGACTGAATCACGTAATCGCTGCTGCACCTTTTCAAGAATTAGGAAATATCCAGATGTACACAATGGATAACAGAATGGCCGATGTTCAGGTTATAGCAACGGATCTTCGCCTGCTAGCGAAATTTGATAAAACCTTTATGCAAGGAGGAGGTTCTGATTTGCCTAGCACGGCAGTTCTCAGCTATGGTGCCACATTGGGCTTAATCGATACGGAGACCCGACAAAAAATATTCGATGGAATGAATAACGATCCATTTAATATCCAGCTAAGGGAGCAGTACGACAGCTTAAGTATTCTTCCATCTGAGATGTATCAGCAGCAAATTCAACTACAAGCACAGGACTATTCCTCGATGAATGGGCAGACCTATAGCAGCAGTCCTCTACGTGTTAGCGGAATTCTTAACAAAGTTGCAGGAATAGACGATATGATGGCCGCCTACGACAAGGTTATCTATGTGTCACTAGAAAGCGCTGAGCGGCTAGTCGAAGAGTTGAATCTCCACAATGGTGCCGCTGGACAAGCAGGAGTCTATAACTCTGTTATTGTAAAGGTAGATAGCACAGATAACATCTTGCAGTTGGAGCAACTTATACAGAAGCTAACGTTAAGTACGAGTACGAATTTATATCAACAAGAGATGTTGGCACAAGAGTTCGATATGGTCAAAAAAGCAGCCTTGGGTGTAGGGGTATTTATTCTAATCATAGCTTCGATTTCCATTATCGTTGCGATGACCATGTCTACACATCAGCGACGACGTCAGATCGGTATTATGAAGGTACTGGGAGCCAACATGGGGCAAATCCGCAATATGTTTATTACTGAGGCTGCTTTGCTCGGATTAATGGGTGGTATTTTGGGTGTACTGATATCCTACTTGATTATATTTGCCATTAATCAACTCCTTGGCACACAAACAGGCACAGAACCAAGTGCAGGCGATATTGTATTTATTCCGATTATGACACTCCCGGTGGGCATAGCTTTTGCCTTAATGACAGGGGTGTTATCGGGAATTTATCCTGCAATTAGTGCATCCAGAACCGATGCGCTGACGGCAATTAAACGAGATTAGCAATTTCAAGTTGAGAGGAAGCCGAATTAATGAAGAGGATCATAAAGTGGATCATAATAGTATTGATCGTTTTAGGAATTGGGGTTACTGTATTTTTCACCATGAATAAATCGAATGAGCAAATGGAACTGATGGATATTCCGCAAGCTATCCCTTTTGAAGTGACTCAAGAAACGATAACCAATTCTGTGCAGGTAAAAGGGAAGTCAAAGTACGAGCACGAAACACTCGTATATGCCCCCTTCGCTTCCAAGGTAACGGAATGGAAAGTTGAAAATGGAGGTCAGGTAAAGAAAGGTGATGTGCTGTATATATTGGATCAATCAACACTAAAGAATGAAATTGCCTTACAAGAAGCAACGAACCGCAAGGCGAAGTTGGAAGCGGAACTGAATGAATTCGTAAGCCAACAGAATGATGAAGAAACAGCTCTTGGAGCGACAGAGGCGGAACGCTTAAAAGCACTTGCCGCCCAAGAGACAGGACGGTTAAATGATGAGTTGAATAAACTGAACGCGGATATCCAGAAGCAAGAGCTTGCAGAGAAGAAGGAAAAGCTAAAAACAGCGGTCTATAAAGCCCCGGCAACCGGAATTTTTCTATATGACAGTACGAGTGAGCGTCCACAATCTGTTACAGACAACCAATATATTGGTAAAATTGTAGATCTGAATAAGCTTGAATTCATTGCACTTGTGGGGGAACAGGATATTTTTCGAATTAAAGAAGGTATGAAGGTTGTCGTAAAAATGACCGCGTTGAAAGAATTAGAACTGTCTGGAGAGGTGACTAAGGTATCTAAATTTGCTGTGACCGCTGCAGGCGAGAATAATACAAATGCAGTGCCCCAATTTGAAGTAGTTATCACCCTTCAACCTAACGAGCATCTTATTGGTGGACTTAGTCTGAATGGTGAGATTGAGACCGTCCGCAAGGAGAAGGCCACCGTTGTATCTAATATTGCAATTATACGTGAGGGTGACATAGCTTACGTTATGCTGGATATGGGCAATGGTCAATATGAGCGTAGAGATATTGAGATTGGACTAGAAACAGCAGACAAGACAGAGATACTCTCGGGGCTAAATGTTGGGGATACGATTGTGTTGCAATAAGTAATCAAACCTACCAAACAAGAAGAATCTGCATTTATTGCGGGTTCTTCTTTGCTCAATAAGTACACGTGACATTTTATGATACAATCACTGTTCAACATTAGTTTCCTCATAGTAGATAAGATAGGTGAAAGATTCCATTTTACTGCGCTTTTAAACATAGATATGGATTAAAAAGATTAAAGTTGGTTATGGGCTAAGTTCATCAATTAATAACAAATTTCACTTCTGAGATGCCAATGATCTATGCCCAAATGATTCAAAAAAGTGGATAAATTAAAATACATAAGTTGATCTTGTTGAAGATCAGCTTTTTTTGTTATCTAGGAGTAAGAGGGAATGGGTATATGTTCTTGTCCTTTGCTCGAGACAAGAACTTGTACCGTTAGCCGCGGAGTCAAGTCCAGGACGTTTACAAATTTCGAATGACAACAATAATATCTCATTCAACACCGCTTATTAGCGTTCAAAGTAGGTTAGAATCAATTGTACTCCATAACACGGCATCTGTCGGAAGACAATAATATCTAATGCTAATCGACATAAGCCAAGAATATGTTACGGTGGACTATGATGATTATGCTAACAGACAGGATAGTTAAAGAAGCAGTATTGTAACAAAGGTAATTTTTACAATAATGTAGAATATCAATAATTAAGATATCATCTATTAGTGGGTGTAATTATGGATAATACTTGTTCTAAATGTAAGACAGCTACGGTTAAAGCTAATCTAGATAGTTTTCCCATTAGAATTCACTTTGATCGATAGGATATCCGAAACGTACAAGTGGTATAAGGTAAAGACATCTTCATTTAAGTAGAGGAATTTAGAGAGGTTGGGAGAAGAGCCATGAACCATTATCAATTTGAACAACCCATCCGAGAACAACATCAAGTGAAATACACAACAACAAAATGGGTAAATAGAATCGGTATACCAATCATCATAGTTGGTGCTATTCTAATAGGCCTACTGCAAATTAAATCTCCAGAGCCTGCGGATTTGAATGCACAGCCAGATTCGTTCTCGTCGGCACGTGCGATGGAGAAGCTCCAAATGATCGCAAAGGAACCGCATCCTATTGAAACACCTGAGCATGATAAAGTGCGTGATTATCTCATATCAGAGCTTGAAGGACTTGGCTTAAGTCCTGAAGTTCAAAAGACCTTTGTAACAAATGAATGGAGAGGGCATAAATTCTCCGGAAATATCGAAAATATTATTACGAGAATTCCAGGGACCGATAACAGTAAAGCGGTCATGATTGCAGGTCATTATGATTCTGTACCTACTAGCCCGGGAGCGGCAGATGATGGTGCGGCGATTGCTGCTATGTTGGAGACGGTGCGTACTTTACAAGTGTCTGGGCCGCTAAAGAATGATGTCATTTTGCTCATGTCAGATGGTGAGGAAGCAGGATTACTGGGAGCAAAAGCGTTTACGGATGAACATCCATGGGCTAAAGACGTTGGACTCGTACTTAATTTTGAAGCGCGCGGGAACAAAGGTGAGTCGTTTATGTTTGAGACGAGTGAGCAGAATGGCTGGATAGTAAAGGAGTTTTTGAAGGCAGCCCCACAACCGCTTGCTTATTCACTGCTCTATAATATCTATAAACTAATGCCTAATGATACAGACCTGACGATTTTCCGTGAGGGAGGATTAGCGGGACTAAACTTTGCCTTTGGATCGGGGTTAGACGCTTATCACCAGCCAATCGATACACCGGAAAATCTGGATCAAGCCAGCCTGCAGCACCATGGGGAATATATGCTTAGCTTGACTCAACACTTTGGCAATTTAGATCTGACTCAAGTGGAACAAGAAGATCGGGTGTATTTTAACGTAATCGGTTGGAATGTGATTAGTTATCCGGAGTCTTTGGCGACATGGTTCATGATCTTAGGTGTATTATTATTTGCCATAACCGTGTGGCACGGAATACGTAGAGGTCATATTCATCTTAAAGGGATGACAGGTGGATTCCTAATTACATTGCTGAATTTAGGGATTATATACGGTGTTGTTACACTTTTATGGAACGGATTAAAGGCAATAGTATCCGAAGATGAATATATTTCGTTACTGCTAGATCCTCAAATTAGTTTGTACTATCTTCTGGGATTATTGATCTTGACGGTCACTACTTCTTTCCTCCTCATACGTTTTCTTTCACGCTATATTCGTACAAAGAATCTTTGGATGGGCTCATTATTTCTATGGCTTATACTCTGTATTGTGACAACGTTGTATCTGACTGGCGGTAGCTATTTATTCACATGGCCTCTTATATTCAGCTTGATCGGCATGAACGTGTCCTTCCTGAATCGTGAGGGTTCGTTGACATGGATTTCGGCAGTATTTGCGACGGTTGGTTTCATTTTATTAACACCAATGATTCGGCTCGTGAATGATATGATGACGCTAGATTTAGCAGGAATACTAATGACAGTTTCAGGGTTAGCGTTCACTTTAATATATCCTGTGTTTTGTAGAAGGAACTGAGTGTTGATTTGATGCAGTGAAGCAGCAAAATAAGCAGAGCAGCGAGTCTCCACAGGGGAGAAGCGCTGCTCTGCTTATTTTGATTGCTATTATTCCCCAAAATTACCCGAAAAAGTGATGCCTGCCTTGTCGAAAATTTGCTTCAACTGTTGCTCCTTCCCGTCGTCCCAGGGGTTTGCCGGACTATGGCTGAAGGTAGGGACGGAGAGGCCGGCCAAGCGGACCGCTTCCTTGATGGTGGGGATGAACGGCTCATCGAGCGCATAGAGCGGCGGAATCTGAATCAGCTTCTGGTGGTACTCAAGCACCTCCGGCAGGTCATTGTTCTGATAGCTCTTATATAAGCCCAACATAAGCTGCGGGGCAAAATTGGCACTGGCTGCAATGGCACCGGCACCGCCTGCCGCGAGGGTGGGCAGCAAGTATTCGTCGAAGCCGCAGAACACCGCGAACGCCGGGTTGACTTCCTTGACAGTCAGAATCATCTGGCGGATATGACTAAGCTGGTCTACCGTTTCCTTGATGCCGACCACATGGGCGTATCGTACCGCAAGGCGTCTGACCAAGGATGGGCTTAAATCTTGTCCGGTAAGCGCCGGGAAGTTATAGAGCATAAGGGGCAGCGTTGATGCTTCGGCGATAGCGGCATAATGCGCGAACAGGCTTTCATCGCTTAGCTTGCAGTAGTAAGGATTGATAACGACAACACCGGTTGCACCGCTGCGGGCAGCATGCTGGGTAAGACGAATGGCCTCTGCAGTTGTGTTACTGCCTGTTCCAATCCAGACCGGAAGACGTCCATCCGTGTAGCGAATACAGAACTCCGCAATCTCTTCCCGCTCTTCTGCATTGAACTGGTTGAATTCCCCAGCGGTTCCCAGGAAGAACAGGCCGTGAACGCCTTTGTCAATCAAGTTGTTGATTAGAAGTTCCATCCCGTCACGATCAAATTTATGCTTCTCATTCAAAATAGTAGGGACAGGGGGGATAATGCCGGCATTTGTATGAATAAATTTATTTTTCATTTGTTTTTACCTCCTAGTTTGATATTATAAACTTGTGATTATTATATTGAACCTTGTGAGGATTATCAATTGTTGTTTTTAAGAGAGGGGATTGAAGGGGTGGACCGTAAATATTGGGTTCCCGCGTTAGAACGAGCCGATATGATTCTGACGGCGATTGCCAGGAAGCCGGGGGAATATAAAATGACCGATCTGTGCGAGGCCACAGCGATCAACAAAAGCTCAATGTTTTCCTTGTTACGGACGATGGAGGCTTTGAACTGGGTGAGTAAGGATGAGAAGGAAGCCTATGCCCTCGGAGCGGGAATGGCTTATCTCAATTCGGTGTTTATTGAATCGCATAAACAGAATTACAATTTGGTTGAGCAATTTTTGCAGGCTTCAATAGAGAGTGTCAAAAGCATCGGGGAGACCTTCCAGTTGTCCGTTCTGGACAGGAATGAAATCATATATCTAGCTAAACAGGAAGGGCCATCGCTGGTGAAGCTGGAGTCAAGTCCAGGCATGCGTTTTCCGGCCCATGCGACAGCGATGGGTAAGATGTTGCTTGCACTGCTTCCGCTTGAAGAACTGGAGAAGCAGTATCCAGACAAGATTTTATCTCCTGTAACATCTCATACCGTGACAGACTGGAAGGAATTCATGGTGAAAATGGCTGAAATCCGCTCCAATGGGTATGCGGTAGATGACGAAGAGATTATTCAGGGAATTTGCTGTGTAGCTGCTCCGATTACCGATTCTTCCGGAAGAGCCGTTGCTGCAGTGAGCACCTCTATGATGCGGCATGCTTACTTGGATAAACAGGATGCAGCGCTTCAGGAAGTCAAGCGGTTGGGGAAAAGCCTGTCTCTTGCTTAACATTTCGGTGCTTGCTCTACATTACAAGGTAGAAAGAAGGGCTTACAATGGAACTTAGCTTGCCAGAAATTATGAGGGAGAACTCAGGACAGTCCATACCTGTCGATACCGTTGCCGAAGGACCATCCGGCAGCCTCCCGATTACAGGTGATATGCTGCGGAATGCGCCGAGCGGTGAAATCTTCGGCATGACCCAGAATACGGGGATGGGCTGGAATCCGCTACTTTTAAATGGGTCGCAATATCTCATCTTGGGTACGATGGGGGGTATCCGGCGAGAGGACGGCAGTCCGATTGCCCTTGGATACCATACGGGCCATTGGGAAATCGGCTTGATGATGGAAGAGGTTGCTCACGAGATCACCGCACATCAAGGGATTCCGTTTGCTGGCTATGTCAGCGATCCCTGTGACGGCCGCTCCCAGGGGACAACGGGAATGTTCGATTCCCTGCCCTACCGGAACGATGCTGCTATGGTGCTACGTCGCTTAATCCGCTCTCTGCCTACACGCAAAGGAGTGATTGGTGTAGCCACCTGCGATAAAGGGCTACCCGCCATGATGCTTGCCTTGGCTGGCATGCGTGATCTTCCGGGGATTATTGTGCCGGGAGGTGTATCTCTGCCGCCTATTCACGGGGAAGATGCCGGTAAAGTGCAAAGCATCGGGGCGAGATTCAGTAATGGGGAACTGTCCTTGGAAGACGCAGCAGACCTCGGGTGCCGCGCCTGCGCAACTCCCGGCGGTGGATGTCAATTTCTAGGTACCGCCGCAACAGCACAAGTGGTCGCCGAAGCGCTAGGCATGTCGGTTCCCCATTCCGCTCTGGCCCCTTCAGGACAACCTGTATGGAAGAACATGGGGCGCCAATCTGCCCGCGCACTACTGCAAATGGAGCGTAGCGGAATGGTTATGAAGGATATTCTGACAGACCGAGCAATACGCAATGCCATGGTGGTTCATGCTGCATTCGGAGGATCTACAAATCTATTGCTTCATTTGCCCGCCATTGCACATGCGGCAGGACTAAGCATTCCGACCGTCGAAGACTGGAACGACGTCAACCGGAAGGTACCTCGTCTGGTCAGCGTGTTGCCGAACGGGCCGGTTCCGCACCCGACGATCCGCGTGTTTCTTGCGGGAGGCGTCCCCGAAGTCATGCTGCATTTGCGCCGACTGGGACTAATTGATGATTCCGTTCTTACGGTAACAGGGAGGACCCTTGGAGAAAACCTCGATTGGTGGGAAACCTCGGAAAGACGTCAGGACATGCGAAACCGATTGATTGAGGCTGATGGCATCGATCCGGATACCGTCATTATGAGTCCCCAAGAGGCGAAGAAACAGGGAATGGCCTCTACAATGACCTTTCCAACCGGAAATCTGGCTCCGCAGGGCTCGGTCATCAAGTCGGCAGCGATTGATCCCTCTGTTCTGGACAGTGAAGGCGTCTATCGGCATACAGGAAGAGTTAAAGTATTTACTGCGGAAAAAGATGCGATCCGAAGCATTAAGCTTGGACATATCCAGGCGGGAGATATCCTTGCCGTCATCGGTCGTGGACCCAGCGGTACCGGAATGGAAGAAACGTATCAGTTAACATCCGCGTTGAAGCATCTTCCCTTCGGCAAGTACGTTACTCTGATTACGGATGCCCGCTTCTCTGGGGTCTCTACAGGAGCATGCATTGGGCATATCGGTCCGGAAGCACTAGCTGGAGGCCCTCTTGGTAGACTCAGAGACGGTGACTGGATAGAGATTATTGTCGATACAGTTAAGCTTGAAGGAAGTGTGAATCTAGTTGGTGACGGGGAGCAATCGGGTAGTACGCAAGACGGAGCTGAACTTCTGGCTGTCCGCAGTGAGCATCCGTTCTTGGCCGTTGATCCGGGATTGCCGGACGATACTAGACTATGGGCTGCGCTACAGTCCGTAAGTGGCGGAACCTGGCAGGGCTGTGTCTATGATACCGATAAAATTATTGCCGCCTTAGATGCGGGCCGGCAAGCATTGGGGTGGAAATAATGAATAGAAATATAATTCAAAATCCGATTCTCCGCGGCTTTCATCCGGACCCATCGATCTGCAGAGTGGGAGAAGATTATTACATTGCCACATCTACATTCGAATGGTTTCCTGGCGTCCTCATTCACCATTCCCGCGATCTAGTTCATTGGCGTCCACTTACGCATGCGCTTACAAGACAATCACAATTGGATATGGAAGGGGATCTGGACTCCGGCGGTGTGTGGGCCCCGTGCCTCAGCTATGACAATGGAACCTTCTACCTCATCTATACCGATGTCAAAAGCAGACAGGGGGCATTCAAAGATACACCGAATTATCTGGTCACCGCTCCGAGTATCGAGGGTCCTTGGTCTGAACCGCTCTATCTGAACAGTAGCGGCTTTGACCCTTCTCTGTTCCACGATACCGACGGACGCAAATGGCTGATCAATATGTTATGGGATCACCGAACGTACAAGAACAGCTTCGCTGGGATAGTGCTACAGGAATATTCTACAGAGCTGGGGCAACTGATGGGTCCAGTGCTTCCTATCTATAGAGGGACAGAACTAAGGCTGACGGAAGGCCCTCATTTATACCATAAAGACGGCTGGTATTACCTCATTACAGCAGAAGGAGGCACTCAGTATGATCATGCAGTGACGGTAGCTCGGTCGAGGAATATTGAGGGTCCTTATGAAACTGATCCAAGCAATCCGGTCCTGACCTCTGCCGGCGATAGAGGGTTAGAACTGCAAAAGGCGGGGCATGCCTGTCTTGTTCAGACCCATACGGATGAGTGGTACATGGTCCATTTGTGCGGTCGACCGGTAAAGGATAAGTATTGCAACTTGGGCAGAGAAACTGCGATTCAGCGTTGTCGATTCACAAAGGATGAATGGCTGGCACTTGAGGATGGAGGCAACCGACCCTCCATTACCGTACAAGGTCCGAATATTCCGAGCCAACCCTTTGAGCTACCTGCTGAGAGAGATGATTTTAACTCGTCGGAGCTAGATATTCGCTGGAGTACCCTACGTGTTCCAGCCGATGACGCCTGGCTATCGCTTAAAGAACGGCGAGGTTTCTTACGTTTAAGAGGGAGAGAATCGATGAGTTCCATGCACCGCCAAAGTCTGGTTGCGTTGCGCCAGCAGGATTTTTACTGCAGCGCCGAAACTGAAATTGTATTCGAGCCGGAGCATTTTCAGCAGATGGCGGGGCTTATTGTTTACTATGATACGAAGGATTATGTCTATTTG
Source organism: Paenibacillus crassostreae (assembly GCF_001857945.1). Taxonomy (NCBI): domain Bacteria; kingdom Bacillati; phylum Bacillota; class Bacilli; order Caryophanales; family Paenibacillaceae; genus Paenibacillus; species Paenibacillus crassostreae. Next base: position 214,338 of record NZ_CP017770.1, read on the forward strand.
CGAATCAGTCATGATGAGGAATTGGGGAAATGCTTGGGCATTGTTCGTTCCAAGGATGGTGTTTATGAGGATACTTTGTGTGCTGAGGTTCCCTTACGGCCCGGCGCGAGTTGCAAGTTGAAAGTGGTAATGGAGCGTGAGTTCATCCAGTTTTATTATAATGCTTCAGATTCTGGGTGGGAGAAGATTGGCTCAAGTCTGGATATCTCTCATTTATCTGATGATTTTCCGAGTTATATCAGATTTACGGGAACCTTTATCGGCATGTGCGTCCAGGACCTCGCTGGGACATTCAATGCCGCAGATTTTGATTATTTTGAGTACAAACAATAATAGGTTAATTTTTATTAGGTAGAGGTTATTTCGTAAAACACTGTTACGCTAACGAAAGTCGGTTGCTCAATAAATGCACAAAGGCAGAATAGTATCAATGTAACGAAACGTAAAATTCGCAATCTTGGTATATCCATCGGAAGCAATGGTAATTTACATCAGACGAGTATGGCTACCTCCGCGTGGGATTGAAATAACTGATTGGAAGAGCAGCGGTTTTGAGGTAATTAATGAGGTAGATAATGGGAAAGCCGCAAATGTGTGAAGATATAAAAGGAAAAGGTGGTTATCTAGTGGATTATCATGTTGCAATTCAAGGAAGCGATCAAGCACCGGGTACGGAGGCACAACCTTTCCGTACTATTTCCCGCGCTGCGGCTATAGCGGATCCGGGAGATATCATAACCGTGCATGCCGGTGTTTACAGGGAATGGGTCAACCCGGCCAATGGAGGCACAAAGGAACAGAGGATTGTATATCAGTCTGCCGGGGATGGAGAAGTGGTTATTACGGGTGCTGAACCTGTGGCTGACTGGAAAGACGAAGGGGATGGTGTCTGGAAGGCGGAGGTGCCAAACAGCCTGTTTGTCATCCGCAACCCCTATCAGACTAAATTGTACGGTGATTGGTTGTTCGAGGGTGAATTCGAGCCGCATCTAGGGGACGTGTATCTTGACGGAAAATCCCTGTATGAATGTGATAGCGTTAACAAACTGCACAATCCCCAGATTTGGCCGCAGGCTAAGTATGCGGATGACTCCTTGATGCAATGGTATGCGGAAGTAAGCTCAACTACCACAACCATATGGGCGAACTTCGGAGGCAAGGACCCCCGCCAAGAGAATGTGGAAATCAATGTGCTCCCTTATTGTTTCTGGCCTGAGAAGACCGGCCGTAACTATATTACCGTCAGGGGCTTTACGCTCCGGCAGGCATCTCCCCAGTGGGCTCCGCCAACGGCTTTGCAGGAAGGGCTTATAGGTCCCCATTGGAGTAAAGGCTGGATTATAGAGAATAACCTGATCAACGAGTCCAAATGTACAGGTATCAGCCTGGGCAAAGAAATAACTACCGGGCAGAACGAATTCTCGGACAAACGCAGCAAAGGCGGAACGCAACGGGAGCAAGAGGTTATTTTCCGTGCATTACGCATGGATTGGCATAAGGATCATATCGGAAGCCATATTGTCCGCAATAACGTAATTCATGATTGTGAACAGGCTGGAATCGTCGGACATTTAGGTGCTGCTTTTAGCCAGATCTACGATAACCGCATTTATAATATTCACCACAAGCGCATCTTCCACGGCGCAGAAGTGGGGGGAATTAAACTCCACGCCTCACTGGATACCCAGATTTGTGGGAATGTCATCTATAGCTCCTACCGGGCACTTTGGCTGGATTGGCAGGCACAAGGCACCCGCATCAGCCGAAATATCTTTTATGACAATTTGTCCGAGGATCTCTTTGTAGAGGTATGTCACGGCCCTTATATGGTGGATCATAACCTGTTCCTATCGCCTATGAACTTCCGCAATATGGCCCAAGGCGGTGCGTTTGTTCACAATCTGTTTACCGGAAGATTTGTGGTGCGCTCCGAGCTTACCCGCTATACTCCCTACCATATGCCTCATGAGACGGCAGTTGCCGGTTACAGCAATATCACGGGCGGAGACGACAGGTATTACAATAACATATTTATAGGTGATAACGATCCGAGTAAAGACCCGTTGCCTATGACCTTTTTCGAGCACCTTCCGCTCACTCCAAGGGAGGATATGCATTACGGCGGTGCCGCGGTGATGGATGGTGTACCGGACAACTCCCGATGTTACCTTCATCCTGCCGGACTGGGCGGCTACAACGATTACCCGAGTACTTATCAAAAGCAGTGGTGGGAATATACCAAGGAAGAAATTGCGGCTTTAAAGGAATCCGGTAAGCCGTTTCAGCCCGATAAGATGGCACTCCCCGTTACGATACAGGGCAATCTGTATTTGAAAGGCGCGGTGCCTAGTACTCATGATTTAAATGCAAAGGCTTATGTCGACAACGGGATCGAGATCGAAATCGATCTGGCTGCTTGCAAGGTACAGGTACATGTTCATAACCCTGAATTAATGCGTGCTGCAGCGCCTACGGTAGTCACAACTGAACTTCTCGGCAAAAGCTATCACGCTGAGATGTACTATGAGGAACCGGATGGATCTTCATATCGATTCGACCACGACTTCTTTCATAAGCTGCGACCGGAAAAAAATGTAACACCCGGACCGTTTGAACTATTTGACAACAGTCCGGTTGAGATAGTTCTGTAAATCGAATAAATATAGAAATACAGTATCTTGAATCTGCTGCTGAATGGAAACGGTGGTTTGCCTATATAACATATTTGAGAAAAGCTTGTTGTATTAGGCTTTTCTTTTTTTATGCAAGTATATGTGTCTCAATCAAAGTGCACAAAGATGCTAGACAGTATCTCTATTCCAAGCGAAACGAATGATTTATCCATCTTTTACGGTACTGGTGGGGCGTGACATCCATTTGTTCTTTAAATAGTTTGCAAAAATACGATACATTCGTCAAGCCTACCTCCTCAGCAATGAACGAGATGGGCTTGTTTGTCGTAGTTATTAAGCGAACAGACTGATGAATCCTGCGAGCAGCGATATATTGAGAAATGCTGACACCAGTTGCTTCTTTAAATAAATGAGAAAGGTGATAAGAAGAAAGGTGCAGTGATTGAGCCAAATCGTCTAACCGATAGGGAACATGATAGTTTTTTTCGATCCACTCTAGTATTCGTTCTACCTGGTGGCTTTTGCGTCCTACGGTAGAAACCGTCAATTGCCCCTCCAGCTCATCCCACAATGGCTTAAGCGTATGAAAGACATTTATAAGAAACAGTGAAACTTCTTCCGCACGGTTTGTTTCGTTCAAATAAGGTATGCGTTCCACAAAGGTTTTAAACAGGTGAACCAGGATATGTTGGTCATTGAGACCATACAGACAAGGGGAGGACAGATTCCCTAGATAGATATGCCTAAAGTAAGTATGGAGGATGGGCCACTTCTCGAAATAGGCTTCAAACATCGAGGGTTCAAAAATAGCCAAAGATCGTTCAAAACATGGGTTGTTCGAGTAGTCTAATTTAAGATGGTGAAGCTGATAGGGTTGAAAAATACAAAGCATACCCGGCTTAATCTCATAGCTTCGGTTGTTAACGATCATCGTTCCGGAACCTTGGTGGATCAACAGGAACTCGATACCTAGGTGGGAATGGAATGTTTCAATATGTTCTTTGTTTTCGCTTTTGCGTCTATAGGCGAAATGAATAGAGTTTTCATTGAAATTATATAGATCATATCGCAAACGGATCACCTCACCATGTTAGAATCTATTATAATTTTTTACTATAACCTGGAAACGGATAAACAGCAATACAACGTTATTTTTACCACATTACAGGAGCACAATGAAACTTCTTCCTAAGATAATATTGATTAAGGACATCAATAAGGTAAGAGGAGGGATTGACCATGCTAAAGGTTGCGATCATTGGAACAGGAGCCATCTCCATCACGCATATCAAAAGTTATTTAAAATTCAAGGAACGATGCGAGATTGTGGCTTTGTGTGATTTATATCCCGACAAAGCCGAAGCGAAGAAAATCGAATTCGGACTGGACGCTAAAGTTGTTAATGATTATAAAGAGCTTCTTCATGAGGAGATTGATCTCATTTCCATTTGTTTACCTCCGTATGCGCATGCTCCGATCGCGGTAGATTTTCTGAATGCGGGAAGCCATGTATTAGTGGAGAAGCCGATGGCATCCTCGCTCGAGGAATGCGACCTGATGATCGAAGCGGCGCTAAGGAGCGGGAAGGTGCTGTCAGTCGTAGCACAAAACAGGTTTACGAATCCAATCATGAAGCTGAAAAAGATGCTGGACACCAGACTCGCAGGCCCGATCCTCCATGCTCAGGTCGATTCCTTCTGGTGGCGTGGCCATAGCTATTATGATCTTTGGTGGCGTGGTACCTGGGAGAAGGAAGGTGGGGGGTGTACACTCAACCATGCCGTTCATCATATTGACGCATTGCTCTGGATGATGGGACGTCCTGAACAGGTGCAAGCCTTCATGAGCAATGTAGCACACGACAATGCAGAAGTAGAAGATCTGTCTATTGCAATGCTTCGTTATGCTAATGGGGCATTGGGACAGATTACGAGTTCGGTAGTGCATCATGGTGAGGAGCAACAATTCATTTTTCAAGGACAGCATGCCCGAATCTCAGCTCCTTGGAAATTTACTGCCTCTTCATCTAAATCGAATGGTTTTCCGGAAAAGAATGCCCAACTGGAAGAGCAGCTTCAACAGGCATACGATAGCCTACCGAACTTGCCATACGAGGGACATGCTGCTCAAATCGACAATGTCATGTACGCCATTGAGTCTGGAGAACCGCCATTGATTGACGGAATTAGTGGCCGAACAACTTTGGAAATGATCATGGCGATCTATAAGTCTGCCAGTACAGGTGAGAATGTCAGTCTTCCGCTGGTCGCCGGTGATCCGTTTTATACGAAAGCAGGCGTTCAACAGCATGCCATTCATTTTTACGAGAAAAGTGGACACGTTGAAAATTTCTCTGATCAACAGATCACGATCGATACAACTCAGGAATAAACAATCCTAATTTGAGGTGAATTATGAATAGTAAAGATGGAATGAACTATGCACCCGTTGGAAAACCGTCTCCTGTAGTCAACCCCGGCGAATTCGTCATAGCGGCCATTGCTCTTGATCACGGTCATATTTATGGCATGGTAAACGGGTTGCTAGAAGCAGGCGCTAATATCAAGTGGGTATATGACCGAGACCAAAAGAGAGCAGAGAACTTTAAGAGTAAGTATCCGCAAGTTCAAATTGCTTCTTCAGAAGAGGAAGTGCTGGCAGATCCAGAAGTTCAATTGGTCGCCGGTGCGGCCATTACTTCTCAGCGCTGTGCACTAGGACTACGTGTCATGGACGCGGGAAAGGATTATTTTACGGACAAAGCACCATTTACAACGCTGGAACAGCTGGAGCTGGCCCGTGCAAAGGTAATCGAAACAGGTAAAAAGTACATGGTGTATTACAGTGAGAGAATTCATGTCGAAGCTGCTGTATATGCGGGTCAACTGATCGACAGTGGGGCAATCGGAAGGGTCGTGCAGGTTACCGGCTTCGGACCGCATCGCTTGAACGCATCCGCACGTCCGGAATGGTTCTTCCAAAAGGAACATTATGGCGGTATTCTCTGCGATATTGGAAGTCATCAAATCGAGCAATTCCTGTATTATGCCGACTGCAAGAACGCCGAAGTGATGCACAGTAAAATCGCCAATTATAGCTGCCCTGAATATCCGGGACTTGACGATTTCGGCGATGCGACGCTACTAGGGGATAATGGTGCCACGAACTATTTTCGGGTGGACTGGTTGACGCCGGATGGTTTGAGCACTTGGGGAGACGGACGGACGCTTATTCTGGGAACGAAAGGCTACATAGAACTCAGAAAGTATGTTGATATCGGCCGAGACCGCTCAGGTGATCATGTCTACTTGGTCAACCAAGAGGGAGAATATCATTTCGAAGTAAGTGGGAAGGTCGGTTATCCATTCTTTGGTGAACTGATTTTGGACTGCTTGAATCGGACTGAAAATGCAATGACACAAAATCACGCTTTCCTGGCAGCGGAGTTATGCCTGATCGCTCAAAAAAGCGCATTTATCATTCAATAGTCAATGGTCTGTAACTGAAAACTTATATCGAGTTCGTAGGCCGATGTTCTATCCAACTGGATATATATAACATTTGCTAATATTCATTCCTTTTGAATAATTTAAAATGCCCAACAATTACTGATAAGTGAAGCAGATAGTTACGTCCTGATTGGATGTGTGTCTCTTATCAATTGTCGGGCTTTTATGCTGCTAATTACTGAATCGTATGGTTGGTATAGATTGATTAAATGGATAAATTACGATTTGAATTAACAAGTGTTTTTAGTTTGACGTTAGCATATTGGGAAGAAGATAGGAGCGTTGCGCACATGAAGAGGAAAAATTGGTTCTATCGCATGATGCTTTCGTATACTCCGATTTTCTTTGTGGTCATATCCTCAATCATATTTATTTTTTTTCTTGTGCTCAATAATACGGCAGAGAATAAGTATAGGGAGACCACAGAAGCCATCTTAGAACGGGTGGTCCATAATACGGATGTTCACTTCATGTTGATTGAGCGTAATGTTGTAAGTCAATTACTGAAGGACCGCACTATCCAATCCTTTTTTTCAGAAGGAAATAAATCCGCGTATCAATATTATGATATACAAAACAAATTAATTGAATTAAAGTCGACGTTCCCCTTTCAAAATACGATATACCTCTACAATGAAGCAGATGAACGAATCGTTTCTGATTCTGGTTCCTATTCTATCCAAAAATTTGGTGATCGAGAATTTCTCCAGACTAATTACGCGCTGGAAGAGCCAAGCGGTTGGAATAATCCCCGACCGTTTACACAAATGACCTTGGATGATAACCAACAGCATGTCGTTTCACTTGTGAAATATTACTATGATGGCGATAACAAAGTAGGAGCAGTCGCCGTAAACGTGTATTTAAGCTATTTTATCGATTACCTTAACAGTTTTAATGAAAGCGGCATCAATGTTATACAGTTAGCAGATGCCACATTTCACGAACCTTCCTATCAAGAGCCCAATTCTCCAGTTATTGTAGTTAGTTCTGATTACACGGGGTGGGAATATGCGGCAAGCGGCGTGGTTCAGAAGAGTTATAATGTGCTTTCTCACTTCTCTAAGGTATGGATGATTATTGTTGTAATGATCATTGTTATTGCCCTAATCGGGTTTACTTTGGTAACTCATATGCATTATAAGCCGATTGAGTCCATTCTGGAGAAGGTAGGTCATTTCTCTACACGGAAGAGTGAAGATTTAGGGATTAGAAAAACGAGAAAACAGAATGAGTTCGCGTTCATTGAGATGGCACTGGACCAGTTGATCAAGAAGTCACTCGACTACGAAAATCTGTTTAAGGAAGACAGCATGCTCAGAAAGCAAAAATTACTCCATGACCTTCTGTCAGGACATCAGGTGTTGTCGCAGGAACAGTTCAAGAACCAGCTTTCCGCTTGGAATGTATCGATTCAGTATGACCGGCTTAGTGTGATCGTTGCCGAAATCGATGATTATTCGGGCTTCACACAAAAGTATAAGCTTAGTGATCAACATTTACTTAAATTTATTGTAGAGAATGCCTTTCATGAACTGGGACATCAGAACAATATTTTCGTATGGCATGCCTGGATGGAGCCTGAGCGTATTGCATTTGTCACCCATCATCTGAAATCCGGATTTCATCACACCACAACAATAACAGAATTAGCCGAAGAACTGCAGAGATGGGTTCAGCTTAACCTGGAGTTAACCATTAGTATTGGAGTGGGGGCAGACTCAGATTCCATTATCAGTATCACAGAATCATATCAGAACGCAAAAGAAAATGTCTCCCTAAAAACCATTTTTGGTACCAACACCATCATTGACAACCGGAGAACCGCTGGAAAGTTAAGCCTGGACAGCTATGCCTACCTGCAAGTGCTGGAAAGCGCAGCTCAGTCCTTCCGCATGAATGAAAGTGATTGGAGAGAAAAACTGACGCATATTTTCAATAAGCTTCGGGAGATGCGGTTCGGGAAGTCTGATATGAATGTTTTCGTTTATAACTTCTTGATCCAGATCGAAAAGGTAATTGCTACCCTGTCCCCGGCTATTCAGGAAGGATGGAAAAACGACTACCAGCACTTAATTGTAGAATTGACGGATCGAATTGAAACGTTGGATAAGCTTGAAGAGAAGCTCATGACCTTGATGTCGGAATTCGAGGCCTTCGTGGATCTGGACCGACAAGCACGGAGACATCATAGCCTTGCTCTTCAGGCGAAATCCTATATTGATGCGAATTATGCCAATCCTGACTTATCCCTGACACGCGTAAGCGAATATCTCAATCTGCAACCCAGCACATTAAGTCAATTATTCAAGGAGGAGCTGGGCGGCAAATTTATAGATTAAGTTCTTAAGGTGAGATTGGAGCATGCCAAACACCTGCTAAAAGAGACAGATAATTCGATCCAATCCATTGCTGAACAAATTGGGTATTTGAATGTCATCTCTTTCTACCGTGTATTTAAGAAGGTTCAAGACGTGCCGCCAGGAGAATATCGAAATATGTACCGTGCCAGTCCGGACACTTAAATAATCATGGAGCGAGGAGCGGATGATCTTGATTGTCAGATATACCAAGTATCTCTTCATTGGATTGCTCATGTTACTGATGGGTTGCAGCGAACAGCTGGAGGCGGATCATGATGTTGTCAATCCTTTTGGAGATGAGAAGATGACAACATTAAGGATTGCGTTATTCGATAGGAATAATAAACCGAGCGATGCTCCTGAAATAACGAATAATTTCATGACACAATACATACAGGAGCAATTCGGAGATCCTAATCGAATTAAGATCGAATTCGTGACGATTCCCAGGTCGGAGGAAGTAGAGAAGCTGAATATTCTTATTAAGGCGAATCAGGCACCGGATATCGTCTTTACTTATCTAGAACCTGTCGTTGCAAATCTAGTATCCCGTGGTGCATTAACGGATCTGACCTCTTTACTTAATGAATATGGAGATGATCTCAAGCAGGTGCTGGGAGAAGAAGTTTTACAATATGGGGTATTTGAAGGGAAACAGTACGCTATTCCAGCCAAAAGAATATTACGGGCCCAAAGCACGACCCTGATCCGTGAGGATTGGCTTCAGGAAGTGGGACTACCGTTACCTGAAACAACAGAGGAGTTTTATACTGCCCTTAACGCGTTTAAGGAGAAGATGCCGGGAAAAGCGGGAGAGGAGGTTATCCCATACAGTCTCATTGATTATTACCATATGCTTCACCTGCAATATTCCTTTTGGGATTGGGACCACATTACGGAAGAAGACTTGTATGCGAATCCAAGATGGGTGATGCCTGGGAATAAGGATGCCTTCAGGTTCCTCAATCAGCTGTACCATGAAGGGCTGATCGATCCTAATTTTGCTTTTGATCGGGACATGAAAAAGTACAAAGAGGATTTCACTTACGGACGAATCGGAGCCACCACACCGAATACCATTGAGCCTGTATATATGGGTCATCTGGCAGAACTGAAGAAGCATGAACCTTCAGCTGTCTTCACACCGATTGATCCGTTTACTAGCAAAAATGGACAGCATCCTAAACCGATTAATGAAGTGAATGGCATGTACATCATGGTACCGAAGATCAGTAAACATGCGGAAGAGGCTGTGAAATATTTGAACTGGATGGCGAATCCCGAACATTATATTCCCTTGCAGAACGGAATTGAAGGATTAACCTATGAAATGAAGGATGGAATACCCGTCACGCTTGAGAACGAAGATACGAAACGTATGATGTACAATTACTTTGATTACTGTATCATTTTCAACGGGAAATTTATTAGTCCTGTGAATGAGGAACTTAATATTAATGCTAATACGTATAATCCACAATATAGTCAATTTACAATGAAAAGCATTGAGTATGGGATGAAGGATGGAATAGAACTTCCGCGTATTCGAACCGTTATTGAATCTGAGATTAAATATATGGATGTCTTAACGGAAAAGTATGATGAGGTTTTCGTAAAAGTGGTCACAGCCCAACCGGAACAATTTGATGCTGTATATGATAAGGAAGTTGAAGATTATATGTCCATGGGCGGAGAGCAAGTCATGATTGAGAAACGTACCGCTTATCGTGCAGAACAATAACTATATCTTTTTTCGTCCCATTACGGTGGGGCGTTTTTTTGTTTTTTAAGGCTGCGTCCGTAATCTTTACGGCTGTTAACAAATAATGAATACCTCATAAAAAAAGATAGTTCTATTCGCCAAGGGATGCGAAGACTTAAAAAAGAGTGAAGTAATCCAAAAACAAAAAGAGTAATCAGAAAAAATCAAGAGAATATTCAAAAACATAAGCGGTATTGTACTGTGGAGACATATAAAAGTCGATCACGCTTCTTGCTTGTAGTTAAGATGCTGTCGCTCTGGATCGAACTTGGAAAGGATATGAGGTTTATGCAAATTAGTACGCGTCAACAAAACAGGCTGTTTACGGCCAACCGAAGGCGGATAGCAGCTGTAAAACGTCAATGGCCATTGTATATCTTCATGTTAGCTCCAATGGCATTCTTCATTATCTTTAAGTACCTCCCCATGGCAGGGGTGGTGGTCGCTTTTAAGGACTATAACATCTTTAAGGGCGTCATTGGGAGTGAATGGATCGGGCTGGATGTGTTTCGAGAGATTTTTGCCCAACCGCAGTTCTATAAAGCGCTTCGTAATACGCTCATGTTAAATGTGATCTCATTGCTGACATTTCCAGTCCCGATCATTTTGGCGATCCTGCTGAATGAGCTGCGCATGAAATGGTTCAAACGACTTAGCCAAACGCTCTTGTATCTGCCTCATTTTATTTCCTGGGTTATTGTTGGTGGTATGGCAATCCGATTATTGGCCACGAATACAGGAAGTGTGAATGAATTCATTACAGGGTTAGGCGGAACACCTATTCCGTTTCTAGAGGACTCGTTACATTGGATAGCTACATATGTAGGAATTGGTGTATGGCGTCATGCAGGCTGGGGGATGATTCTCTATTTGGCAGCGCTTACCGGAATCAATAAAGAGCTATATGAAGCCGCTGATGTGGATGGAGCCAGTCGAATGAGAAAGATTTGGCATATTACACTGCCTGGGATTAAGCCTACGATTGTTGTCTTGTTTATAATCCAGATCGGGCATATGGCTGATATCGGCTTCGAACAGCCTTATGCATTGCAGAACGGATATGTGATGGATGTCGCTCAGGTCATCAGCACCTATGTTTACACAGTTGGAATTCAATCAGCTCAATTTGCTCTCGCTACAGCAGTTGGATTATTCCAATCCGTCGTCGGTGTAATCTTACTACTGTCTGCTGAACTGGTCTCAAGAAAAGTGAACAACCAAGGGATTTTCTAGGAGGTATAGAAGTGCTGCGAAACCCATCCGAAAAATTAACCAACGCCATGATTATGATTATCATTGGAAGCATTGCTCTGTTATGTATCGTTCCGATGATTCATATCTTCGCATTATCCTTCAGCGGCAACAGAGCCCTTATGTCAGGAGAAGTATTCTTGTGGCCAGTCGATTGGAACTTAAATTCTTACAAAGAAATTTTCAGCGATATGGCCATGATCCGCTCGCTTATGCTCACAGTTATTCTTGTTACTGTCTATACAGGTATCGCGCTTGCGATGACCACAATAGCGGCATATGCCTTAAGCCGCAGGGATTTTAAAGGAAAGAATATTATGTTCGGCATGATTATTATCACAATGTTCTTTAATCCGGGGATCATCCCTAACTATTTACTTATGAAAGAGCTTCATTTGTTAGATTCGTTGGCGTCGCTTATTCTACCGATTGCAATTAATGCTTTTCTATTGATCATTATGAAAACATCCTTTTCTCAAATTCCAACTGAATTAGAGGATTCTGCCTGGATGGACGGATGTAACCATTTTCGGTTTCTGATCCAGATCGTTCTTCCGCTGCAAGTACCGATTCTGGTGACCATCGCCCTGTACTCCGCCGTAGACAGGTGGAATATGTTTCAGGATGCATTGTTCTATATCAACAATATTGACCTCTATCCGCTGCAGCTTAAGCTCTATCAACTGGTCATCAACAGTCAAGTCAATGATGCTACAGCACAAGAGGGTTTCAATTCCTCTACACCAATCCCACAGGGATTACAATCAGCCAGTATCGTATTTGCAACCTTACCGATTATTCTGGTGTACCCTTGGGTGCAGAAATATTTCATCTCAGGAAGACTGGTTGGGGCTGTAAAAGGTTAATGAAAGTATTCCTATATTAAAGACGAGAAAAGGGAGGCTAATCACATGCGTAAATCTTTTCGCCAAGTCATGATTACGACGGTAGCTCTTATCATGGTATCTGTACTGGTATTATCAGGCTGTTCAAGTAAACCTCCAACTGAACCGGAAGGCAAACGGATTACTTTAAAAGTAGAACTGTTTGACAGAAACAATACACCTACTGGTGAACCGCCGATCACTGATAACTTCATGACGAAATTCATTCAGGAGAGATTTGGCGACCCTAACAACATTGATGTAGAATTCGTAACAGTTCCACGTGCGGAGGAAGTACAAAAGATGAATGTACTTATGGCTTCTAATTCTGCGCCTGATATCGTCTTCACCTATGATAAACCGACCATTCAGAATTATGTTAATAGTGGAGGTTTGACGGATCTGGGTCCAATCATTGAAGAACATGGACCTAACCTAAAAAAAGTCCTTGGTCCTTCACTGCCTTATGGTGTGTTCGAGGAGAAACAATATGTTATCCCAGCCCTACGGGTCATTCAGTCTCAGACGACAACATTCATCCGCAGGGATTGGTTGGATCAATTAAGTCTGCCGGTTCCTACAACAACAGAGCAGTTTGTGGATACGCTACGAGCATTTAAAGAGAAGGATCCTGGTCAGACTGGCGGGAAAGGCATTCCGCTTGGCTATATTGGCGTGTTCCACACCATGCCTTTAGTCAACTCTTTTTATAAGTGGGATGAACTTACGGAAAGAGATTTATATGCGATTCCACGTTGGAAGATGCCTGGCGCAAAAGACGGGTATAAGCTCTTGAATCAACTGTATCATGAGGGACTTATCGATCCGGACTTTGCACTAGCCAGTGATTTCGGTCAAGAATTTCCGCAGCAGGTTGTAAATAGCATTGTAGGTTCTGCAACCCCTAATACGAATGAACCTGTATACGGTGGTTATTATGAGAATCTGGTTAAGAATAATCCGAATGCAGTACTTGAGCCGATTGATCCTTACTCTACACCGGACGGTAAGCATCCTAAGCCAATTTATGAACCGATCGGAGCCTATATTATGGTTCCTGCCTCAAGCAAGAACGCAGAAGCTGCAGTGAAATACCTAAACTGGATGGCAGACCCGGCAAATATCCTTGTCCTCCAAAATGGTGAAGAAGGGCTGTCCTATAAAATGGATGAGGAGGGGCTACCTGTTTTATTAGATACACCAGAATCTCAGAATTTGCTGTATAACTATTTTGACTATTGTATTATTCTGAACGGTAAATACGTTTCCATCGAAGATCCTGATAAGAATATTGCCGCTAATGCATTTAATCCCGACTTCAAAGACTTCACCGTTAAAAGCATACAAGCGGGTAGCAACGACGGATATACACTGCCTCGTGTAGACATTCCGGTCGAAGCCGAAATCAAATATGCAACTATTCTAACGGAGAAGGATAAAGAAGTGCTGGCAAAGGTTGTTACTTCCAAACCTGAAAATTTCGATTCCGTATACGAAAAAATCGTTCAGGAGTATATGGATATGGGCGGAACAGCCGTGATGGAAGGCAAAATGGCCGCATATGATGAATTTTATAACAAGTAAAGTGGAATAGATAAACATAGGAAGTGGATGCTCTGCAATTTGCTCAGGAGCGCCGTTGTAAGATGACAAGAATATAGTCCGATTAAAATCCGCGTAGATCGCGGTTTTTTTATTTTATCGGAACAGATTCTTGTCATTGTGTATTGTCAAGAACCTGTTCCGATTGCCGTTTGGATGATAATAATTATTTCTTTTAGCTTGAATTCGAGAGAATAAAGTTATATTACATTATTCTGAAATGTGATTTCCCCCTAATAAAAAAGATTGTTACTAACCGGCTTGATAGTACTGAGCGTAGGCTGTATTCCGCTAAGATGGCTTTGATTCGATTTAGGCAATAATTTACCTATTTAAACGATTATGGATATCCACGTTGATGACGGTTTTATGGGAAGACCAAAAGTGAAAACTTAATCGACCTTTTTTTTGCAAATAGACTTGATTTTATATAAAAAAAGTTTTATCATTGACCCATCAACAGTTGATGGGTCAATGAATGAAAGGAGGTCTTTATCATCTCTACATGTCATACAGAAGATTTGCTGTACTTGCTAATGCATTTAAACAAGCATATTGCGACCCGGTTTGAACAATGTGCTGGAGTTAGTCCCAATCGGCTCGAACTCCTTTGCAAATTAACGAGTGGGCAAATAAGTCAGTCGGATCTGCAGAAAGCAGTGTCTATTGATCCAGCTGCGGTGACCCGTCATGTTCAGCAATTGGAAGCAGAAGGGATACTTCTGCGAACTAGGTCTGAGAGCGACAATCGGGTTACCTTAGTTCAGCTAACCGAAGAAGGCAAACATAAAGTAGCGATGTTTAAAGCGGAGAAAGATCGTTTTCTGGAGGAACTGCAGGAAGACCTCACGGAATCAGAACGACTCGGGTTTATTCAAGCTCTACGAAAGCTGAACAGCCAGATTCAACGAATGAAAGAAACAAGTAAGACTAATTAAAGATAGAGATTAGGAGAGAATAACATGACTGAAACAACTCTAAACAATGATTTTAAAGACATTATCACTTCTCGGCACTCTGTGCGTGTGTACGATCCAACGGTCACAATCAGCCGTGTGGAAATGACTGAAATTTTGGAAGAAGCGACTTTGGCCCCGTCATCCGTTAATCTTCAGCCTTGGAGATTTCTTGTCATTGATAGCCCAGAAGGTAAATCGACGCTTGAAGAGCTTGCACCAGGTAACAAAAACCAAGTTACAACCTCCTCTGCAGTCGTTGCCGTTTTCGGAGATATGAACGCATTTGAAAATGCTGACGAAATTATGAGTACTGATGTGGAAAGAGGGTATATGCCGCAAGAGATTAAAGATCAAGTAATGGCTAACTATACTGATCTTTTTGGACGTATACCAGCGCAAGCTTTTCGTGAAATGATTCTTATTGATGGCGGTCTCGTATCCATGCAACTTATGCTTTCTGCTCGTGCCCGTGGATATGATACAAATCCGATTGGCGGATATGACAAATCCCGTATTGCGGAAGCTTTTGGTATGGAGAAGGAACGTTATGTACCGGTTATGCTTATTTCAGTAGGTAAAGCTACTAAAGAGCCACGTAGGACTAGTCGTCTTCCTGTTGACCGTATTGCGGAGTGGAAGTAAGGCTATCTATGATTATTATTCATGCAGAAATGAAAGTTAATCGTGAAGTTGAAGCAGAATTTCTGGATTCCGTACAAGAACTTATTGAATTATCCCGCGCGGAAGCAGGGAATGTGTCGTATAAGCTCCTGCAGGATACAGATAAGGATGACACATATCTCATGGTCGAACAGTGGAAAGACCAAGAAGCAGTAGGAGCTCACAATACAAGTAGCCATTTTCAGGCGTTCGTAGCTAAAGCACCAAAATACTTGACAGCTCCGTTACATGCTCAAGCTTTTATAGGTCAACCCATCGGCAAATAATTAAAATTCTAAAGTATGTTGTTAGAAAAAGTAATGGGATTTAAATGGGAAGCCTTAAAAGAGGATAAACTCTTTTAAGGCTTCTTTAATACCTGATCCGGAGACTGGTTTTCATTGAGTCCATTCTTAGTTAGGATTATTCTGGCAGTAATTGGGATTATTATGGTTATCATCGGCGGTATGCAAGTTGCAAAGCAGAAGAATAAATAGTTGAAAGGATTGAGAGCACAACAATTGATCTTGTTACAATATTGAACATTTATAACCAAGGTATTGAAGACCGCAAAAAATTATTATAATCCCCAAACGGGGATTTTTGAAAGTTGACAAAAATGTTGTCCGATTAATATCTGCGAAAATCGCTTTTTTTTTGTTTTAACGAAATTGGACAAGAACTTGTATAGTTCCCCCTGGCAATATTCAAGGGGATTTAGGTTATAATGACAGATACAGTGCAGAAGAGAATGCAGAGCTTACTTACTTGAACTAGAGGTCGTTTCACTGCATATGATCATAATTTGAATGAGCATTATGATTTATTCATTCTTTACTGATCGTTCTCAATATGTTATATTGACAATGGCAGGAGGGGAATGGAATGGCAAGAAGCAAAGAATTCGATGAGAGCATAGTACTGGATAAGGCGATGAAGCTCTTTTGGGAACAAGGTTATGAGAAGACATCCTTGACTGATCTGGTGGAACATATGGGGATCCATCGTAGAAGTTTGTATGACACGTTTGGCGACAAACATATGCTCTTTCTTAAAGCAATGGATCGTTTTCGTGCTAAAATTAATACGGAACTTACAGGAGTAATTAAACGCTCCGAGACTGCCGAGGAAGCTCTTCAGTTGATTATTAATTTCATGATATATGGTGAAGAAGACTCACCTTCTGGTTGTTTAATGGTGAATTCGGCGGTGGAATTGGCAATGCGCGATGCCGAAGTAGATTCCAAATCCACTGAATCGTTTACACTATCAGAGCAAATGTTTAAGGATATTATTCTGTGGGGGCAGCGGAATGGAGAATTCACCTCAGATTACGATGCCGCAGAGCTAGCGGAGCATATGCATACAGTATGTGTTGGATTGAGGGTAATGACAAGAACCTCCATTGCCAAAGAAAAACTACTCCGTACAGCCAATATATCCATCAAACTTTTATGTAAATAGTTTAATATCTTTAGAATGATTGTTCTTATAGGTGGTAAGTATAAGCTGTTTTGTGAAGCTTACTCCTAAGAGGATAACATTCCTTATACCGTTTTTAGAATGATCGTTCTCATATGGTGAGTCTACAAACTTCTCTTCATGAAGGGATCATTCTTATATTTATTCTAGAATGATCATTCCCATATGCTTGGATTTTCCTCCGCCCAATACTTTAAGGAATTTGTTGTACCCATACCAAATAACAAAAGGAGCAAACTAAAAATGGAAATTTCTAAACAAATCGCATTTGTCACCGGTGCGAACAGAGGCCTTGGCCGAGCTCTGACGCTTGAACTTCTATCCAGAGGGGCTAAGGTTTATGCCGGAGCAAGAAATCCGGAGTCCATTGATATTCCTGGTGTAATACCTGTGAAGCTTGATATTACGAACCCACAAGAGGTAGCTGCAGCCGCTATGGTTGCTAAGGATACTACACTTTTAATCAACAATGCAGGATCGTCTACAGGAGCTTCTTTGCTTGATGGTGATCTTGACCAATTACATTTGGAGTTTAATACACATTTCTTTGGCACACTTTCAATGGTTCGAACTTTTGCACCGATTCTAGTAAATAACAACGGTGGCACGATTCTGAATATTCTTTCTGCATTATCTTGGGTTAGTTCAGGAACTGCTGGCGCTTATACGGTTGCAAAGGCAGCGGAGTGGGCATTGACGAACGACCTGCGAATAAATCTGTATCCTCAAAACGTGCGAGTAGCTGGATTACATGTGGGCTTTATGGAGACAGACATGACGTCGGGCTTAGAAGTTCCCAAGTCTAACCCTGCGGACATCGCAAAAATTGCTATAGATGGTATAGAATCCGACAGCTTTGAAATTGTTGCGGATGACACGAGCAGACATATCCAAAGTATTCTTTCCGGTGGAGTATCTGCGATATATCCACATTTATCCTAATACAAATGACTAATAAAGTATTTCGTCCAAGATATCAAATCAATACGTAACAGCAAACACCAGACAACTGGTAAAGAATTTTAAAGAGGGGTGTTAAAAATGGATAAATTATGGAGCAAAACAAAAATTGGGAATTTGGAATTACCTCATCGTTTAGCAATGGCACCAATGACACGTAGTAGGTCGAATGAAGATGGTACACCGGGAGAATTAACAGCCCTTTACTATGCTCAACGAGCGTCAATGGGACTCATTATTACAGAAGGTACACAACCTTCTGATGATGGTCAAGGGTACTTATGGTCACCTGGAATATATACGGATAAGCATATTGAAGGATGGAAAAAGGTTACCAATGCAGTGCATGAAGCAGGTGGATATATGTATATCCAATTAATGCATGCCGGTCGCATTTCGCACCCAGACAATACACCACATCATCGTCAATCTGTTGCACCATCTGCAATCGCGCCAGGTGAAGAAATGTTTACCGCTAAAGGTAAGCAGGCCATCCCCGTTCCGCGTGAGTTAAGTAAAGAGGATATTCAAACGACCATTGCCGACTTCCGAAAAGCAGCAGCTGCGGCTATTAAAGCAGGTGCGGATGGTGTTGAAATTCACGGAGCAAACGGTTATCTGATTAATCAATTTATCGGAGAAAATTCGAATACACGGACGGACGAATATGGGGGATCTATAGAAAATCGTACTCGCTTCGCGATTGAAGTAACGAAAGCCATCGTCGAAGAAATTGGAGCAGAAAGAACAGGTTTCCGGATCTCGCTAGGGACACCTCTTGGTGGGATACAAGATGGTGAACAAGGTCCTGAACTTTATCGTTATCTTGTAAAAGAATTAGCTAAATTGGATTTAGCTTACCTCCATATCATGCATCTTGGAAACGAAGAACTGCTCCAAGACATTCGCTCAATCTGGACGAATCCTTTGTTAGTCAATCGTGCTGGACGATCTCTGGAGGATCTCAGCGTGGATATTGATAATGCCCTTGCTGATCTGGTGCCTGTTGGTGTATGGTCATTAGCTAATCCAGATTTAGTGGAACGACTTCAAAAAGGTGCGCCATTAAATGAAGCAGATCCCACAACAATCTATGGTCTGGGAAGCAAAGGTTATACGGATTATCCCACAATGGTAGAATTAGAATCCCAATAAGGTAGTAATAGAGAATACACTAATTAATGGCGTACAACGGAAAAGTTGTGCGCCATGATTTATCTACAAATACTCAATGTTTTAAAGATGTATTTTGATTAAAAATGGTATACCCTCAGTGATTACATTCATGATGTTCTACCCCAAAATTAATAAAGGAAGAGGATGAAACATGAGAGCAGCACAAATACAGAAGTATTCAAAGAAAATCCAAGTGGAACTGAATGATGTTAAAATACCAGAGATCAATAGCCACGAAGTACTTGTAAAAGTAAAAGCTGCAGGTGTAAATCCACTCGATATTCTTAATTTGAATGGCAGCGTTCGATTGATTGCCGACTATGAGTTGCCATTAACTTTAGGAAATGAACTATCTGGTGTTATTGAAGCCGTTGGCGATGATGTTTTGAATTTTAAGGTTGGGGACCCTGTGTATACGAGGTTACCACTTGCTAGAATCGGTGCTTTTGCTGAATATGCGGCAGTGAATGAAGATGCCTTATCTATCATGCCTAAAAATTTGACTTTCATTGAAGCTGCTGCTGTGCCCCTTACTGCATTGACTGCTTATCAAGCGTTACATGGCGTACTCGATGCCCAGCCGAATAAAAAACTATTCATTCCCGGAGGAACCGGCGGCTTCGGTGCTATGGCAATCCCCATTGCCAAATCAATGGGATTATATGTAATTACAAGTGGCAGTGAAAGAGGCAGATCACGTACACTGTCCATCGGGGCTGATCAATTCATAAATTATAAGGCAGAGAACTATGCCGACATACTGTCCAATATCGATTATGTGATCGACACTTTGGGTACCAAAGAGATTAAAGCTGAACTGGGTATTTTAAAACCACAAGGGAAATTGGTGTCATTGAAAGCTGGACCTAATTATCGCTTTGCGGTTGACAATCATTTTCCGATGTGGAAAAAAGCATTGTTTGGTTTAGTGGGTGCTCGCTTAGATTCATTAGCACGTAAGAATCAAAATGAATATCGTTTTTTATTCGTGCAAGCCAATGGAAGTCAATTACAAGAAATCACTAAACTTGTTGAAAAAGAAAATATTAAGCCCTCTATAGATTCAACTTATACGTTCGATGACATTAATAAGGCGTTGGTTAAGGTGTCGACGGGCCACTCCCAGGGCAAAGTGATTGTGACTTTTTAAAGCGACATATTTTTTTCGTTTTATTAGAATGATCATTCCCTAATTTTCATTCTCTCCCTGACCTGGCTCAAGAAAACTAGAAACGGCTGATATCAAGCAATTATCACTTAGCTCGAAGTCTTCGAAACTGAGCACGTGTAATGGTCTACACATAACATTTAAATATGAGGTGGGATATCAGAATGAGAAAGACGGTTCTTATCACAGGGGTTTCTGGTGGGATCGGTAAAGAATTAGCTGATCGATTTGCCAAGGGCGGACATAATATAGTGCTGGTGGCTCGTAGTGAGAGTAAAACAATAGAACTCGCACAGGAATATCGAAAAAAATACGGCATTCAGGCAACAGTCATCGCCAAGGATGTGGCGGCAACAGGGGTACCCGAGGAAATCTACACGGAGCTAAAGGAGAAGGGGATTAGCGTTGACTATTTAGTCAACAATGCCGGCTTCGGTTTGTTTGGGACATTTTAGAAACGGATATGGAGCAAGAAGTGAATATGATTGACGTTAATATCAAGGCTCTGACGGTTATGACGAAGCTATTCTTGCCGGATATGATCAAGCGCGGGCAAGGTGGAGTGATGAATGTAGCTTCCTTGGTGGGTTTTTTCCCAGGACCGATGATGTCTGTTTACTATGCGACGAAGGCGTACGTGTTGTCGTTCACCGAAGCTTTGGCGAATGAAGTGAGCGGAACAGGCGTGACTGTAACCGCATTATGCCCGGGGCTGACGTGCCCGCAACCGTTTCATGGAATGAGGAATAAAAGGTAATTGTTTTAAAATGGAAGGGATATGCACAAGGTGGGATTGGTATCCAAGATCACTTGAAGCAGGACTCAAGTTTGTCCAACAATCGTGGAATCTCAAACTTTGTGTTGAACTAAGAGCCGTTAACGACTTACATACATATGTACAAAATACTACGTAATATTAATATATAAGTTTTGTTGACCAAGCTATGAATCAGCTATAAGGGAGCCATCGTTCAACGGGATGGCGAACCTAAAGGCGTTAAGGAAGCCGTTAGACTATATTTAATACAAGAGATGCATTGTAAAGTTCGTGGCAGAGAAAATCATACTAAGAATGGACAATGTTGGCATCGTTGTAGAATCCCTTGATGACGCAATCTCTTTCTTCGAGGAAATTGGCTTGAAGCTCGAAGGGCGAACTACTGTCGAAGGGGAATGGGCTGGTCGCCTAACCGCTCTGTCTGGGTTCACAGTGTGTAGAGATTGCTATGATGGTTACCCCAGATGGCCACAGCCAACTTGAACTTTCGCGATTTCCTAACCCACCTACTATATCAGACCACCGAACTGCTCCTGTAAATGCCATCGGTGACATCTTTATGCTTAAATCTTTGAAAATAAGTATATCCCTGTCTCAAACTAGGGATATACTTATTTTTGTTTTAGGATAAAATATACTTTTATGCTAAGCATTCAACTTCTCTATAAAGGAGCCATCTATTTGCATTATTTCTATTCGTTACTGTATAATTAGCCACCACAAACAACAATATTGTTTGATTACAAAGGTGTAAACGAGTCATGTCATGCTAAACTACTGGGCAACATGGTGTCCCATATGCAACGTAGAAATGTAAGACATGCAGAAGGTTCCAGAAAAATAAGAATGTATAAGTTTGGGCTGGCAATGTATCCGGAAATAGAATCGAATCCAAATAATGCACAAAAATTTGTAGTGGTATTGAATCTGATGTTGACAATTCCTCGAATCTGTATGTTCTCGAAGACTCTGTTAGTTTTGTTGCAGGAAATCGTCGGTCGAAATTACATTGGCATACATACCATTAAGTGCACCAACAAATGCATAATGAACCTGTTCTGCTGGAACGACTTTATCTTGATACGATAAGTCTCGTGTCGCACAAGCATCTTCAATTAGTGTAGTTTCATAACCTAAATCCACTGCAGCTCTGACTGTGGAATCAATACACATATGTGTCATCATACCTACAACCACTACCTTAGTTAATCCTTTTTCTTTTAATTTGCTTTCTAATTCAGTCTTTAAAAAGCTGTTAGGGAAATGTTTATTAATAATGGTTTCGTGTTCTAATGGTAGGACAGTCTCATGTATCTCTACTCCTTCTGTATCTGGAAGAAAGAAACCTGACCCTGGATCACTTGCGATATGCTGTATATGGAAAATGTTATCTTTGTAATTCTGTCTAAACCATTCAAGGACTTTCGCAGCATTAACGGCCGCTTTTTCAGGGTTGCTTAATTCCATCTTGCCATTTGGGAAATAGTCATTTTGTATATCTACGATTATTAGAGCTGTGCTCATTATTCTCCACCTCATTTAAAATATTTTGTTACTCTATAATCATAAATCGTTTTTTTCCTTTTATCGATAAGTTGATGAAACACTTTTAGCTAAATAAATTCATGGTGAAAGGAAATTAATAATGGAACTTGATAACATTGATTTTCAGCTCCTTCGGTTACTGTCCGAAAACTCACGCATTAAATGGAAATATTTGGGTGAACAAATTCATATGACGGGACAAGCAGTTGGGAATCGTATAAAAAAACTTGAGGAAAGTGGTGTAATTAAAGCCTATTCTCTAATAGTTGATGAAATGAAATTAGGACTTACTTATACAGCGTTTATCATTATTTACATGAAGACAACAAACCATGATTCATTTATACGATTAATGAATGATCGAAATGAGGTAGTGGAAGTTCACCGAGTATCCGGAGAAGGATGTTACCATTTAAAAATTAAAGTAAACTCGCAAGAAAAATTGAATAATTTACTGGATGTAATTCTTGAGTATGGGAATTATACTGTACATTTATCGATACAAGAGATTAAACAACAAAATCCGTTGACTGCTATATGATAAATGGTTATGGCCAGTGAACTGTACCACCCGTGTTTTTCTCACTATATCCCTTTTGTATAATTAGTGTGCACACCTATTGGTGTGCACACTAATTATACAGGAGGTTTTTTTGTCTGATTCATTATCGAAAGATAATGGAACTACACGATGAGGGGTAAGGCCCGTTTAGTAGCCCCTAAATATAGTAAATATAGTGTTTTCTATAATAAATTCTCCATCATTGTTACTAGATAGAGTTTTTTTCATTGTTAATGAAAGTGCATATTATTTTATGCATAATTGTACTTCGCACTAATTTGAATATAAAATAAAAATTCACTATCTAAATGAGATAACTAATTTTCAAGGCAATAAATAAACTTGATAATGCAAGTGTAATAGACACTTATCCTTTTCGATTCATAATTGATTCCCTTTAATTAATTCTATAACAATTCACCGCCCAATTGATGGAGGATGAAATGGATGCATTTACTTTCTTCATTGTTTGTAATACATTTCGCATTTGTTCTAAATCGATGTTAGCGAAGTGCTTCATCATAAATTCTTTGTCTGCTTCTTTTCCGTCTAGACTCCGTATGCCAGCCCCAAAAATCCCACTGAGTGGTTTCGAAATTCTCTCCCGTTATCAACTATATAATGTACTCAGATTCAAGTAATGCTTGTTCAAAACACACAAAATATATTACACTTCTAGATTCTATGGTAGGTCAACTATATCAAAACCATATAGAAATATTACTTGAGAAAATCGAAGAAGCTGGTGCAATTGTAGTTGGCGTGTATGTTTTTCAACTAGGAAGAAAAATCGTTAGGAGGACAAATGAATTATGTTATTACAACAATATCAAGACAACATAAACACATTACTAACAAAAATAGAAGAGGCAGAGGTAATTGTGGTAGGTGGTGCTGCTGGGATGTCTGAGGCGGCTGGATTTAGCTTTTATCAGACAGGACCGTTTTTTTAAAATTACTTCGGTAAATTTGCTGAGAAATACGGTATTTTAAATATTTTTGATGGATTTTATTATCCTTTCCCAACAAAAGAAGAGCGATGGGCGTATTTAGCTACTCAGATCAAATCTATTTACGATTTGGCTCCAGGTGCGGCCTCAATTCAAGGCGATTTACGTTGTTTCCAATGTGCAAAGCCTTGTCATGATGAGGTTTATTATAATGAAGAACAGATTAACGAAATGTATAGACAAATAGAGAGAACGGCTATTCCAACTGAATTAATTCCACAATGTCCGAGTTGTGGAGGGGACATGGAACCATGGGTGCGCTCTTATGTATTTTTGGAAGGAAGCTCTTACAGAAATGAATTAAGAAAATACAATGAATATCTTATCAATAACAAAGATAAAAAGATTCTCTTTCTGGAATTAGGCGTAGGAACGATGACACCGATGTTTATTAAAGAGCCATTCTGGAATATGACTTACAGTTTTCCGGATGCCTACTACATTACAATAAATCCTAAAGATGCGGTAGTTCCTCAAGAGTTAAGAGAAAAAGGACTTGCCATTAAAGAAGATATTGGACGTGTCTTACAAGATGCTTTGAACGGTAAGGGAAAAAGAGATTCGGATATCGGATAAGTACTGAAAAATGGAGGTTTGTATGGAAGAGAAGTATCAAGAAGTTTTAAGCAAAATCAAGAAGGCAGACAGTCTTCTAATAGGCGCAAGTAACAAATTGTTAAAAGCTTTAATGATAGGTCTGTCAAATTGATTGGAAACCCAAACACTTTCAACCATTCCGTTCTCGATTTCTTCAATTTTGCCGTCTCTAAAAGGGTAGTAATTTGAAGTATCTACAATGATTACTTCCTCCGCGACTTGATCGATAATGTTCCGAATGCTTGGCAGTGCCTTTATAGGAAGAGATATTATAAGAACTTCAATATTTTTAATTGCCTCCTCTACACGCACAGCTGTTCCAGCAAACTCTTTTCCTTCTAAACGTTCAATTCCTCTTGCATCTGCAATTTTGACGTCATATCCATTCTTAACTAATTTTTTAGAAATAATTGACCCAATTGGTCCTGCACCTATAATTCCAAATCTCATTATTGTTCCTCCTAAAGAATTTTTATATAAAAGAATTAATCTGCTTAAAGTTACACAATCATATGTTTATCGAACGGTAAACATATATTCATTAGATAATAAAAACGTATTGAGTATTTCTGATACATGTACAAGAATAAATTGATTTCTCATCTTTTTGAAGTAGGCAATAAAAATTGACGTAGTACATTTTTTTGTACTTAGCAGTAGAAAGCAGGTGAAAAGGTGTCTAGGATATGTAAGGATGGATTTGATAAAGAACGTATAAAGGAACAAAGAGAATTTTTTGGTATTGCTTATACCCAAAATATCCTCTCTGGACGTTGGAAATATGTAATCACAGTTTTTCCTTTTACGATAATAGATTTGTGAAGAAATGGATTAAGGAAACGGGGTAAGAGTTAAAGATTCGAAGCTGTCATAGTGGCAGCTTTTTTTGTACTAACTTGCTATAAGTACAAAAAAATGTACTACGGCAATATTTATTGCCCTCTTTTAAAAAATGAGAATAGGCTTTATTCTAGTGTCTGTAATCAAATTACTCATGAAACAAGTTGATGGGCAAACTGTGATATAGTTAGCTTGCTAAGTATATGGGAGGCATATCTATGAACGATAAGGTTGATTGCGATATTCGTGAGTCATTAGATAAAGTTTCATTCAAAATGCGTCGAGATTATAGCGAAAGTCTAAGAGAACTTAATCTTCATGTTGGGCAAGATAAACTACTCGCTCGTTTGTGGTTAGGTGATGGGGTAACACAAATGCAACTTTGTGAACATTTAAAATGCGAGCCGCCTACGGTAACAAACATGGTTAAATCATTGGAGCAAAACGGATTTATTTACCGTAAACGTGATGAACTAGATGCAAGGATTATGCGAATCTATCTAACAGACAAAGGCAATGAATTAAAGAAACCGGTTGATTTTAAATGGAAACAGCAGCAAGAAAAATTACTCCATTCAATTTTACCGGAAGAACGCTTAATCTTAAGGGAATTTATGAAGCGAATGGAGAGAAACTTGTTCTAAGTTTTCTCTATATTGATATTTAGCACCCTAAATATTAATTAGTCTATATCGGCTATATACCAGGAAAAGGTTTGGTTATGGGATTCCACTGAAGATGATGCGTCTATCCGAAACAATGATATTGGGTAATCACCAATAAATTACTTAGTAAGCTAAGTATTATTTCCGTTTTGACCGATCTACTGAAATTTGATTGAAAATAATTCACTCTAGGCTCTTTTGCTTATTTGGAGCCTATTTAAAATAAAGGAGAGAAGATACATGGAAAAAAGAAAAGAAATGCAGCTAGCACTACAAATGGTTTCGGGGTATGGAGCCGAATTCAATGCCTGGAGAATGCCTGGCACCGACCCAGCAGCCTACACAAATATGGATAGTTATGTGGAGCGAGCTAAATTAGCTGAAAAAGGAAAGTTTCAGATGATCTTCATCGCCGATACTCCGGCATTAGACGTTGATTTAGGTCCTCAGACCCCTAGTTACCCTATGGATCCTATGTTAGCTCTAATGGCTGTAGCCAGAGAAACGAAACATATTGGGCTTGTTGCTACCCTTTCAACGACATTCAATTATCCATATAACATAGCACGTCAGTTCAAAGCATTGGATGTGATAAGTCATGGACGTGTAGGGTGGAATGCGGTCACCACATCAAAACCGGCAGCAGCAGCAAATTTCGGTAAACAGGTTGCTAATCGCAAAGAACGCTATGAAATGGCTAATGAATCCATACAAATTGTCCAAGCATTATGGGGAAGTTGGGAAGAAGATGCTTGGACGTTAGATGTAGAAGGCGGAAAATTTGCCGATATGGAAAAAATTCAGCCTATAAATCTTCAAGGGCAGTATTATGCGTCGCGTGGTCCATTGCCAATCCCTCCTTCTGAGCAAGGTCAGCCAGTTATTTTCCAAGCAGGCGGAGGGGATGAAGGATTGGAATTGGCTGTTAGGTACGCTTCTGGTGTCTACGCTAACCCTTATGACATTGAGTCTGCTCGTGAACACAGGCAAGCACTTCGACAAAGTGCAGCTCGTTTTGGGCGAAATCCCGAAGACATCAAGATGTATGCAGGTTTTATGTTTTCCATAGGTTCAACGGAAGAAGAAGGTTTAGAACGACGAAGACAGCTTATGAGTTTTAATCCTGAAGAGATTCCAAGTAGAGTAAGGTACCTTGGTTCCATGGTTGGTTTACCACTATCGGTGAATTCGGTAGATATTGATCAACCTTTATCAGCTGACTTGTTGAAAAAGGCAAATGCCAACCCAATGGATCCACGTTCCCACAGAGCTTTAGAGTTGCTGAAAAAAGGGATATCCATTCGAGATGTTCTAGCGCATGGGGTCATAAACTATCATCCAGTAGTTGCAGGCACCCCCGTACAAGTTGCCGACTTCTTGGAAGAATGGTTTTTGGCTGGTGCATGTGACGGCTTCTCGGTTGTTCCGGATATAGCCTATGATGGAGTTGCTGATTTTGTGGAAAAGGTTGTCCCGATTTTACAGGAGCGCGGTTTGTTTCACAAGGAATATGAAGGAAAAACATTGCGCGAGAACATGGGAGTTCCTTATCAATACGGAAGGCTGAAATATTAAAATAACTAATAGATTAAACACCCCTTCCTGCTTGAATATTTAAACAAACTAGGATGCAAAAAAATAACTGTTATTAATTAAATTGACTAAGGAGATATACAATGAAGAAACAATACAATACGCGTGCCATCTTGACAGCCTTGCTCATCAGCGGTGCTGTTGGCATGTTTAACGAAACCGCTCTAAATATAGCATTGACTAATTTAATCGAAGTTTTTCAAATTTCGGCTGCAACCGCACAGTGGTTAACAACCGGTTTCATGCTGACTCTTGGCATTTTAATGCCAATAAGCGGGTTGCTGTTGCAGACGTTTTCGATGAGGAAGCTGTTCATAGGTTCGGTCATGAGTTTAATCGTAGGTACATTGATTGCGGCGCTCGCATTCAATTTTGAAATGTTGATGTTCGCCCGAGTTTTACAGGCGGTAGGCATGGGGTTGTTGCTTCCGCTCATTTTTAATACCGTTCTTATTATTTATCCACAAGAAAAACGGGGGGCGGCGATGGGATTGGTTTCACTGGTTATCATGGTCGCACCAGCGTCCGGACCGACCATAGGCGGTCTATTAATAGAATATTTAACATGGCATTATATCTTCTGGTACTCGCTGCCACTTTTGGTCATTGGGTTGTTGATAGGACTTAAATATTTGGAAAACGTCACCGAAGTCACTAAGCCTCGGATTGATCTGCTATCTGTTTTATTGTCAACGATTGGCTTCGGAGGAGTTGTCTTTGGCTTCAGTAAGGCAGGCGAAGGATCTGAAGGTTGGAGTAGCATGGCTGTGATTATATCAATCGCCATTGGGCTCGTCGCGTTGGTGTTATTCATACTGCGACAGAACGTCATGCGCGATCCGATGATGAATCTGAGCGTTTTCAAGTATCCAATGTACGTTATTGGGATGCTTCTTATAATGTCATGTATGTTGATCAGTATGTCGAGCACGATTATTCTTCCGATGTTTCTGCAGACTGGTAAAGGAATGTCTGTGTTAATCACCGGACTCATGCTTTTGCCTGGTAGTGTACTGAGCGGTATCATCCAACCATATGTGGGGCGTTTATTCGATAAATATGGACCGAAATGGCTTGTTATTCCCGGACTCGTTATCCTTACAGTCATGTTATGGTTCTTTACAACGATGTCCCCTACTTCTTCAGTGGCATTTATCATTGCTTTGCATATCGGGCTCACGGTTGGTATAGCCTTGATTTGGACGCCAGCTCAAACGAACGGGCTAAATCAATTGCCGCCGGAATTATATCCGCACGGCACAGCAGTCATGAATACACTGCAGCAGGTAGGAGGTGCAATTGGAACAGCAGTTGCAATCAGTATCCTTACAGGCGGTATGGACAACTATTTACACGGCTCCCCCGCCCCGACCAAGCAGATTGAAATTGCAAACGCGATGGCGTCGGGGTCACACAACGTGTTCTTGTTCGCGATGGTCATTGCATTAGTTAACCTGATCATGGGGTTCTTCATCCACCGTGTCGTAACCAACCACAAGGTGATGAATTCGCCACATTGATGTTTTTATAAAAAACAACAGGGTCACTTTGAAATAATCTATATAAGTTGACCCTGTGTATTTATATTTTTCGATATTTTATTTGTTATATAGCTGATAACTGTAAAGAAAAAGAGTCTTATATAATTAAAAGCTTGGATTGAAAAGGAGTTTTATTAAATGGTCAAAGATGAACTTTATAATGATCTGCAGTTATCCATCTTAGATTTTGTACATGTACATCCTGGTAGTAATCCTATTCAAAGTTTAAAAAATTCAACAGAGACGGTTCAACTAGCTGACAGATTAGGTTATAAGAGATACTGGTTCACGGAACATCATAATACTCCTAGCCAAATCAGTACATCTCCCGATTTGTTAAGTCTACACGCAGCCTCACATACCAAAAATATTCGTGTAGGTTCAGGAGGGATTATGTTACCTAACCATAGTCCTCTGAAAGTAGCCGAAAACTTTACATTACTTGAAGCCCTCTATCCTGGCAGGGTGGACCTTGGGATAGGAAGAGCGTCGGGAACAGATGGATTAACTGCATTAGCTTTACAACGTTCACAAGAGTCAATTAATGCAAATGACTTTCCAGAACAATTAAATCAATTACTTTCGTTTTTTTCACGAAATTTCCCAGCTCACCATCCTTTCAAGAAGATAGTAGTTCCAGGGAATGAATCAATAGTCCCTGATATTTATATGTTAGGTTCCAGTCAGGGCGGGGTACAGTTCGCTATCGATAAAGGACTTGGTTTTGTGTTTGCAGCCCACTTAGCACCTAGATTAGCTATACCAATGCTTAGTTTCTATCGTGAAAATTTCAAGCCATCTATTTATATGAATGAGCCAAAGAGCATGTTAGCAATTGGAGTTATTACTGCAGAAACTGAGGAAGAGGCAAACTATTTGGCAGGTCCAGTGGAATTAATGTGGGCAAGAATGGCAACAGGTTCAAGGGATTTTTCATTTCCAACAACGGAAGAAGCAAGTAAGTATGTTTATACACCACAGGAAAAGGAAGCGCGTCAATATAATAAAGACCGTTTTGTTATTGGAAGTGCAGCCAATGTTGCTGAAAAGTTAAAGCGGATGGCAAATCAAGCTTTAGTAGATGAAATTATGATCGCGGATTTTTATCCTGACCAAGCA
This sequence comes from Paenibacillus crassostreae, assembly GCF_001857945.1. NCBI lineage: Bacteria > Bacillati > Bacillota > Bacilli > Caryophanales > Paenibacillaceae > Paenibacillus > Paenibacillus crassostreae. The sequence continues at coordinate 244,997 of NZ_CP017770.1, forward strand.
AGCCGGCTAAAGGGATATCAGTTACTGGCGGAAGAATTTAATCTTAGTTCTAAATAGTTAACAGACTAGAATGAAAGAAGGCGAAATAAATGAAGGAGAAAAAACAGCTTAAAATTGGTGGAATTATAGATGGAGTAGGCTGGAATTACATGGGGTGGCGTCACCCAGATATGCCCGCTAATGCCAGTGAGAACATCGATTACTATGTACAAAAAGCAAAAAGATTAGAAGAAGGAAAGTTTGACACGATCTTTTTAGTTGATGTCAGCCATATTGGTCCAGGGATGATTCCTCATTATCTCAGTATGTTTGAAGGCGTAAGTATTTTATCTGCCTTAAGCATGGTGACTCATTCTATTGGGCTTACTGCAACAATTGCAACTTCCTATGCGGATCCATTCACTGTTGCCCGACAGATGGCTTCTCTTGATAAAATCAGTAATGGACGGGCAGGATGGAATGCCGTTACTTCGAATCCAGGAGGATTAGCAAATTATAGTCGCACACATCTTTCCAAAGCAGACTTGTATCCAATGAAAAAAGAATTTTTAGAAATTGTCGAAGGTCTTTGGGACTCCTATGAGGATGACGCTTTTATACGAGATAAAGAAAGTGGAGTATTCTATGATCATCGAAAAATGCATGCTCTAAATTATAGAGGAAACTATTTTTCAGTAGATGGACCTTTAAATATTAGCCGTTCCAGACAAGGAAGACCGGTAATTTTTCAAGCCGGAAGTTCTTCGGATTTCATGAATATTGCCTCAAAGCATGCTGACGGTGTATTTCTCCCAGCTGATAATTTAGAAGATGCAAAAGCTTTTAGTCAAGAGTTAAAGAGGAGAGTGGAGTTGGAAGGGCGTTCGTTTGATGATTTCCTACTTGCGATTTCACATAATCCGATTGTAGGACAGACAGAAAGAGAAGCTGAAGAAAAATTCCAGGAACTTCAAGCGCTGATGCCGATTTACCGTATACAAAAACCAAAACTTTTTGGTTCGGCAGAAAAGGTGGCAGATCAAATTCAAAGCTGGTACGAGGCAGGGGCAATGGATCTATTGCTGATAAGACAGGAGCATCCTTTAGGGTTTGATGACTTTATTGATTTAGTCGTTCCTATCTTACAAGAAAGGGGAATTTTCCGTAAAGAATATGAATCAAACAACTTACGTGGAAATTTGGGTTTACCTTATCCAGAAAATAGATATTCTATCTAATTATACTTTGATTAAACAGAGGAGAGGTGTGACCAATGAAAATGGAGGACATTATCCTCACTTGTATAAAAGAACACCCAGGAATAAGTGCAAAGAAGATTGTTTCATGTTTCGATTCAAAAACAAACAATTTATTAGTAACGGAAGAAACGAATCCTCAAGCTTCTATTTTTAAACAATTAAGGACCCTGAAGAAAAAAGGGAATCTTCATAACAGAGGTGATCGCTGGTACTTTATGAATCGAAATATTGGATAATTGGCATTTGATGGTTCTTTATTGGTTGTAATTGATTAACTATTTAGTATACTAAATATGTTTATTTACTGAGCAACAGCTAAGTATTATTTTCGTTTTGATCGATCTACTGAAATTCATTAAATTAGTCAATGCTATGTTTAAAGCTGTCTCGTTAAACATGCCAACAATCTAGATTATCAGCTAGGCGTTGACCCACGTATTTTAAATGAATCAGATCAGATTAAATGATTAGGAAATATAAGATTGAAGATTGTAGATATTTATAGAACGTTTGACTCGTTATTGTCTATTTATTTTTGAGTCATATTAGCAAGTAGATACCATATGAAAATAAATTAGGGGGATTTATTTATGTCTGAAAAAAAACAAATGTTGCTTGGTTTAGGATTTACAGGGGCATACGGTGCAAATGCTAAAGCTTGGAAAAGTGAGGGTGTCAATGTGACTACTTATCCAGATATTAATGCAGATATTCGCTATGCTCAACTTGCTGAAAAAGGTAAATTTCAATTTATATTTGTAGGTGATTTCCCTGGAGCAATACCCGATGATAACAGGGAGGTGCCATCGATGACGCTTGAACCTATCATTACTGCCACTGCAATATTACAACAAACAAAACACATTGGTGTGGCGTCAACTGTACATACTCAGTGGAATAATCCTTTTACTTTAGCACGTCAATTTAAAGGGATAGATTTAATGAGTGGTGGACGTATTGCTTGGAATGCTGTTACGGGATCAAGTCCAAAGGTAGCAGAAAACTTTGGTGTAAAACTAATGGATAGTAGATCACGTTATGAAAGTCATTATGAGTTCGTAGAAACTGTACAGCACTTATGGGCAACATGGGGAAAAGATGCTCTAAAAGCTGATAAAGAAACCGGTGTATTTGCGGATTATAGCCAAGTAAAACCTGTTCATATATCTGGTAAACATATACAGGCAAATGGAGCCTTGCCAATTCCACCTTCACCACAAGGACAACCGGTCATCTTTCACTCTGGTGGATCTCCAAATAGTATTGCGTTTGCAGGACGCTATGCGAGTGCAATGATTGGTGAAGTGTGGACGATAGAACAAGGTATTGCTACAAGAAATGCACTACGCCAGGTTGCGATAGACGCGGGTCGAAATCCAGATGAGATTAAATTTATCGCAGGACTCATGCCGGTTGTTGCAAATTCTAAACGTGAAGCAATAGATCGTCACGCAAGTTTTATGGATGAAAATATAGTACAACAACGTGCATTTCATATCGGAATGATATTAGGAATCAGCTTCACTCCTGAAGATTTAGAACGCCCGATCGCACCAGAACTTTTAGACAAGGTAAAAATCGACCGTTACTCTGATCCTCGTGCTGAGAATGTTTTAAAGGTGGCGCGTGAAGGTTGGACATTACGCGATATCATTTATCATTCTGTGATTGATTACCATCCTGCAACATTAGGTGATGCAAAAGAAACTGCGGATTACCTAACTGAAATGTTTGAAAGTGGCGCAGCAGATGGCTTTTGGATACTACCAGATGCTTATGAAACCGACTTAAAACGTTTTGTAGAAGAAGTGGTCCCTATCTTACAGGAACGTGGTGTATTCCATGAAGATTATGATGGAGAGACATTAAGAGAAAATCTTGGTGTGCCCTATCAATATGGTGTAGATAAACGATTATCTTAATAGAAGTAATATAGAGCACAGGCTGATAATGGCCTGTGCTTCTTTATGAGCGTAAAAAACCAGGTCTTAAGAAAGCACGTAAATCACCACGGTTCTCAAAACGTTAATAGAAACACTGATATATCAGTGTTTACAGAGCTTTTTTGGTTCAAGTTGGTTCAAATCAACTTGAACCTTATAAAGCACTCAACAGATTTAAAGCATCGGCAACTTTCTGGTGCTTTTTTTCTGGCATTAATTCCAGATATTAATTTGTAGTAAGGCTCTTATCTTTTTAACTTAAAATTAAATAACTTTATTATCTCTATACAATAATCCCGCTTAATTTCTCCCATATAATTCGGGATAAAATATGTACAAGTATAGAAAATATAAACTTTTATGTTTTTATCCCGATAAATTTAGCTGTACAATATACTTTAAAGGGTAACGTGATCATCGATAAATTCGACAATGTGAATCCTGATGAAGTATTATCTCAGGGTGATAACCTTGAAACGTATGTAAATAAATAGACCAAACATATTTTATATATATAATATGTTTGGTCTATTTTGTTATGATTTTGTTCGTAACTGTTGCTTATTATTTTCTTATTTCACTAACGGGCAGCATTCCTATAATGAAGAAAACGAGATTTGAGAAACAAAAAGAATCCTTGGTATGATGTTATTGGGTCCCAGAGCTGGCCAGCGAACGGATCCAAAAAACAAACCAAGGAGACTACAAAATGAATTCTACTCAAAATGAACGCATTAATCAAATTACTTCTTCTACCTTAATTGTCGGAGTCGACATTGCAAAGTTCAAGCATGTGGCTCGAGCACAAGACTACCGCGGAGTCGAGTTTGTGAAGCCCATTACGTTTGAAAACAACCGAGAAGGATTTGAGTTATTCGTGAACTGGTTCTGGGAGATCTCAAAGGAGCTATGTTTCCAGGACGTTATCGTTGGAATGGAACCAACAGGGCACTACTGGCTGAACCTTGCACATTTCCTAAAAGAAAAGCAAGTGAAATATGGTGTGGTGAATCCACTGCATGTGAAGAAAAGTAAAGAACTAGACGATAATTCACCTACGAAGAATGACGTTAAAGACGCAAAAATTATTGCTCAATTGGTCAAAGACGGGAGATACGCCGTACCTAGCCTTCCACAGGGAGTTTATGCAGAACTTCGGGAAGCAATAAAAATTCGCGATCACCTGACAACTGACCTTTGTGTTGTACAAGCACGTGTCCATAACTGGTTGGATCGTTATTTTCCAGAGTTTCTGACGGTATTTAAGGATTGGGAGTGTAAGTCAGCTATACAGATGCTGAGCCTTTATCTACTGCCACATGAGCTTGTTCAAGTATCGGACGATACCTTGTTGCAGTACCTAAGAAAAGTTGAAAAACTAGGGCTTGGTCAAGGCCGAATCCAGAATTTAAAGGCAGCAGCCAGCTGTTCAGTCGGCATTAAACAAGGATCAGATATGGCCAAGATGGAGCTGCGATTGTTGTTGGCCCAATATGAGTTGCTTCATGGTAAGCTTGAAGAACTAGAAGAAAAATTGGAAGAATTGTTAAAGGAAGTTCCATATGTACAGCAATTATTAGCGATAAAGGGGATTGGTCGAGACACCATCGCTGGTTTTCTCGCTGAAGTTGGAGATATTAGTCAGTACCGACATCCGAAGCAGATTATTAAGCTCGCAGGGCTGAATCTTAAAGAAAACACGTCGGGCAGACATAAAGGACAGACCAAAATTACAAAACGAGGCAGGAAGCGACTTCGAGCCTTACTCTTCCGTGTAATGATGCCGTTAGTAGCCAAGAATGAAGCGTTTAAAGCACTACACAAGTATTACACAACACGAGCGGTAAATCCGTTGAAGAAGATGCAATCCCTCATCGCGTTGTGTAACAAGCTTATTCGGGTACTATTTGGCATGTTGAAAAAAGGATATGAATTTAATGAAGGCAAGATGATGCAGGATATCCCTCGAATGGCAGAGTTACCGTTAGCAGCTTAACATAAACGCTTTTCTAAATGATGACCTAAACAAACCAGACAACAGAAGCACGGATGAGTCGGAATAAAACTAACATACGGATGAAGATCCTGTCGGGCAGCATATCTGACCTCCACCTCATGGAAAGGTTGAATGAAGGAATGTGGGAGCGTAGACTCTGTGAGACATGGGTTGACCTCCGTGAGCTATTGTGGAGATCCATAGGTGCAACCATACTTTACCGAAGCAACCACTTTTTGCATTGGGTGGTCTAGGTGAGGAGTTTTTGTAAATTAACAAAGTCCATTAATTTCTTTATCTACAACTTTGTTCCACTAAAAAGTTGTCTTCTAAGAAAAAAATTTGGTCAAAATCTAAGTAAACATGAGCATTTAAGAGAAAAGTGATTCTCCATAGAGGGAGTTATCTTGAGCAAGTTCTTGACTAAGGTGACGGGAAAGAGTAATATTTAACCAATATCCGTAAATCAATGATGGAACAAAAGTAAATCATTAAACTCTTCACAGGAAGGGGTTTCATGACTGAGAAAACCCTAGAGTACTGATTGAAAATGCCAGTTCCAGAGTATGGCTAATACCCATCGGTTTGACCCGTTATAGTCAATTAAGGTGGCTGTGTGAAAATACAGCAACCTGGGTGGTACCGCGATTAATATCGTCCCAGAGCATTTGGCTTTGGGGCGTTTTTTATTTTGGGAGGAGTCTATATGATATTAGAAAAAGTTATAAAAAGAATTGTAATACAAAGTGAATATAAGGATTTTGTTGATAAGTATATAGATAATATACTTACCGAATTTAAAGGTAAGATTCATAGCATTTATATGTGTGGCTCGATTCCAAAAGGAACTGCTAAACCTTTTAAGTCAGATGCAGACTTTACTATTGTATGTGTAAATCCCAATGATATTGATTACGAAAGATTGTCAAATATTAAAGAAAGGCTGTTGGAAGAATATCCATTACTAACTAAGATTGATACGATAATTTGCTCGATTGACGATGTATTAAGCAAACCAAATGAGTGGGGTTTTTGGATTAAGATAATTTGTGTTTGCATATATGGTCATGACGTTGGTGAAAAAGTACCACCGATAATTATTTCTCCAGAGTTCATTTTAGACTTAAATACAGAGACCAAGGAGGAAGTAGATCGTGTACGTAGTTCACTTTCTAATGCTAGTGATAACACAATGAAAACTAGATATATTAAAGGTTACTCTAAGAGATTAATTCGTGCATTATACTCTTTAATTTTAGAAGATACAGGTGTATGGCAAGATGACATTATTAAGATGAAGAATGCCATATTAAACTATTGTGAGATTGACTCCGCTTTAGTTGATTATCTCTATGCTTGTTACTTGGATAGTAATAATGTACTTGTTGAAGAGTTTCTGGTAATTGCAGATGAAGTATATAGCTATTTTGAGAATGCGTTAGATGCAATGGCTGCTTCCAGAACTTCCTTCGACTAACACCATATTGACGCTTCGGGTCACTCTGAGAAGCGAGTGACCACATTCAGCCCCCTAAGCCCGTCGGGACGTCACTGCATTAGGTGTTCGGCAAGCCTCACAACTATAAGCAGCGACTCTAATTAAAACATAAGACTATTGAGCTAACGGAGAACTTTAGTTGAATGATACACATTAATGAGCAGGCGCTACGGTAGCCTGCTGTTTTCATTGAAGTAACTGGCAGATTAGCACAACGAAGTCTGGAATTTAATAATACAATATCCATGCTCAGTAATTTAGATAATGAAGGGAGAAGCCCTGCATGATTACTCTCAGAAAAATCACGCTAGAAAACCGGCGTGTCATATTTAACCTGGAAGTTTCAGAAAACCAACGCCGCTTCGTTGCATCCAATCTTTCAAGCGCGGCTTCATGTTATGTCCTTGCAACCAATGGGGGCTATCCATTACCGTTTGCCATTTACGCGGATGAGCAACCTGTCGGTTTTGTGATGCTGACTTATGGAATCACCGGATATGAAGACCCGTCAATCGCAGAAGGTAACTATTGCATCCTGCGACTGATGATTGACAAGCAATATCAGAGCCGGGGCTACGCACGGGAAGCCATGAAAAAAATCTTGGAATTTATCCGCACCTTTCCAGCTGGGCCTGCACATTACTGTTGGATCCCATATTCGGCAGATAACTACGTCGCCAAAAGGCTTTATGAAAGCTTCGGCTTCCGTGACAACGGCGAAATCTGCAACAACGAGTCAATAACCGTATTGCGACTCTGATTTGTTACCACCCATGAAAAAAGAATGGTTAATTTTATCAAACTCTGCGTTCTTAGGATTGAACTAACGGAGAACTATAGTTCAATAATGAAAGGGCTGCCGTGAGGTAGCCCTTTGTTCAGCTAACGGGCAGCATAGTTAAATAACCACTGCTCTAAAATGTGGTAATGAATTTTCTAGTAGAAAAGCTGTAACAAAGAAAATAAGATATAGGGAGGTGCTTTCTCTTTTAAGAATCCATAGTGTTCAGTGAAAATAAAGTATTAGACTGAGGAAATAAAGTTGTAGACTGGACGAGAATCAATGATTTGACATATTGCAAAATGATAATATATAATGATCTCATGACCAACCCAATTGATACTTTTAAAGCTCTATCCAATGAAGCGCGTATTCAAATTCTAGAGTGGCTTAAAGATCCGTCCGCCCATTTTGCGCCCCAAGAAGGGATTGATCTTATTGAGGTTGGGGTTTGTGTAAGCCAAATTACTGAAAAATTGAATATGAATCAGTCCACTGCTTCGCAATATCTTTCCATACTGCAAAGAGCTGGATTGGTTCACGCTACACGTTTAGGGAAATGGACCTATTACAGAAGGAATGAACAGGCGATTAATGAAATCGGAAAGTTCCTGCAGAAATGAGCCGCTTGGTTAAACTGAATTCACTCGTTGAATTCAGTTTTTCTAAGGGTTTTCATTTTGACAAATTGCAATATGTAAATTTATTTACTCAAGCATATTAATATTTTTAAATATGTAAATATTATTTTGAGGAGGTGCTTTGTATCGTTAAACAACGTTAACTCCCCGTCTAAGGTCAAATTCAATACGAAAATTTAAAGAAGGAAAGGAAATGATTGAAATGAAAGCATGGCAAAAACAAGGTCTTGGGTTGGAGAACATTAAGCTGGTGGAAATTGAAACTCCGAAGCCAGGGGCTAAACAAATTCTCATGAAAGTAAAGGCCGTTTCTCTAAACTTCCGCGATAAAGCAATTGTTGATGGGGTATATATCCCAGATCTCATGAACAACAAAACGTTTGTACCTGTATCTGATGCATCTGGCGAAGTAATAAGTGTCGGTTCGGAAGTGACAAAATTTAAGGTCGGCGATCGTGTAACGTCCCATATGTTTACAAAATGGATCCAAGGAAAACCTAGTCCTGATGATTCTTTGTACTCAATTGGCGGACCAAACGATGGCGGGCTTGCGGAGTATATGTTGCTCGACGAAGATACAGCTGTATCTACACCGAATAATTTGACAGACGAAGAAGCCTCCACACTTCCAATTGCTGCACTTACCGTATGGTTCTCCTTGGTTGAGTATGGAAATATTAAGGCAGGTGAAACAGTTCTTGTATTAGGAACAGGAGGCGTATCCGTTTACGCTGTTCAAATCGCATCTGCATTGGGTGCAAAAGTAATAGTAACTTCGAGCAGTGATGAAAAGTTAGCGCAAGTGAAGTCATTAGGCGCGGATGAAGTCATTAACTATGGCAAAACCCCAGATTGGGAAAAAGAAGTTCTGAAGCTCACAAACGGTAACGGCGCAGATCATATTCTTGAGGTCGTTGGTGGAGAGAGCATTAACCGCTCGATTGAAGCAGTTGCCATGCAAGGAAATATTTATGTAATTGGTTTCCTTGGTGGGATGATGGCAGAGGTTAACCTCTTTGCCTTGCTTGCAAAACAAGTGAAAATCCATGGAATCAATGTCGGTCATAAAAAGGCCTTTGACGATATGCAAAGGGCATTTAACCAACTAAACATAAAGCCTGTAATTGATACAGTTTATCCATTTGAGCAAGCCATTGAAGCGTACAAGCATCTTCAACGTGGTGCATTTGGGAAAATTGTAATTCGAGTTTCAGAGTAGTCGCTATTCAACTCCCATGAAAATTAAATCTGCAGTTACTGTAAAAAGGCAAACATAAATAAGACGCGGTTCATTCATTTTTTTGAAGGTCACAGCACCTGAGATAAGGGATATTGGTATATTAATGAATTAAGAAACTTCTGCAATAGTTACAGAATAACCTAAGTTTTCTAGTCGTCGAACTGCGTATTTCACAATAGATTGTTGCTTCTGTTTGTCAAAATAATCTTCACCCAGGTCTACATACATTTCTTCACGTGTTAACAGATAGTAGGCTATTCTCAACATAGCATGCGCGACAGAGATCGCTGCCCGTTTCCTTCCTTTTCGCGCTGCGGTTCGTCTATACATGGCACCTAGATAGTTCTTTGACGCTGCAACAGAATGAGCTGCTTCAACTAAGGCGGACTTCAGATATTTGTTTCCATTTTTAGCTTTAGCAGATTTTCTCTTTCCTGCACTTTCGTTATGCCCAGGTACAAGTCCAGCCCATGAGCATAAATGCGCAGCACTGGGAAACTGCTTCTTAATATTGGTTCCAATTTCCGCTAAGATTTGTTCTGCCATTCGAGTGGCTATCCCAGGAATTGAATCTAAACGTTCGACATCGTCATGAAAAGGGACTACTCTCGTAGCGACTTCCTGATCTAAAATCACGATCTGGTCACTTAAAAAATCAATGTGAGTTAAAATGGTCTTAATCATCAGCCGTTGGTGAGGGTTTACATAACCTTGAAGAGCAAGTGCGAGCTCATCCTTTTTACGTTTCATGGTGCGTCTAGCGAAGTTCGCTAGTTTCTCAGGATCATCTTCACCATCAGCAATGGCACGGAGCATGTCGCGAGAGGAGACGCCCATAATATCAGAAACAACAGAACTGAGTTTAATATTGGCTCCTTCTAATACTTTTTGAATTCGATTATGTTGTCTAGCCCTTTCTTCAATGATACTACGACGATACCGAACAAGTTCTCGAAGTTCCCGTTGATTTCGGTCTGGAATGAAACTTGCTTTAAGTAATCCATGACGTAGGAGCTTTGCAATCCATTCCGAATCTTTGACATCCGTCTTACGTCCAGGCAATGCTTTCATATGCTGAGCATTTACCACTAAGAATTCAATTCCTTCAGCTTCAAGTAAATTAACAATAGGCTTCCAAAATACGCCGGTGCTTTCCATAGCAACGTGAGTACACTCATGCTGTTTAATCCAGTCAATTAATTGTAATAAAAACACCGTTTTAGTTGAAAACGTTTGAATCTCCTTTCCCTTCGACGTTAGAATACATGCTGTAATGTTATCCTTATGAATATCCATACCACATGCTCGTTCAACAACGATTTCCACCTTAAAAATATCCTCTCTATGGCTAAATTAGGTAAGAGGCTGGTGCAACAATCAGAGTAGGATTAATCTCCCATGAGTGCTTCCCAATAGATAGGGAGCGACAATCTGTGATGCACCGTGATCGTTGGAGTCAGACTAACGGATGGGCTCTAAGGCACCATAGTTGATCGACCTTCCTCTCCCAGCCATAGTAGCAGTATAGACAGATTTGTAGTCCCATTTTCATCATTTGTGGTGCAGCGCTTGCGCTGCATGCATGACTAACGGAGAACGTTAGTGCAATCAAGACACAAAGGTAACCGGCCATTATGATCGGTTGCCTTTACTTTTTTTGTCCAATGACACTAAAGTGCCTACATAAGCAGTATCTGTAAAAGCCTGATAAATCAGGTTTTTTTTATTTTTATGTAGGTAAAATAATGTCACGCTAAAATGCACTAAACTGCCTACATTATAGAATTTTGACATAAAGGTTCCTACATTGTGGCGGTGCTATTACTTACTGATAATTACAAAGTATCTAAAGAGACTTTGTAATCGGTTAATTGGGTAAGTAGTTCTTTTGACAGTCCCCAGATTTGAAGGCTTGTATCGAGGAGTAATTCTAATAAGTTTACTGGCAGACAACATCTTAGTAGCGAAAAATATTATCGGATTATGTAGCTGTTTTATTTGTTTTGAAAAGAATATAAATAGTACAATAAAAGAAGAAACAGACATGTCATATATATAGGCATTTGTAGCAATAGGATTTCTGGCTAATTCTCTATCCAGTTCGGAATAAATACCCCATAATAAATTTGGAAAGCCAAATGGCTATCTGAAATCATTTCCGTTTAGTAATATGAAAGTGGTAACCCAGCGAACGAGACAAACGTTTGTAGTACACATCAATGCTGTGGACATAAAAGTTAAATTGAAGGAGACTAAATAAAAATATTGGAGGTTGGTTTAAATTAAATCGGACATTGAGATCGAGAAAATAATAAATAAATTTAACCAAAAGATTGGTTTGATTACCCCTTCGGATAATACATCATTGTACGAGGACCTTTACGATGGAATTTTTAACGAGAATCTGAAATATGTATTTACCAGATTACATACAGAACTGAATGATCTTCTTCAATATATGAATGCTAGAAACACTCCAGGTGTAGGAGGGCATTATAATGCAGTACCTAGTAGAAAACTTTCGGAACTAATCGATATTTATCGCCAACTGCGTGCACAGTTGAGTAATTCATCATATCGCTTTATTATTGATCCTCATTACGAAGATATCCTTGAACGTTGCAGACGTTTTTTAAGAGAATCAAATGGCAGTCCAATACCAGAAGATTTTCCGCGTATTGATATCATAGAGTACACTCCGGCATTTATCTTACAGGATGTAACTGATGTAAAGAGATCGCAGACCGTAGATAGTTTTACTCTTAAATCCATAGGTGGGGGATCATATGCGACTGTTTATAAATTTAAAGATAAACACTATAACCGACATTTTGCTCTTAAGAAGGCAAAAAAAGATTTAACAGATAAGGAACTGCAGCGCTTTAAAAATGAATATCTTGAACTTAGGAAACTTAATTCCCCTTATATTGTAGAGGTTAACAATTATAACGAAGAGAAAAGTGAGTACACAATGGAGTTTGTTGACTCCACATTAGAGAAATATATCCTAAAGAACAATACGAAGCTTTCTATGGCACAACGTATTGCGCTTATTTCTCAATTATTCAAAGCTTTTTCCTATATCCATGGTACAGGTATTTTACATCGAGATATTAGCTATCAAAATATATTAGTAAAGATATACGATGATGGATCTAATATTATCAAGGTCTCTGACTTTGGATTGGTTAAACTTAGGGAAAGTAGTCTAACAAGTAATGGATCAAGCATTAAGGGTACACTCAATGATCCAGCCTTAAATATAGTGGGATTTAACAACTATGAAACGAGGCATGAGGTATATGCTCTGGCTCAGGTCGTGAATTTCATCCTATCCGGTAGAAAACTTGGTATCTATGATAAAACTGAATCAATTAAAAAATTCATCATAAAAGGACTTTCACCAGATATTGAAGTGCGATTCTCAAACATGAAAGAAATGAGTCAAGCATTTCAGAAATTGAAGTCGGAACTATTGAGCATAGAGGAAGAATCAAAAGACTAATAAAATAGAAAGTGCTCATGTTGTTAGACTTTACAAATAAAACAATATACTCAATTAACAAAGGATAATAAAGATCAGTCTATTTATTGTAATCTATATAAAGAGTAAAGGGATCACGCTAACATTAAACAACAGTTGTAAGAGCACAAGAACAAAGACCTTTTGGAATCCGCGATGGGCGCGGATTTTCTGTTTTGAAGGTAAAATTGTTGTTTATGCGCACAGCAGCTATTGTGTATAAATATTGATTACCTCAATAAGGGATATGAATTAGAATTTTAGTAGGTTTCAATAAAAAGATCATTATTCTTATCGGATGTATATCTATTTCGACTTCCAAAGGATATGGTAAGATAACCTTAGTAATAGAGATTTTATTCCAAATGCTTAAATCAAAGACCATTTCATAAAAAAAAACAAATTAGTAGGGGGAGTTCGATTGACCAACATAGTGGTCTTAACTGGAAATGGTTTATCTGTTGCTTTAAATAGTGAATTTTCTCTACCCAATATAACCAAGAAATTTTTTGATCGTTTAAATCCAGAACATAAAGCATTTATAGAACATCACATGTTGGATAAAAACAATAAAAGTGATTTTGAAGAATGTATAGCTTATATTGAAAAATTCTACGATGCTTTACATATCCACCAATCCTTCTTTAGAAATACTTTGCATGGAGATAGATTTATTGATGCTAATGGCTTGGAATTATCCGAACTAATGAAACATGAGAACTCCATACGAGAATCTATCAATCTGTATATGGCCCTGATTCTTGAAATTATAAATGGAAATGTAAAAATCCATCAGATTAATATGAAACTTCAGGGTTTTGTTAGTTGGCTCACTTCCATCATAAAGGACGAAAATGACGTGGATTTATTCACTTTAAATTATGATCTACTCTTAGAGACAATACTTCTGAACGCTTTAGATAAAAATGGATTTATGGAATATTATCATCAAGCTGGACCGTGGTTTGCAGTAAGTAATGAGATGCCTCGTTATTATTTCAATCCTGAGAAAGTGAAAAAAAGCAAAAAAGATTGTAAAACTAAGTTGTATCATTTGCATGGATCTTTATCTTCATTTAAAGATATGAAAAACAATAAGATTTTTAAAATAAAAAATGAAGTAATAAGAAAACATAATATATATAATAGAATTGCAGAGCTTGATATCGTCCCTTCAATAATAACCGGTGGACGGAAAAGTGATAAGATACAAGAAACACCTTACAATTTTTATTATGAAGAACTTGTAAAAAAGATGAGTGATATGGAGCAACTTTGCGAAGCTTTGTTTGTCATCGGATACAGTTTCAGGGATGAGCATATTAACATTGCAATTGCTGAAAGAATAAAGATTGCCACACAGTCTATAGATCCACGTCCTTTAAAATTCGTTATAGTAGATTATGCCACAACTCCAGAGGATAAGGCATCATTTATTAGACAAATTAATTCTGCATTAGGATTAGAAATAGGAGCTAAGGGAAGATTCATTGAAAACGATTCAAGGGTTTTATTTGATGGTGCTAACAGTATCAATTTTTACAGCCAACGCAGTGAATAGTATCACAAATAGGCCGAAATCTTGATGCCAATCCATTGTTAGGCTGGGTCCTATCGTGAATTCCTAAACATTATCAGAAATCAGTGCGGAGTATAGATGACGAAAAATCTTCGAAGAAGAGTATCTCTGAGGTTTTGTAATGAAGTTAGAATTGACAACAGAAAAAGGTTATAAGTACATTATTGAAAGACATAGACATATTCCTGAGACACTTGTAAGAATGAAAAGGTCTGACTACTTGGAGAATCTTGCTATTCGTTTTTAGGGCTTCCATCAAAAGAGTGTAACTTCTATCAGCTCGATTATCAGGAGTTAGATAATATGTTTTCTGAAAATAAAAGTGTCATACGTTCGAGTCGTGTATTCAAAATGAATCTTTATTTCTATATTGATTGGCCAATAAAACATTATAAAGGAGACTACTTAAGACTGTCTCCTTTTTGTTATGTCCATATGCCAAGATTCTGGGCAGTTCCAAAGGCTCTTATGGGCAGTGAAGATTTAGTGATGATCAAGATTAAAGGTCAAGGATAGCGCTTTCTATGAAGAAGTATCGGAGATACTCGGTATATCAAATGAAAGATCTATGAGATGGTAAGAACGAGTCAAATCCCACACATAAAGGTTGGGAGTTGAGTAATATTCCATTTCTGTTCTCCGAGAATGGATGGGCGCAGCAATGTTACACGTAGAGGTCCATTACTAAATCCATTGCCTTCAGATAGGAATGATCCGAACGATGGGCTAGTTGATACACGATTTGAAATACATTTATCTGGTGAAACCATTCGATTTATTCAGACAGTCCTGGTGCTCCAAAAAGCCGAAATAAAGAAGCCCTTAGATGATGTTTTCGATGAAAGTGCAACGAAAAGTGTTTACAAAGATAGACCAGAAGATTTAGAAAAGCGAAGATTTTATGCCAAAGGCGGTACCATGCCCTGGAGGGCGGTTAATAACTTTTGGATAATCCTTACCTAAAAAAACGATCCTATGCGGTACCTATAAAAAAGAACACCTCTTCCCAGTGGATCCTTCTTCTGAGCGTACAACTAAGAATATATACAGAGTGATGCTGAATATACAAAATAATCAGCAGGAGCGAAGAGAGTTAAATGGAGCATGTGAAACTAGTTTTCGCATGCTTTTGGTATGTACGCCTAACATGGGCGTCATCTCTAGGGTTACGCCTAGCCAAGCTAGGCACAACTAGCCGGTGCAAGTCCGGTCGAGGTAAGAACCAAGTCACCTCGTAGCTGACAGGCAACTGGTGGAGAGATCCTAAGGTTGAAGCCCTGTGACAAAGTAACTCCCTATGGAGTGCGAGCAAAACAGCAGACCCTAACATAAAGTGAATCCTGCCACATCGTCAAGATAAACCCGAAAGGGACAAGAGAGCGTCGAGTCTCAATCCTATGGGCGAAGACCATGGAACGTGTGAAGAACTTGGAGTTGCAGCACGGAAGAACTCTCCGGTGTAAGGGGATCGGGAGTCAGCATAAAGAATATTGGAGAAACATCAGGAACGGAAACTGTTCAAATGTATATCAGGGATGTCATTGGAAGCGTCGTAAGACCGCTCAGGGAACTAAAGCAAAAAGGAGAAAGTACAACCGTATCATTTACCATTACAGAAGATATGCTGAAATTTTATGGAATCAAGATGAATTACACAAGTGAGCCTGGGCAATTCATTGTTTATATTGGAAGTGATAGCACAACAAAGAATAAGAAAGAATTTATATTAGAACCTGAGTTTGAATGACGAGCACAAATGTATTGATAAAGAGGGCTGGATTAATCCAGCCCTCTTTACGCTTAAATCTATAATCAAAACAGAATTATTAGTATGCCGGCATTTGCTGTGTGATACAGTGGATACCTCCGCCCCAAAAATTAACGGCAAGTGGGTCGATTTGAACGATTTTATACCCCGGGTAAGCCGTCTGCATCGTTTTCTTGAACTGATCATCCAATGTCTTCACATGTTGCGGGAGGCCTTCCCGCCAGTATTTCGGAATAAGAACGACCTGATTCGAGATTAGAAAGTTCATATAGCTTACCGCAGGCACTTGATAAACCGTCTCACCGGCTTTAATACCAAAATGGCTGTATTCATCATCATTCGCAGGAACGATACGTTCCTCCCAGAATAATGCTAAATCAGGATTCTCTACTTGGATTACGGTGAAAGGTTTACCGTTTGCATCCGTTGCATTTCGCAGAGTTTCGGCGGCCTCTTCATACACATGATAATCAGCTTTTCCTAGTGGGTGCCCGTTTAAGGCCGATTTAGGATATGAAGCAACAAGGACTGTATTTGGATTAATGAACCTGGCTACTTCGTCTATATGGCCGTTTGCCCCGCCGCCAAAATAATTGCCGGTCAGCGGCTTATTATCGGGCGAACGCCGATCTTGTAAAGGGCTGCGTTCCAGCCATACGATCTTTTTCTGTCCGTACATCCGTAAATATTCTGCTTCAATTTCAGCAAGCGTCTTACCGGGATTACGCTGTAATGCAGTATCCTTAAAAGTAAGCAGAACTCCCTCGCCATTTACCTCTAAGCCACCGCCTTCAGCAACAAAGCTGGAGGTAATGGTCTTCATTCCCAGCTTCTTGGCCATAATCTTATCTACGCCTCCGCGGGATAGCGAGTAAGGTGCTCTTGTTGTATCTACTCCGTAATTATTCCAGTTAAAATCAGCAATGAGCGGTTTTCCGTCAGTCGTCTTTAAGAATAATGGCCCGGGATCGCGGATGAAAATATTGGCTCCTCCATACATATGGAACTGCACTTTTGATTTATCAATTTTATATGAATCCATCCAGGTCATAGCTTCTTTTTTGGCAGCTTCATTCTCGACAACAAGATCGATACGTACTTTCTTATGTAGAGCTGTAATGATTTGAATAGACACTTTGTTGGGTTCAACACTACCCGACCATGCCAGCCATACCGACTTCTGCTTTTCCCATTCAGCCGGATAGGTGTACCCGTAATCAGAACGTTCTGAAAAGGCCATCGTTTTATAATCGGCAATTGTTCCTTGGGCATGCATCGAAACGGGGAGACATAAGGTTCCAAGCAAGGCTACCATCAGTGTTTTCTGAGCAATTTTTTTCATGTTTGACCCTCCAATGATTTAATAACCACATCCTGTGATAAGTTGATTATAGTTTTCGCCTGTGTAGTTTTTGTGTCATATAATATTACACAATTCTATATTTTAGTGGTTTCGTTTTAAAAAACATCTTGTGTGGTCGAATGTTTATGTAATATTATATTACATAACTTATCAAACTCATCATCCAATGGAGGCAATGAATTATGAGCCAACGTACTTTGTTGATCGTTGAAGACGAAGCCAGATTGAGACAAGTCATAGCTGACTACTTTTTTCAAGCGAAATGGAATGTGGTTGAAGCAGAGAATGGGCGTGAAGCACTCTCGTTACTGGAAGAGAATGTTATAGATCTGATCATTACCGATATTCTGATGCCAGTCATGGATGGATGGGAGCTGTGTACAACTGTCCGGCGCAGATCAAACATTCCGATTATTATGTTGACTTCTAAATCCGAGGATGAAGATAAGCTTAGGGGATATAAAATGGGCTCCGATGATTATATTGGCAAACCATTCAGCCCAATGGTGTTAGTGGCTAAGGCCAACAATCTTCTGGATCGTACAGAAGGTTTTATCTCTTCAAGCGAGTCGGTGATTAAGGGCACCGAGCTCGCCATTAATCGCCCTGCACATGAAGTCAAAATTAACGGAAAGGCAATTTCACTCGGACCGAAGGAGTTTGATATACTGCTATATCTTGTAAAGAACCGCGGGATTGTACTGAGTCGTGAAAGTATCCTTAATCAGATATGGGGATATAATTATGACGGTGATATAAGGGTAGTAGATACCCAGATCAAACGGTTGCGGGCAAAAATCGGTAACGCGTCAGATTTGATTCAAACCATCCCTCGATACGGATATAAATTTGAGGTTAGAGCATGAATGGTAAGAGTGTTATAGTTAAGCTTTTCACATTAACATCTTCCGTTTTTATTGTATTGTTTCTGCTGATGTACGTGGGGCAGCTAGTATTCTTTGAAGACTTCTATAAGTACCGGGAACTAAAATCCCTTGAAAAAAATACACGAGCATTTGCTGATCAATACGAAAAGAGTACAGACGAGCTCAATAGAATTAACGCTTTGTCAGCATTTCTCAATGACAATAAAGCCCAGATTGTTGTTGTGGACAAAAGCGGGAATTATTTGTTCGATAATCCATTCAAGATTGTTATTACTTTGGAAAATGGCCAAGAAATTACAATTCCTCTATACGTGTACCCGCATTCCGGAGAACTGGAGAATACAGGGTTAAAGATCGGAGACACCATTTCCGTAACTGGTCTTTTTCAGTATGAGGGAAATAAAGAGATATTTTATTCAACACAAATTACAAAGAATGATGGCGCCCTGATTTCCAGGAGAACAGAACATTCACAAACCAGCATGCAGGTACTGACCGGAAGGATTGTCCATATCATTCTACCGCGGGCGGATCAGTGGAATATACGGGAGGGGATCCTTAACTTTGCGATTATAGGGAACTTTCCACTGGCTGATACTGAGCTGCAGATGCTTGAATCGGGAGAGGCGATTACTAAAGAATGGACTGAACCATGGAGTAACGCAGAAAATCTCATTCTTCTACACCCTATATTGGAAGAAGGGAACTTATCCAGCATAGCTATGGTCGTCTCTTCAGTAGCTGAGTTAGACACAACTTACGCCTCGCTTAGAATTTATTATCTGTACTTTGGTGCGGGCGGTATTTTACTCATACTACTGTTATCGGTGTTCTATTCAAAGGTTGTGGCGAAACCACTGCTGAAGATCAATGATATGGCTAAAAGATTAGAACGCATGGACTTTTCTGTAATTACACCTCTGCAGTGTAATGATGAATTTGGGATGTTGTCTCGTAATTTAACCAGTCTCGCCGGCAAACTGGATGTTGCCCTCTCCCAGCTGCGTGAGATGAACAGTCAATTGCTCTCTGATATTGAACAAAAAGAGCAACTTGAGCGGATACAACATGCTTTCATTTCGGATATATCTCACGAACTTAAAACACCTTTGTCCATCATTCGAAGTTATGCTGAAGGATTAAGGGATAGGGTAGCTGAGGATAGAAAAAGGTTATACACCGATACGATTATCGATGAATGCAAGCGGATGGAAGAACTCATTCTCAATATGTTGATGTTAATGCGGTACGATTCGGAGATGAACTTGTTTCACCCTGAAGCTTGTTCATTAAAGGAACTGTTGGAACGGGTTATCAGATTGATGAAAGAACAGCTTAATGGAAGTGAGCTGGAGCTCGTATTTAAGGCAGAGCAGAACTATATCGTGTATGTAGATCCTGTGTTAGTGGAAAGGATTATGTTAAATTTAATTAGTAATGCCATTCGGCATGCGTATCCTGAAAGTACAATCACTATTAGTGTAGAGGAGTTTTCGTCCCAAACCGTACGCGTTGCTGTAAAGAATCAGGGGAATTCGATTGCGGAAGAACACATGCAGCGGATATGGGACCGTTTCTATCAAGTTGCAGAGAGCAGAAGCCGGAACATGTCAGGCTCAGGTTTGGGACTGGCAATCGTAAAACAGATTGTAAATGATCATGGTCAATCCTGCGGCAGCTGTAATACGGATGAAGGGGTTGTTTTCTGGTTCACTCTAGAGATGTTCTTGGAAGAGGAATAAATGAAACATAGGGTAACCAGATAATTTCTGGTTACCCCTGTTTCATTTCAATTACCAGGTTAATAGATGTGAGTATCTTAAGGCGTTAAATCCACAGAGGCAATTTGAGCAGAGGTATTTCCATGAATATCTTTGGCCAGGGCAAGAACATGTAATGTATCTGCCTTAAAGGCATCAGGCCGATTATATTTAGCAGTTGACAATGTGGATGACCAATTGGCGAGATTTTGCTTCGTCTCTACTCGAGTGCCATTGACATAGACACGGAGCTCAGCAATCTTACTCTGATCGGTGACTGATCCGTTTAAGACAAGATCTTCCTCTTTGATGGCAGCATTCAATGTTATTACAGGAGTATCTTTCTCGAGCCGCTTAGCAGGAGTGATTGATGTTTTAGAATTGTATGAAATGGTCTCATTCTGAAGCGGAGGCGTACGAGTTGCAATCGGACGGTTGTGCGATGCCTGTTCATAGGAATATGCATATGTGAGCAGATCATTGTCGGTATAAGCTGCACCTGCCAAGGTTAGATTGACAGGCATGCCCGTATCCTTCATCACCCCCATACTTACAGACACACTTGGAATTCCATATTCACGTAGAACATAGTTCGTATTGGAGAAATAGTTACCATTCTCCCAGGCTTCGTCATAGGAAGACTCATTCACGTCTGCATCCGACTTGCCGATATTTGAATTGGCCGGGAAGGCGATGAAATCAAGTTCTTCTTTTTTCATCCAATCTTCAAAGTCAATTTTCCGGACCTTTTCAAGCCCTTGCAGTCCCTCGCTAAATTGTGGTATTTGTTCATATGGAGTAACTCCTTGTTTAACAGTCTCGATTAATGCATTATATCTGCCCAGGTCATTGCCCTGTTTGGCATCGACTGAATCAGGAGGATTCGGGAAGACTGTGGCCGGATCGATATTAGCCCAGGATGGGAAGTTCGGATCTTCAACACTTTTGAGGAACGTTTCAACTGCATATGGATTGATTAAGCTAAACTCTGTTCCTATCCAATTGGCCGGTAGCAGCCCCCGCTCCTCCGGTGTTATTGCTGTAACACGATCTTGCTCGCTGTTTGCTTGGAGCGGAAAATCCACTTCTACAATTTCTGCCCCCAGCGCAGTTAAGTCCGCTACTGTTGCTTCCCACAATGCCAGAATAGAAGGCCTGATCTCTATCGGCTTGGTGCCTCCATAGTCTTTGCCGATATAAATTTTCGGAACACCAATACGCTTACCTTTCAAAGCATCTGTATCCCTCAGTTCGAGATAAGTATCGGGACGAACACTGCTGACAGAAGGTAACTGAACTGCATCTTGCTCACGCCAAAGGTCACCTTTAGTGATATGGTCTTCAACCACAAGAACGTCCAGCAAGCGAAGCATATCTTCTACAGTTCTAGTATGGGGAACGACAACATCGCGGATCGGGAAAAGCGGCCAATTGCCGCGGATTGAAATCAGACCGCGTGAAGGTGTGTAAGCAATCAATCCATTGTTGGAGGCTGGTGATCTTCCGGATGATACAGTTTCTTCTCCCATTCCAAAGGCAGCAAAGTTGGCAGCCGTGGCGACAGCTGAACCATTTGATGAACCTGAGAACCATGCGGCTGCTAAATAATCTTTGTTATATGGACTTTCAGACCGGCCATAGATACCTCTTTGCATTCCCCCAGCTGCCATTGGAGGCATGTTGGTTTTACCGATCAGTACACCGCCGGATTCACGAATTTTCCCGACTGTAAAAGCATCGTCCTTTGCTGTTAAATTTTTAAAAGCGGGGGATCCTGAAGCCACAGTAAGCCCTTTAACCTTGTAACTGTCTTTAACTGTGTAAGGGATTCCTTGCAATGGACCGGTAACAATACCCTGAGATCTTAATTGATCCGCTTTTGCAGCTTCTTCTAATACATTGGGATTGAGCACGGGGATAGAATTGAGCATGATTCCGCTTGTGTCATAGGCGTACACCCTATTCAAATACATAGCAGTTAGTTCGACACTCGAAAGTGCTCCGGATTTCATAGCGTTCTGCATCTGAGCGATTGTCGATTCTTGCAGCCGGAAGGTGACTTGAGGAGCAGGAGCCGAGGTGGTTGTGTTCAGGGAGACAGTTGCAGCTGATGCAACCGGAGCTGCGGTGAGAGTCAGAATCATGCCGGCAGCGATCCATTTTGGATACCGGTTGAATTTAGATTTCTCTTTTGATTTTGTAGGAAGTTTTCGCAATGCTTGTCACTCCTTTTTAATGGTATTCATTCATTGTAAAAGGAGGTTTTGGAATTTTTGTGTCACATTTCTTAACATTACAGTAATAGTGTATCAAACGAATGCACTGTTTCAGACTTGAGTTTATGTTGTTATCACTAAAAGCTGGATCTCGTAACTCGCTTCATCAAGCGGTCAGACATACGTTCCTTCAGGTACTTTTTTTGAGTTTAATTTTTGATCCGGCTGCTCAAGAATAATGAAAATTTCGGAGACCGCGGAAGAGGGAGCTAAGCAAGGAATAGTCCCCAAAGGAAAAGACTATAGAAAATTTATTCAATGTAGTTAAGGCTTTAAAGTGGTGGAGAAGATTGAATGATGTGCCGAAATATCCAAAGGGTTATCCTTTTGAACATTTGATAGGCTTATGTTGCCCTGATGATATCAGTAGTGTCGGACAAGGAGTAACTGAAGTTTTAGAGGCTATTGTTAACGATCACCCAACAAAGCCTTTTATGGAAGACCATGGTGTACCCGAGCATGACGTTGTGGGAAGGGTTACTCCTGAAGAATACGATGAGTTCTATAAGCTTATCCAAGAAGTAGCTGTAATTGCTGGAAAGGCTACAGATGCGACCACAGTAAAAGAAAGTGCAGAAGAATGGAATAAACTCTTTGGTTCTAAATTCCCTACATCAGAGGCAACAACCGACAAGAATAACAGGGCAAGTGTTGGATTTTCAAAAAGAGAAAATCCGACAACTCCTAATATTGTAGGTGGACGTTTCGGATGATTAAATCAGTCCCTGAACGTATAATTACTGGATGTATTCAACTTGAAATTATAGATGGGTGCCAGCAGCTAGAAGAGGTGTATTGGTTTGAAAGGTTTCAGAGTTGGGTTCTTCATTTTAGCTTAAAGGTATCTGGGCTAGATATAAACTCATCGATACCCCAAACGACGCAGTGGTATATGCTTATAGATCCCCTTTATCCAAGGGGATCTATAAGCATATTTCCCGATAAAATTAATAGTATAACCCTTATCTATAAACATATGAATGAAAACATTGAAAAGGATCACCTTCATTGGAGGTTAGGGAAGATTTGCACTGATTGGGATACCGGTCAACTGGAATTACTGTCTGACAATGACGAGCTCATGGATGTAGAACAGCGCATTAATTGGCATGTGCAGCGACTGAAACAATGGCTGCTTGCTGCTTCAAATGATTCTTTAGCCATACCAGGAGACTATTTCGAATTACCTCATACTCATTTCGAACCGAAGTTTTCAGTGGTTTTTGCAGAAGAACGAATAATAATGATTATAGGGAAACAAGATGGTATATATGAGTCATTTAGTTTGGGAACTAGCGACATATCATTTTGAACATTGGTTAAACATTGCGAATATTTACGCTAAGAAAAAGATTAGGCCTAAGCCCAACTTTGATTTTGAATACGATTACAATTCAATAGTGATTTTTCCAAAGAGAAGTAACAAGCTTGAAAAGCACTCTTTTAATGCATTAACTTGGGGAGAATTAGAATGCCCTTATATACTTAACAAAAAAAGAGATCTTGAGGAAATTTCACATCTGCCAATGAGATTAGCAATTACGAATGGTAATGAAGAAGATAAAAAGGCAGCGGAAAAATATCTTAGAAACTTACGCGTATTATCTGCAATTCGTTAAAGTGTAATCACCAATAAAATTGGGAGATCTTAAAAACACATACACGTAAAAAGTCGCCAAGTTGGTGGCTTTTTTGTGTTGACGATATAAAGCTTCAATAAAAAAATAATCTATTTATTTGGTAAAAATCAACTTTTTATTGTACTCTGTGAGAAGAGTACATTGTAGGGAGATTAATGACATTAATGTGGGCACATTATTGTCATTGGACATTTTTTAACGGGGTACGATAGAACTACATGCGTATATGCTCATATATACATGTGTACAAAATACGGGTTTTGTGAACATGATTTCCGGATTTAAAAAGAAACCTCAATTATTACAAGGTTTCTTCAATCTTTCATATTTTCTTGTACCCAGTTGTATTCCAATTCAAGTCGTTGCAATAACTCTGGATTATCTGCTTCAGCACGTTTTCTCATATAGTCCAAATCTAGACTTTCGAATTGACTCGACATTAAATACCTTGCCCATTCAAGACTACGTGCGTCGGACCAGAATTCTGCTGCGTTCAGACGATCCATAATTAGATCTTCAACACCAATGACATAACAATAACCATCTGGTGTATTCAATTTCACAATACGATCTTTCGAACCTGCCAGATCATTCGATGGGATCTCGATCGGAATATCCATCTCAGTTACGTAATGAAATCGTCCTTCACGTACAAATCCTAGACGATCAAATAAATCACGAGCAAGATCATCACGAATCATAACCAAGTCTATATCAGCTGTCTTATAACTTCCAGATGTATACAATTCTACGGCATGTCCACCAACTATTATTGCCGGATCCGCACCTAAATCATCTAAAATAGGAGTAATTAACCCCATGACATAAAACTCTTTTAAATCACTTTTCGATGGATCAGAAGCTATTTCAGAAATTCTAGTCTTAACCGTAGCGATTCGCTCTCTCATGTCTTCCTTATCTAAGCGTTCCACCGATCATCACCTAAATTCTTAGCGTAGTGTCCACTCACGTTCTTTAACAATCTCGATTCTTCCAGAATCTATTGTCTTCTTGAATTTGTTCCGAGCGCTTTGCATTAGAATAACCATCTCATCTTCAGGACGTATTTTGCGAGATGCAGTAGTCTTAATGACTTTCAACCGATCACGATTATTGTTTGGACGCACGACATCCAATAAGTTCATTTCACGCATACGATACACTCCCTTTTACCTTGAGATTTATCAACTATTGCTACATCTCTACCCTAATTCATTATACGCCGAAAATCAATACAAAGTACGTTATCCACCCAAATAGGACATTTCAGGTTTGTTGACATGGATTATGGTGTTAGATAACCTTTCCTCTGAGTAGTGATCATCTCGCTTACTCCACACCTTGCTAATCAGATCCATCAATTGCTCATCACTAAACCCCTCTCTCAGAGGTGTCCGAAGATCGGTACCTTGAGATGCGAACAAACAAGTGAATAGGCGTCCTTCTGCAGATAAACGAGCTCGCGTACAACTCGAGCAGAAAGCTTGAGTTACTGAGGAAATTAATCCAATCTCTGTATCAGTTCCTACATAACGGTAACGGCTGGCTACTTCTCCATAATAATTAGGTTCTATCGGTTCCAATGGCATAACTGCATGGATTTGATCAACTATGAATTGATTAGGTACGACTTGATCGAGTTTCCAACCGTTACTATTTCCTACATCCATATATTCGATAAATCGCAACGTGTGACCTTTTTCTTTGAAGTAGTGAGCCATGGGGATAATATCGCTATCATTGGTTCCTTTTTTGACAACCATATTGATCTTAACGGACATACCCGCCTTGGATGCAGCTTCTATTCCTTCAAGAATAGGTTTCACTTGGTATCCAACACCATTCATCGTCGCAAACCTATCATTATCTAAACTATCTAGACTTACCGTGACTCTGTGTAGTCCTGACTTATGAAGGTTCCCCGCTAGCTTAGATAGCAAGGATCCATTCGTTGTTAAGGCGATATCTTTGACTCTATCTATCTCATTAATCATAGATACAAGCTTCGGAATATCTCTTCTAAGTAGAGGTTCTCCTCCGGTAATACGAATTTTCTCCACGCCCAGTTGCGTAAAGATGCTAGTCAATCGAGTCAGTTCTTCAAACGTCAACAATTTCTCATGACCTAAAAATGCATATCCTGCCCCAAATATCTCAGCTGGCATACAGTAACTACAACGAAAATTACAACGATCCGTTACCGATATTCTTAGATCACGAAGTGGCCTTTGGAGCTGATCCTTAACTGTAGTATTCTGGGTCATTCAATATGGCCTCCTCTCCAGGTGCCTATTCTTCTTTTCTCTGTTGTGAGTATTATATCATGTTTAGGTTCTTTTTTTATAACGAGATCTTGATCGGTATTGCAATGGTGCACGTGCCGGGTAACGCGCAGGAAAGGAAAACATATGCACCAACATTGTAAAGGGAATTGAGGCGAATAATAGAAAAGCAACGATAATGTGTATTTGGAAAAGGAGCGGAACATCACTCATCAATTGGTATTCTGGTTGAAAGATGAACAAACTCCTAAACCATGGGCCTATTGTAGTTCGATATTCGTAGGAGGTAACGGTAGTATTATAAATAAGAGTCATATACGTTCCCATCCCAGCAATGATTAGAAGCATGATTACTGCGAAGTAATCGCCAAAGTTGGCATGCATGCGTACACGGTTATTCGTTATTCTCCGAATGAGTAGGAAAATAAGTCCTGCAACAACCATTAAGCCAGCTATTCCGCCACCTATTATAGCGAATAGATGATATAACTCATCTGATACACCAAGGGCCTCGTACACGCCACGGGGGATTAACACACCCATAACATGACCGCCAAAGGCAAATATAATTCCCCAATGGAACATCCTAGAACCGATTCGAAGCCACTTTTTCTCAAAAATCTCTGTGGATGGTGCTGTCCATGTCATCTGGCGAAAGGCGAATTGGTACAGTAGCCCTACGATCATAATGGCTAAAGTGATATATGGAAAGATGACCCACCAAAAGATATCAGCCATGATAAATCTCCTTTCATTGACACATTTTCATGTTAGACATAGGGTTATTAGGGTTATCTGTTTTGGCCATACCATCCATACCATACAAGATAGGATATGGCATATCTTCCATATCCGTATGTTCCCTCGATTGCTCCAACTTCTGTATGTCTTCGGCTGTAGGTTCACCTAATACATCACTAACAATTAACTTGTAAGTAGATTTATAAGGATGATCCTGAGGTAGATTCTTTGCAATCCGATGGGTTGCGACTGAGAGGCGAAGCTGAATCGCCTTTAAATGAACATTATCAGGAGCAACAGCAATTAATTCATAAAGAGCTGGCATATAATCAGCCAACTCCCCATCAGCTAGTTCGAATCCAGCATCAGCGATGATGTGTTGTAGGAGAATGAGGGCAGCTCCTCGATCTCTACTGTCTCCAAGTTCATGTGCGGTTAAGTAAAGTCCCGTACTTTCCGTCCAATCAAATGTCGTTACATATGCTTCTCTAAGCACTTGGAGAGATAGTTTATATAGAGGTTCTAATGCTTCAAGCAACCGATCTTTGACATCTTCTTGCTGAATTTCATCTTGGATCGTTTGAAGTAAATCGTCTTTTTCATCAAAGAAGGCATCGTCTGGGTATCCGACAACACGCGATACAATGGCTAAGATCAAGCGTTGTTCTTCATTCAAAGCTTACACCCCTTTCTTAAATGGATATGAGACCAACCCTTCAGGTGGTGCAATGTCCTCGATGCTACAAGCACCCTGCTTATAATGAAGATTGTCATCCATTTCTCTTCTTCCAGTCGGAATAACGAACCGTTCACTATATTTAGCAACAGCAAACAAACGGGCCATATCTTCAATATCTTCCACACTCATACCGGATTCTTCTAGTAACTTGCTATACTTAAGTTCATCCATTCCCCCAACTGACTTTTGCCGCATATGAACACGCATAGACGTCATTTTCAACAATACTTGACGGATAACTTGGGTATCTCCAGCTGATAACAATGATGCTAGATAATCCATAGGAATGCGCATTTGATCAACTGCCGGAATATAATTGTCAGTTTGAAGTCCATCTTCTTCTATATGATTCATAATAGGGCTTAGCGGTGGTACATACCACACCATCGGAAGTGTCCGATACTCGGGATGTAGCGGCAGTGCAACTTTCCATTTCATAGCTAATTTGTATACAGGTGATTGTTGTGCTGCTTCAATCCAGGGATCGGTGATACCCGCTTGTCTTGCAGCTTCGATTACTTTGGGATCAAAGGGATCCTGGAATACAGATAGCTGAGATTCATATAAATCCTTGGGATCTTCCACAGAGGCTGCACTCTTCACTTTATCCGCATCATAGAGAACGACACCGATATAGCGAATACGACCTACACAGGTCTCAGAACATATGGTTGCTAGACCCGCTTCCGTCCGCGGATAACAGAAATTACATTTCTCAGCTTTATGTGTGTTCCAGTTATAATACACTTTATGATAAGGACAACCATTCATACAGAAACGCCAACCACGACAAGCATCTTGATCTACGAGAACAATGCCATCCTCATCACGCTTATAGAGTGCTCCTGATGGACATGAGGCGACACAAGACGGATTCAAGCAATGCTCACAAATTCGTGGCAAGTACATCATGAACGTCTTCTCATATTCCATCGCGATATGTTCATGAAGATTCTTAATATTAGGGTCAAGTGGTACAGTTTCGCTACCGCCTGCTAAGTCATCGTCCCAGTTAGGACCCCATGTCGGTTTATCAATAAATTCTCCCGTAATCATTGATTTAGGACGAGCCACAGGAAGGTTCTTCTTCTTCGGACTATCAAATAAATGTTCGTAATCATAAGTCCACGGTTCGTAGAAATCATCTAATTGAGCCATATCAGGATTGTAAAAGAGATTCGCTAGCTTGGTAATTGGTCCCCCTGCGCGAAGGGTTAGTTTGCCATTACGCAGCACCCATCCCCCTTTATACTTATGAGTATCTTCCCATTCTTTAGGGTAACCAGGTCCAGGACGTGTCTCCACATTGTTGTACCACATATATTCTGCGCCGGGTCTATTGGTCCAAGTATTCTTACAGGTGACAGAGCAAGTATGACAACCTATACATTTGTCTAGGTTCATCACCATTGCGACTTGTGCTTTAATCCTCAAGCCAGTCTACCTCCTTCAGTGGTCTGATAATCGTAATGGTATCTCTCTGATTGCCTGTAGGCCCATAATAATTAAACCCATAACTAAGTTGTGAATATCCACCAATCATATGCGTTGGTTTCACCGTAATTCTGGTCACACTGTTATGCGTACCCCCCCGCTTCTTATTAATCGCAGTACCGGGGACACCCATGGTTCGATCCTGTGCATGATACATATAAGCAATACCTTCGGGTATGCGATAAGTTGTAACCGCTCTTGCTACGACAACACCATTCCGGTTATACAATTCGATCCAGTCATTATCTTTGATGTCAATCGAAGCAGCATCTTTCTCATTCATCCAGACAACCTGCCAGCCACGAAATAGTGTAGACATTTGGTTGGTTTCCGTGAACATGGTGTGAATTCCCCATTTCTGATGAGGAGTCAAATATCTTATAGCTATCGATTTACCAGTGTTAGGGACTTCCTTCTCTCCTCGGAGGAAGGGTACGTGTTCCAACGGCGGTAAATATAGTGGAAGAGCTTCACCGAAGTCCAATATCATCTCGTGATCTAGATAGAAACTTTGCCTACCCGTTAATGTTCTCCAAGGAATGCTATACTCCGTGTTAAGGGTAAATGGAGAATACCGCCGATTATCCTTTTCTAATCCACTCCATACTGGAGCAGATATTGCCTGACGTGGCTGAATCGTTATATCTTGGAGTGTATAAGCATCTTCTTCGCGTGGCTCTGCAATTCCGGTTAATTTCTTACCCGTCTTAGCCTCCATAGACTTCCATCCTTCTACGGCTCTTTGACCATTCGTGGCACCGGACATCAGTAGTATTGCTTCTATCGCCTGTTTATCCGTATATAAATTAGGATATCCTTTACCAACCCCATCATTTCTTGAGACACCCAGTCGTTCAATAAGTTGTCCATATACCTTCTCGCCTGGAATGGTTACGCCTTTGACTGTATATCCGTTCTTGATGTTCGGACCAATTGTAATCATCTTCTGATAGATGTTTGGATAATCCCGCTGGACAATTTGAAACGTCGGCATCGTTTTTCCCGGAATAGCAGGAGTTTCCCCTTTGCGCCAATCCTTTATTTTACCGTGTACTTGTGCTATTTCATTTGGTGTATCATGTGCAAGTGGTGACATGACGACATCTTCTGTTGCGGGTAGATGCTTCTCAGCCATTTCAGAGAATACCTTGGCAATTTCTCGGAAAGTATCCCAATCACTTTTAGCCTGCCATGGAGGAGATATGGCTGGGTTAAATGGATGAACGAATGGATGCATATCAGTGCTACTCAAATCAAACTTTTCATACCATGTCGCAGCAGGTAACACGATATCCGAGAAGAGTCCGGAACTCGTCATGCGGAAATCCATGCTTATGAAGAGGTCTGTTTTCCCTTCAGGTGGAACCTCATCAGTGTGGACATCTTTCGGTTTCCATGAATGTGTCGTATCCGTCATGACTTGATTATCGGCACCAATTAAATGTTTGGCGAAATATTCATGGCCTTTTCCACTGTCTCCTAAGAGATTAGAACGCCAGTTAAAGAAGACACGCGGGAAATTGCGCGGATCATTCGGATGCTCAATAGACCATTGTATTTCATCTTTAGCTGCCTGATTCGCAATATATTGGGTGGCTTCCTCATCCGTCTTCGCACCATTCTTTCTTGCTTCACGTACGAGATCGATCGAGTTCTGAGAGAATTGAGGAAATGACGGTAACCAACCTAGCCGCACTGACAAAGCATTGACATCAGCAGGATGCATATGATTATAACGTCCACCCCATGGCGTCTGTTGTTCCTCATTAACATGTGCTTCGTAACGGAACTGTTCGGTTGCAAAGTAGAAGAATGATGTACCATTCATTAATCTTGAGGGTTTAGTCCAGTCCCCAGCAAAAGCTACCTGTTGCCAGCCTTCGAGTGGTCGAACCTTCTCTTGTCCAACATAGTGAGCCCAGCCACCACCATTGACACCTTGTGATCCAGTCAACAGAACCAAATTTAGAATAGCACGATAAATTTGATCACTATGATACCAGTGATTCGTTCCCCCACCCATAGCAATCATGGATTTCCCACCTGTTTTGGCTGCATTCTCGGCAAACTCTCTAGCAACCTGAATAACATGTGCCTTCTTCACACCAGTAATACCTTCTTGCCAAGCCGGTGTGTAAGGTTTGACGTCATTATAATCGATTGGATAATCTCCGATTAAGTCTCGGTTGATACCCACATGAGCCAACATTAAGTCATACACAGTAGCTACCTTAAGAATTTCGCCTGATTCACTTTGAATATGTTTAACTGGAACGCCGCGTTGGACGATCTCTCCCTCTTGTTCAGCGAAATATGGGAAGTCTACTAATAGGACTTCTTGCGAAGCATCAATAAATGTTAATACAGGTTGAATAACCGTACCATCATCTTTTTCTAGATCGAGATTCCACTTACTTCCTTTATCCCAGCGAAAACCTTGACTCCCGTTAGGGACATAGGGAGCTTCTGTTAACGAATCCCACACAAGTGTTTTCCACTCTGCTAGTTCCAAATCGTGATTAAGATCTGATGCACGCAGGAAACGATCTGAACGAATGCTACCATTCTCTTCGTTAAGCAGAACTAAGAAGGGTAGGTCGGTGAACTTTTTGACATAGTCTTGAAAGTAAGGAGTCTGCTGATCTACATAAAATTCCTTAAGAACGACATGAGTCATGGCCATCGCTAATGCTCCATCAGTTCCTGCTTTAGCTGGTAGCCAAATATCAGCAAATTTCTCATATTCCGCATAGTCAGGGCTGACACCGACTACTTTTGTCCCGTTATAACGTGCTTCTACCATGAAATGGGCATCTGGTGTACGCGTTTGAGGTAAATTCGTTCCCCAAATGATGAAATACTTAGCATTATACCAGTCCCCACTCTCAGGAACGTCGGTTTGTTCTCCCCATATTTGCGGTGAAGCAGGTGGTAAATCGGCATACCAATCATAGAAACTCAGAATGGAACCTCCGATTAATGATAAAAAGCGGGTACCTGCAGCATAACTTACCATGGACATAGCAGGGATTGGACTGAATCCAACAATACGGTCAGGGCCATATGCTTTGATTGTATGAATGCAAGATGCGGCAATGATCTGACACGCCTCTTCCCAACTTGCTCTCACAAGTCCCCCTCTACCTCTAGCTTTCACATAAAGCTCTCTCTTACTAGGGTCGTTTACAATATTCGACCAAGCTGTTACGGGATCATGACCTTGTTTCGTTTCAGATCGCCATAATTCTAAAAGATCGCCACGGATGTAGGGATATTTCACTCTTACAGGACTATAGGTATACCA
Organism: Paenibacillus crassostreae; assembly: GCF_001857945.1. Taxonomy (NCBI): domain Bacteria; kingdom Bacillati; phylum Bacillota; class Bacilli; order Caryophanales; family Paenibacillaceae; genus Paenibacillus; species Paenibacillus crassostreae. The sequence goes on from NZ_CP017770.1 coordinate 277,690, forward strand.
AGAAAAGCTGGCACCACGTGGACATCCACGCGGTTCATATTCAGGGAAATCAGGACCTGTTGTTGGATAATCGGTTTGTTGCGTTTCCCAAGTGATGATGCCATCTTTCACAAAGACCTTCCAGCTGCAGGATCCCGTACAGTTAACACCATGAGTTGAGCGAACAACATTATCATGTTGCCAACGTCCACGATAAAGATCTTCCCAGTTTCTTGGTTTAACTGTCTCCTCAGACCAGCCGTCGTTAAATTTCTCTCCACGTTTTAGATGCTTTAAGGATTGCAGTAATCTGTTCTGTTTGCTGCTCACTTATTTCACCCTTTCATCGAAGTGATTCCCATAGGATTGAAACGTTCACCTACTAGTCTATTAGCTTGATCATCCTGATCTAGTTCCTCCAGAAAGATATTCCATTCAGGAGCGTTACAAGCTACTATGATAAGTCTTTGCAACTGATTAAGGTCTTGTATACTAGCGATTTTATGAGCGATTTGTAATGGAATTTCACCAAAACGCATATCTAGAATGGCGTTCAAATCCTCTCGATCTAGATCAAGATACTGTTCATCATGGGTTAGAGACATATGTTACCCCTCCTTCAATCTCATGGTTTCATCATCTTGAAGTAATCCGCAATTAATGCTTTCTTAATATCTTCTCCAGTAGAATGAAAGTATTCTTTGACTTCAACCTGATCCTCTTTAATCGTCTTCCAATCCCAATAATGTTCCTTCATATGAGACAAATTCTCTCCGTAGCGTAGAAAGACTGTGATTCCAACCTGATTAGAAATAGCCCCAGCCTTTACATCATAGGGATGCAAATTGAAATGTTCTAGTTCCTTTATGAGTATTAGATATAGCTCTGGATGGATATATTGAAGTGGCTTCTCTAGCAAATTATCCTTAGAACTAGACAGCTTCATCAGATTCATGCGACGATTCCTCCAATTCTTCTCCAATCATCTTTAGTTCATCTCGGTTATGCATCAAATCAATTAGTATTAAAGCGTGAAATCGTTGCAGAATCTTATCACTAATACCTTCACTAGCTAGTAATTCCCTAATCTCTCCAGCTAGGTATCTCATGAGATCATGGTCCCTAGTTAAGGATGTGATCGAATCCCTTAATTCTGGCTTGGACTCTACCGTCTCTTTATATAAACCTTCCTCTTCACTTGTTGCGTGTTGAAGTGTTCTCGTCTCCCAATGTTCAATGATAATATAAGCGACATCTAAAGCCTTATCCAGTTCATTCTTCATAAGGAATTGACCTAATAACTCGGTTAATTCTTTGGCTTCTTCGAGAGCGGCTTCATGGATCGAAGAATGACTATCTACATTTCTTAAGGCAGGTCCTGACATTGTAAATCACTCCTTTTTCTTTGAAATATCACTGAATATGGCCACATAGTTTTTTACCATATCTTGATCATCTTTGATTACACTAACCGTCAGCCATTCTTGAAATAGATGTCCATCAGCATGCTTATTTATAATCTCTCCCTGCCAATGCCCTTTTTCTAGTAATTGCTTCCAGAAAGATTCATAAAAAGTGTGATCATGTTGACCCGAGCTAAGGATATTAGCTGTCTTACCCAAGACTTCAGCTTGCGAATAACCTGTAATTTGAGTGAAAGCATGATTCACAGAAATGATGATACTCTTGTCATTTGTCACCATAACCGCATCAGCAGTTGATTCAATAATGTCATTAGATAGTTGTATTTTAGCTTGGAAGAACATCCAGAATACGATCACTAGACTTGCAAGAGCAGCCTCAGAAAGAGCCATGAAGCCAATAGAATAATGTCCAGTTAATCCGTATAGTGAAGTCAACATTAAGGGTGGAAAGAAACCTCCTAAACCTCCAGCTGCAGCTACAATCCCGTTGACTATGCCACTCTGTTTGGAAAAGTATTGTGGGACAAGCTTAAATACAGCCCCATTACCAATCCCACTAAACACTGCTACAGCCAAACACCCAATCGTGAATAGCACCATACTCAAGTTAAAAGATAATAAAATACCAGATAAGGTTAGCCCACCGAACACAAACATGAGCACCATGAAAGGGTTCAACTTGTCTGAAAGAATACCTCCGACAGGTCTTAATAGTGTTGCTAGAACAATAAAGCCAGCTGTTCGTAATCCAGCATCCACTTTATCCAGATCAAATTGATTAACAAAAAAATTCGGTAAATAGACCGTAAAGGCGACAAACGATCCAAAAGTGATGAAATAGAACAAACTGAGAAACCACAGTTTTTCATTGTGAGACACTTTACTAAACTGTTCCTTGATAGATTTATTGACTTTGGTTTCTTGTTTGTCACCTAACCAAAAATTCAATATTGCAAATACAGCAACAAGTACCAAATAACAGTAGATGGCAGCTCTCCAACCCATTGTATTCGCTAGAATTGGAGCACCGAATGTAGTAAACGCTGTACCCATATTACCTACGCCATAAATACCGTTAATCGTTCCATGTTTCTCTTCAGGATAATACTTTGGAAGGGAAGTAACACCAATAGAGAATGTCGCTCCTCCAATTCCCAAAAAGAAGCCACTAATCATCAAATCTAAAAATGAGTCAGAAATCGAAAGATACCAAATCGGTACTAAGAGAGCTACAAAACTAATAACAAATAACATTCGAGCACCTAATCGATTCGTTAAAAAGCCTACCGGAATACGCAAAATTGAACCCAAAATAACCGGAATAGCGGTAGCCCATGTGGATTGATTAGGGGTTAGTGGTATATCTGTTTGTATATATGTCATTAATGAAGATATCAGTACCCAGCACATGAATGAGGCTATTAAGCTACCCGTCTGTAAGGTTAATTGAATTTTGCGAATCAAACCATTTCCTCCCTCCCCAAGGTATTAGTAAAAAAATTGTTACTTTATATATAGCCAAAATCAACCAATTTTAAACAATTTAAATGATTTGATTCATGTAAATAAAAAGAATCTTCCTGTGATAAATTAGGAAGATTCTTTCTTTCGTTATATTTAATTAATGCTATTAAATAACCGATGAAGTGCCATTTGAATAATTGGTTAATTTGTTCATTTAAGGTTAATGAAGTTGAATGACTGTATGTGCGACTTCTACCCCGTTCAAGGTCAGCGTGATTCGATGTTCTCCTGGATAATGACGTCTTGTTGACAGGTCAGCCCAATGATGTGTACGAGTTCCCTTCAACTGTGCACCACCAGCTACAATCTTATCTGAGAGTAGAAAGAGCTTACGTGAAGTCTGTCCCCTCGCTTTTACAAAGTCGATCCCATATTCAATACGAATTCGTACAGGTTCACCTTCAAGAATATGAAGTTCATAGCTAAGTTCACAAGAATCACCTATCGATAGTATAGACGGCTCTGCAGATAAGTGAGCATATGTGATCAAAGACTCATCAACATCTGTTGTTCCATATCCGAATAACGAAAGAATCTCCGGATGTGCTTTACGGATCAAGGTACGACAGCCATGCCGAATGATCCAATCTGTATCTGAATGATGACCCATCCAACGACGAGCCGTATCAAGTACAACCGCTGGATGATCTTTGGCAATATCGTTAAGATTGTTCGCCACGCTCTTACGAACATAGAGCGCGGGATCCTCCTTAAGCAACTCTAATACTGGCAACAACGGAGCGGGATCTTTTTTATAAATAGTTAGCGCCTGCCCCCACGGTAGGCGGGGACGACATCCTTCACTTGCCAGACGACGGACATGCTCATTAGGATGCTGCGCCCAAGCTACCATCTGTTGCATCATTCTCTCTGGCGATCTTAATATAAACGGTCTAACAGCAAATTCTGCAGATGATCTACAAGTGAATCGTTCTAAAGCATTCATAGATAGTTCCCAATGTTCCTCTGCTTGACCATATACTTCTACGAAATCCGGAAAAAACAGGTATGGAAATCCGACACAAGATTCATCAATCCTAAATAACACTTTTAATGCTTCATCATAACTTTCAGGTAGATGCTTCCCGAGTGTATGGGTAATCCTGCGAATTCGTTCTTTTAATTTAAGTTCATCCCAGCCATGATCTAATGTATCGTTAACAAATGCTTCTATGTTGAATTCATCATATGCTGCTTTCACTTTTTCCCCAAATTGACTTAGAAACGTTTCATGATAAATATCTTTTAATGGTTCAGCCATTTTTGATCTCCTTCATTTCTTTTTATTATATGAAAATTTTTGATTATTTTTAAGGAATAAAGAATTGTAGTATGATGATATGAGATAGATATTACTACTTATAAGGATGTGGAATAAAAATGGAACTTCATATTAGTTCTTTGGCAAAGGAAAGATTAAAGAAGAGTCTTGGAGATCAACCTGGTTACTTTAAACTATTTTATGATACTGAAGGTTGTGGTTGTAATGGTATTATTGTGATATTAATCGTCGATCAACCAGAACAGTTCGATGTTGAAATAGATAGTAATCTGTTCCCATTCCTCGTGGATCCTAAGCAACAACATAACCTCGATGAATCCATGAAACTTGATGCTGAGGAGAACTATCCTGCATATAAATTAAGTAGTGATTCCAATAGTTTTGGAAGTAATATACGTGTTAGGGACATTCGCGGTAGCAAGACAACGACAGATGAATCTAGCAGTTGTCTCTTAAGCTAAGCCTGCTCTAATTCAAATTTGCAATACACCTAAGCTTGCCCCTTTGGCAAATAAACGCTCGATCTTACTCTCTACAGTTGGATCAACTACCAATGGTGGAGCTTGATGTGGCTTGATACGAGCATCGATGATGACGTTATCACAAGACCAATGTTTGTTCTCATAACTACTATTAACACCATAAATATCATGTGAAGGGTTACTACGTGTGAATGTAACCCACAGGAAATTCTGGATACTAGAACTTATAAAAGAACTATCGTCACTTAGTATGATCATCGGACATGAAGAAATCGGTCCATTCGCTTGAATAGCGTTCGTTAGCTCTTTCAATTCTACTTGTGTTGAAGCATAATCGATGAATTTAGATGCTTGCATGGACACTACGCCAGGCATCACTAAATGGGCATGATCATACCCCCGAATTCCTTTTAATCCGTTAGGCACCTCATGACATAATTCTCTTATCTGATCGCCATATGCAGCAAATACCACTTTACTACCACTATTAATGCCTGTTCCAGAATAATCTAACGTATCTATTGTTGTATTGGTATGGAAATGAATATCTCGACGTAGGTCGATTCTTTCTAAGATATAAGATAAGAACTCTACGATATGATGTGAATCTAATGGCTGCTTATCTTCTGCTGTTATGAACAAATACTTCGCTAAGCTCAGTTGTCCAGTACCTAAGATCCGATTGGCTAACGTGAGTAGTTCAGTTGGTTGTTTCACTTGTTGATATGGGGTATAACGTTCACTCCCGATCGCGAATAGCAATGGATGTACGCCTGCTGCATCAACAGCATGAACTTCTTTGACACCAGGAATTTCATTCTTAATTGCATCACCTGTTAACTCATGAATAAGTTCGCCGAATGAAGTATCTTCTTGTGGAGGGCGACCAACCACAGTAAACGGCCATATGGCATTGGGTTTCGCATACACTTTATGAACTTTCATAACAGGGAAAGGATGAGTTAGGCTATAGTAACCTAAATGATCTCCAAATGGACCCTCTGGTTTCGTATCTTCAGGATAAATCTCCCCTGTAATTACAAAATCAGCATCACTACTAATACAGTATCCATCGATATAGTTATAACGGAAATTACGTCCTGCTAACAAGCCTGCAACTGTCATCTCACTCAGACCTTCGGGTAATGGCATAACCGCTGCTAAGGTGTGAGCTGGAGGTCCACCAATAAAGATACTGACTTTCAGAGGAACACCTAACTTATTAGCTTTATCTTGATGTATTCCAATTCCACGGTGTATCTGGTAATGAAGCCCGACTTCTTTATTCATTTCATAATCGTTTCCATTAAGCTGAATACGATACATACCCAGATTTGAATTCATAATTCCTGGCTTGTCCGGATCTTCCGAATACACTTGCGGCAACGTTACGAAAGCCCCCCCATCCATTGGCCAGTGTTGGATTAATGGTAGGTCAGAGATTTGGATTTCCTGGAGAGTAACCGGCATCTTTCCGATTTTTTTGATAGGGAGTGCTTTTACTGCTGCTAAACCGCTTCCTATGTTGCTAAAAGGTTGTTTCAATGCTTTCATCGGATCATCGCGTAGTGCCATAACATTCTGTACGGATGTCCATGTATCTCGGAACATGAATTTACTACGTTCTAATGTGCCAAATAGATTTGAAACCGCACGGAATTTCGAACCTTTGACATTTTCGAATAACAAGGCTGGACCCCCTGCTTCATAGACTTTCAGGTGTATAGCAGCCATTTCTAGATAGGGGTCTACCTCTTCTTTGATACGGACCAAATGTCCATTCTTCTCTAAATCAATGATACACTCTTCTAAATTACGATACATATTTCATAGCTCCATTCTTTAATCAAACATAGTAATTACTATTATGACAGTTTTGTTAGTTAACTAGTATGAGGATTCACAACTATTTATAGAAACGATCACGAAATTTTCCGGGAGATTCTCCCGTCCAACGTTTGAACTGTCTACTGAAATGTGCAATATCTTTATAGCCTAATTTCACAGATATGGACTCTATCGTAAGTTCAGGCTCCATTAACAATAATTTAGCTTTTTTCAACATCAATGTTGATAAATATTGGCGTGGTGACATTCCAAATACATGATTAAACATTCGATTCACAGAAGACATACTGTAACCCATTTCTTTCGCAATGGATGCAACGGAGTCAAAATCACTTCTCCCAAGACTAGTATCTGCGGTTTCATTTACGGTACACTCTAGTCTTGCAGCAATATCAGATGCTATTTGGGACATATGAGCTGTTGATTTGCTATTACTCTCCTGTTTAGAAAGATGATCACTAATTGCTGCAAATAACTCAAAAAGTGTGGATAACGCTCTCATTCGCGATTCTACACGAACGCTAGTCTCCTCCAAAGTTAATGTGATTAACTTATCCAATGCCGGTCTGACCGCATGTGTTAGATTGCAATCTGCAGGTTGATAACAAATCGAATTTCTACATAATAGTTCTCTGAAAGCTCTCTCGTCTACGTCGAAATGGAGACAATAGTATGCCATATCTTCTCCACCAACCACTTTACTCTCATGAATATCTCCAGGATTCAGGAGTAGAATATCACCAGGTTTCTGTATGTAAGTCTTGCGATTAACGACCATCTCTTGGGTTCCCGCTAAGACAAGATTCACCTCAAACATGGGATGCGTGTGCTGAGGATAGGTCCAATCTTGATCTACCGTACGCCAATGTGCGGCGAATACCCGGAAAGTCGAATCCATATCGGGAAGCATGAATTCTTTGGTAGTTCGTTCGTATGCCACATCCACTATATTCACTCCTATTATATATTTCACATCATTAACTATCATGTGACTGATTTGGGTAAATTCATGCTTATTATGGACATATAATTAGTGTACCACCATTGATATAATAAAGTCATTATAACCCAAAACCTTGTGTAACGTGAGGTTCTTAAGATGGGTAAAAAGGAGTTTATCTATGTCTACTATTCAAAATCCAATTTTACCGGGATTCAATGCAGATCCCAGCATTTGTCGTGTAGGAGAAGATTACTATATTGCAGTATCAACATTCGAATGGTTCCCTGGTGTAGGTATTTATCATTCCAAAGATCTTAAGAATTGGCATTTAGTATCACGTCCATTAACTAGATTAAGCCAATTAAATATGATGGGAAATCCGGATTCGGGTGGCATCTGGGCACCTCAACTTTCTTATAGTAATAATCAATTCTGGTTGATCTACACTGACGTTAAAGTTGTTGAGGGTCAATGGAAAGACTGTCACAATTATTTAGCGAACTGCGATACGATAGATGGTGATTGGTCTGATCCAATCTACTTGAATAGTTCAGGATTTGACCCATCCCTATTCCATGATGAAGATGGAAAGAAATATCTAGTTAACATGAACTGGGATCATCGCATCGGTCATCATAATTTCTACGGCATCGCTATCCAGGAATATAGTGTCACGGAGCGTAAACTAGTTGGTAAAGCAGAGATTATTTTCAAAGGTACAGATATCATGTTAACAGAAGCTCCGCACTTGTATAAAATAAACGGTTTCTATTATCTTTTGACTGCTGAAGGTGGTACGAAGTTTGAACATCAAGCTACAATAGCACGTTCGAAAGACTTAAAAGGACCATATGAAGTTCATTCAGAGAATCCATTGATCTCATCCTTTGCACATCCACGTATTGCTTTGCAAAAAGCAGGACATGCATCCATTGTTCAAACGCATACCGACGAATGGTTCTTGGTTCACTTAACGGGGAGACCTTTACCAAGAGATGGACAACCTTTACTCGATCCTCGGGGATTCTGTCCACTAGGTAGAGAAACAGCGATTCAAAGACTTGAATGGAATAATGATTGGCCATATGTTGTAGGTGGTAATAAACCCTCGTTGCAAATTGAAGGACCTAAGGTCGAAGAAGTGAAATGGGAACGAGACTTCCCGGAGAAAGATGACTTTAATGATGATGTTCTCAACCTACATTTTCAAAACTTACGTATCCCACTAGGTGAACATATTGTTTCACTGAAAGATAATCCTGGGCATTTACGTCTTTACGGTAAAGAATCATTAACATCTAAATTCACACAAGCTTTTGTAGCAAGACGTTGGCAGCACTTTACGTTTAAAGCTGAAACTAAGATTGCCTTTAATCCGACAACCTTCCAACAATCTGCGGGTCTTGTGAACTACTATAATACACAGAACTGGACATCTTGTCAGATCTCTTGGAATGAAGAAAAAGGTAGAATTCTTGAATTGATGACGTGTGAACATTTCAACTTTGCACAACCTCTTCAAGGACATGAAGTTGTTATTCCAGAACATGTCGAGTACGTATATCTGCGAGTTGTTGTGAACGTGCATGAGTATCAATACCATTATTCGTATGATGGCACGAATTGGACCCCTATCCCAGTTAAATTCGAATCGTACAAACTGTCTGATGATTATGTTCAAGGTGGAGGATTCTTTACGGGTGCATTCGTAGGTATGCAATGCCAAGATACATCAGGTCAGAACCTACATGCAGATTTCGATTATTTTATTTATAAGAATCTTTAATACGTAAAAGAAAGGCTATCGATCATAATCGGTAGCTTTTTCTTCGCATTGACCCCGATCAGCAGAAGTAGTACGATTTCAGCATAGTTTGGTTAGTCTAGGAGGTATTATAGTTGGATAATTTAACAATTGAAGTAATGGATCAATATTTACAAGAGCATCAACAATTTTTCTATAGTGGACAAACTCGTAATATTCAATTTAGATTACAGCAATTAAGCAAATTGAAAGTAACAATTCAACGTTATGAACAGCAGATCATCTCAGCTTTATATGACGATTTACGAAAGAGTGAATTTGAAGCATACGCAACAGAGATTGGTTTTTGCTTAAGTAGTATTAGTCATACTATGAAGCATTTGAAACGATGGATGAAGCCGCAGAAAGTAAGAACCCCTATCCATCAGTACCCGTCTAAGAGTTATATTGTAAAAGAACCCTACGGTACCGTGTTAATTGTTGGTCCATTTAACTATCCATTTCAATTACTCATAGAACCGCTTATTGGAGCCCTCGCAACTGGAAATTGTATCGTACTTAAACCATCTGAGAATACCCCAGCCGTCACTACTATCATTAAAAAAATGATCAAAGAAACCTTCAACCCATCATACATTCGAGTCATTGAAGGAGAAAAGGAAACCACGTCTATCCTTATACATGCGGCATTTGATTACATATTCTTCACTGGTAGTGTTCCCGTTGGAAAGATTGTGATGGAAGCAGCTGCTAAGAATCTTACGCCCGTCACACTAGAATTAGGTGGGAAAAGCCCAGTCATTGTGGATCGAACCGCGAATATTCCCTTGGCAGCGAAACGTATTATATGGGGGAAGTTGTTGAATACAGGTCAGACATGTATTGCTCCTGATTACGTTCTAGCCCATGCAGATATCAAACAACAGTTAATTGAGGAAATGAAACATGTCATTACGAATTTTTATGGTTCAGATGCGAGAACCAGCAAGGACTATGGACGGATTGTCAATGAACGACAATTTGATCGGTTGGTTGCTATCATAAATAAAGATGAAGCGAACATCTTATTTGGTGGTCATGTAGATAAGGACGATCTATACATTGAGCCTACCCTTTTAGCTACGGAATCTTGGTCAGATACTGCGATGCAAGACGAAATATTTGGTCCCATTCTACCCATCATGACATATCACAAGTTAGAGGAAGCTATACAAATGATTCAAAGCCACCCTAAACCGCTATCTTTATATTTATTTACAGAGCATAAACAGGTCGAGAATGAAGTGTTAGGTCGAGTTTCCTTCGGTGGAGGCTGTGTAAATGATACAATATCACATGTTGCGAATACGTATCTCCCCTTCGGTGGTGTGGGTAACGCTGGAATCGGTGCTTATCATGGACAATACAGCTTTGATACCTTCTCACATGCTAAAAGCATTCTGAAGAAAAGTACGAAGTTCGATTTAAAGGTTGTATTTCCTCCATATGGCGATAAAGTAAAGTTGGTAAAGAAGCTATTAAAATAACTCCATCCGATCCGTTTGCCTAAAAGTCGACTAATTTTATAGCACCATCTTCTAACCACGTCGACAGGATTTAGATCATTGGCGTGGTTAATTCTTGTTCACAACGATTCAACCTCTATTTAATCTTCTGCACAGCGAGCGTAATACAATGACAACGAAATTGTGTAGGTGTATCATATTTGTCCTCAGCAATCGAGCGAATGACGGTCTTATGCTCAAGTATATTCCATTCGGCATACACTTCTTGGAGAATTGTTGTAGCTCTCTCCATGGGTAAGTTCAGTTCAATTAGGGGCTCACGCTCCCTACCGGATACTATGTCTACTTCTTGCACATCCGTGTTCATCGTAATACAGTGGATACCACCTAACTTCGTACCTAATTTCATTCGATTCAGCACTTTCACCAACGCTATTTCTGACGATACATGCTCAAGACAACCACATGCTACGATGAAGTCATAATGATTCTCAGCAATATTCGTCAGTTCTACATCAACCTCCTCAGCTTGTATTCCGTCAGTAACGCCATATTCTAGGGCATTCTCATGAAGCTTATCAATGGCTTCAGCTAATAGATCAGTACCTAACATTTGACTTCCCGTACCTTTAAGGCGCATAGCCATTGGAATCGTATTACGCCCCGCTCCACAACCAAGATCAAGCACATTCACTCGTTCTTTATGTTCTAACAATCGATCTAGCATTTCCATCACTAATGAGTTGGGTTTTGACATCCACGAACCCGCTTCTAATATCTCATGTTCATGATAAAGCTCATTATGATAATTAGCTTCTGCTTTGCGTGCTTTTGCGAAATCAGCTTGTTCCAACATCCTCACCTCCAACACAACTTACTTACAATCAATCCGCATATGAAGTATTAACCAAACGACAAAATACAAAACATAAATAAGACAGAGTAAACATGTACTCTGTCTTCCTTTCGCTATTTAATTAATTAATGTTATTAATCATTTATGATATGAACGATCTAATACCACGCTAAGAATGCTTCTGCTATAGCCTTTCCAGCAATTCCGTTAGGATGTGGATCATACATATTAGTCATATATTCTGGTTTTAGTTGATGATCGTTAGGAGCATCTTGTGACAATACTTCGGCAATATCAAAAACACGATCTACCCCAATCGGAGGCTTGGTACGAATCTGATCATTCACCTTACGCCAAGCTTTTTCTTGTTCATCAGTAAAGTTAAAGGTAGGTACTGTACACAATATGATATTGATTAATGGGTTATTGATCTTTAGGGTTGAGATAATCGTTGTTAAATCAGTCATCAGTTGTGTAGCAATCCGGTTGGCAGTACCCAGGTCATTCACACCTAATACGATGACAATCTCATCTGCTTGTTTAGCTTTGTATAACCATGCCCCATCGGTGGCTGCATCATAGGCTCTAGCCCATCCAGAACCAATATTCCAGACACCTGTAGTAGTAGGAAGTTCTGCCGCAATCCGCGCCACCCAGTATTCATATTGATCCTTGGCGGTACGAACACCCTGTGTAATCGAATCTCCTAAGAAAATAAGTTGCTTCTCTACTTGTTTCTTATAACCAATGAAGGTCGGAACTACTAATTGATTCTCCGATTCTTGATATGAGTTGGAAGATTCTTGATCTGCTAGAATACCTGGAGCATCATATACAGTTGCTAGTAATGTTTCGGTGTTAAACGGTATTGTTTTCCCAGAAGACATTGTCGTAATACTCCATGTAAAAGCTAAAAAATGACCCGCTGGAATATCAATCTGAACTTCATCACTCCAAAATTTCTCTCCTGATTGAACGATCTTCGAAATATTACCGTCAAACGTAAGTGGAACTTGAGAGCCTTTTACAACATCGCCCTTAGGCTCCATTCCACCATCAGCTACAAAAGCAGCTTCAATTCTCCACTTTCCACCTAAATCACTAGCGGCAGCAATTTGTCCCATATCCCATGTTGAGTCAACAGCATTACTATGCCAGAAATGAAGAGTCTGTGGACCACTCTCTCTCAGGCGAATATATGTACGATATGTATGCGTGAATGGCTTGTCATGGTTCATAATGAAATTCGTGACCGTCGATAGAATAGTCGCTGACGTATAATCATTATGCATAAGTCTATCATTGTTAGCTTGAATTACGTTGTTAGTTTCATTGCTCATCTAATCTCTCACACTCCAAATTCTATTTGATATTAAAGAAACCTATGTAACGTTAAGTTGTGATGAACTCACTTCTTATTGTTTCATAGGTTTGATCTATTTTACAATATTAAATATGCAATGATTCAAACCAAAATTATGCTTGATCAATAACCGTAATTAGATCTGATGCAGGAGTTCTAGGCTGAGCATTTGGAACTTGACTAGCATATCCAACATGGATACTTCCTACGACTTTTTCTCCTGGTTGAATTCCGAGTGCTTCACGATAGCCTGCTTCATACATGAACCCGTAACTCTTCCAGACTGAACCCAATCCTTGTTCCCATGATAGTAAACTGAAGTTTTGAATAATACAACTTACTGATGCATAATCTTCTTCCCTGATACTAATCACAGGATTTTCTTTCATTACAACTGCAATATACATCGGAACGTCCATCATTCGATTATAGAATGCCAAGCTAGCTTCTTGCGCCTTAGTTGAATCCTGAGCTTTTCCTTTCGATTGAATCTCTGCAATACGCTTACGTCCTTCACCATGAACAATGACGAATCGCCAAGGTTGTGTCATGCGATGATTAGGTACCCATACCGCCGTATCCAATAGATTCTTCACAAGATCTAATGATACCTCACGATCTTCATAAATATGAATAGATCTTCTTTCTTTTATGAGTTGAGATAATTCCATGGTCTTGCTCCTCCCTATTATTCACACTAATATGTAATCCAATAATGATTAATATGAATATTTCAAATTTAAATGATAAACATTATCATTACTTAGTTTAGATGGCGTGCAATCACTTGTCAACAAACTATAATAAAAATAACCATCTTAGTAACATCATGCATAGAAGCCCGATTAGTACGGTACCGAGTAAACTTCTAGTGATGATAGCAGTTGCAAATGTAGGTATGGCAGTTAACCACTCTAGTCGAGTATTAACTATTGAGAAATGACCATCATAGAGAAATAACTCATGTGCAATTAATGCGGCCATAACTGCAATCGGGATATGTTGTAACCATCTAATAAGCCCAGGAGGGATTCTCATACGACTAAGTAAGACTAGCGGGAGTACACGGGGGATAAATGTAACAAGTGCCGATCCCAGTATAATTATGAGGATGTACCATCTGATTTCCATTGTTCATATACAACTCCTATAGTAGCGCTTAGAACAGCTGCCATGATAATACCCATACTTCCAGGTATGAGATAGCTAGCACCGATCACAATCAGGACTGAGCTTAACGCCACGATGACTTGGGTTACAAATTTCTTACTATGATTCATTTGTAATACGAGAAGTCCAATAAACATAGCGGGTAAGGCGAAATCTAGTCCATATTTCTCTGGATGAGGAATCCATTTCCCTAGTAATCCTCCAGCTACCGTTGCTAGGAACCAGTTCAAGTATGCCGTGATATTCAGCCCCAGCATCCAACGATAACCTAAAGGTTTTCCACTCGCGACCTGATTCATCGCGACCCCAAAAGTCTCATCCGTTAGTTGAGAGCCAATCAGTACATTTTGTATGACAGACTTCCCTTGGAAATGTGGGGCTATAGCAGCACTGAGTAATAGATGTCGTAAATTGATAAAAAATATTGTAAAGATAATAGCAGATATAGGTGAACTCGCTGCGATCATCCCTGCTGCGATGAATTGCCCTGAGCCAGCATAGAGCAATGCACTCATTAATGCGATTTCAGTCAAGCTCATACCCGAGGTGTTCCCTACTACGCCAGCTGCAAATCCAATACTTAAGTATCCAAGCAGTGTAGGTACACAATCTTTTACTCCCTGCCAAAAACTATCTCCTTGCTGGCCTAATCTATGTTGTTTTTCTAATTCCATTACCTCAACCTCTTTTGTCAACATTGTATTTATAAGCATATCATCATAATTAGAAAAAAGCTTACCCTAGGGCAAGCTTAATTCAAGAATCACTTTCATCATCGCTTATACAGCTTAAATAATGACTATTAATTTAGCGATGGTCTGTATATAAATTAGCTTTACTAACCTTACGTATAAGTGTTATTTCATCTTCCGTTAATGGGCTTATGTCGCTAGCCATAATATTGTGCCTTAATTGCTCTATTGAACTTGCACCTGGGATAGTAACCGCTACGGCTGGATCTGACAATACATACCGTAATGCAATCTGAGCTAGGCTTCGTTCCTCAGTAACTAACGATTGTAACTGCTCATGAAGAATTCTTAAATCATCCGTATGGTGGTCCAGATATCCTTTTACTATTTTCTGGTCCCCACGTGGGGATAAAATCCCTCTAGCAACAGGTCCACGTACTATCATACTGATATCATTCTCAGCTAACAATGGTAATATCTCTTCTTCTGGTCGACGATCTAATATACTATATTGGCTCATTACACTTACAATATTGGCACGAGTCACATATTCACGAATAACATTCGGACGAATCGAAGAAATCCCATAATATCTAATAAGTCCTTCTTGCTTCAGTTGTTCAAAAGCTTCAATGGTTTCATCCATTGGATCATTCATCATGCCACCATGCAACTGATAAAGATCAATATAGTCTGTTTGAAGTCGTCTAAGACTATCTTTAACAGATGCTAAAATATGCTTTTTCGAAGGGTCCCATGCTAACGCTTCTTGACCCGGAATCCGTCGATTTCCTACTTTGGTTGAGAGAATGATATGATCACGGCGTCCGAGTATAGCTTTCCCTACAATGGCTTCGTTTTGACCATCATCATAAAGATCAGCCGTGTCTAGAAAATTAACGCCAAGATCCAAGGCTTCATGGATAATTGAAATACCCTGCTTCTCATCCGAACCGATTGACATACAACCCAGTCCAATCTCACTTACCCATAGATCAGAACTACCTAGCTTTGATTGTCTCATCTAATCTCTCCTCTTATTTAACAGGCTCTAAGTGTGATTCATCTTTATACCAACATATGAAGAAGAGCGAGGAATAACCCGATAATAAAGCCGCAAATCGCACCATTCACTCGAATCCATTGTAAGTCACTTCCTACTTTATCTTCTAACATTTGTACAAGAGTCTGGTCATCCATTTGATCTAGATTATCTTTGACCAATAGACCCAAACGATAATAATTTTTTTCCACAAGATTTACTATGATATTGAGAAGACCTTGCTCCCATTTCTGAACCCGTTGTTCTTGCTTAACAAGAATATTCGAGATCCAACGGTATGAGGATACAATTATACGACCGCCATTGTTAACTTCCTCATCCAGTTTGTGTAGCAATTGAACCCTAAGTTCTTCTAACTGTTCTACAATAAAACCATGAGTATTAGAATCAGACAGCTTATTATTCAACCATGTTTGGATCTGGATCGTTACTTCAGGGTTCAGAGCAGCAGTAGTTAATTGCATTCTAATTTCTGAAATAATACGCTCACGATATTGACTTTCCGGTTTGGAGAGATCTTCTATTGAAGAAACTAATAAGCCTGTGAGGAGAGAACCTAACTTGTCTTCGCTCATAAAACCTAGGAATGCTTGGACTGCGAATCCTTTCATGCCACCGAGTTGTAACTGCTCTAATTTACTATGTACCAAATTACCGAGTAACACTTCTGTTTCAGGCTTGCTCGCCCATCCCTTACCATAATTCAAAACATAGTCTAATATTTTCTCATCATATTCACTCTCTACGACGGAAATAGCAGCTCGTGCTATAAGCGGTTCTAGCTCTTTATTTCTAACATAGCCAACTAGGGCTGTTTGTACGAAAGAAGCTACATTCTCAAGTGCTATATTCTCAACCGTTGATTTCACGGAAAGGATAACATTCTCCCTAATTTCACGTTTGCGAATAAGTTTGAAAATGCCAGCTGATATATTATTAAATAGTTTCATCTGACTTAGTTTGCGTTTAATACTTTCTTTGTTCAGGAGTTCCGTCTCCATAGCGGAGATTAATGAATTTACAATTTTATCGCGATTGTTGAGAAGCAATGATGTGTGTGGAATTGGAATTCCCATCGGATGACGGAATAAAGCCGTAACTGCAAACCAATCGGCGAATCCTCCAACCAATCCAGCTTCAAACCCACCCTGTAACAGTCGAATCGCTATATTTTGTGGTAGAAATAATGTAATTATGAAGCCGATTCCCATCACAATCAGGGAAGAGCTTGCTATGTATCTTGTTCTCATGAACAGCCTCCTAACATTTCTTGATGTTCTACCTCTCCAACAGGTAACTCCATCATAAAAGATTAAAAGCAGGAAGTCCATGGACCCCCTGCAATGATTACACACTTACTGATTTTGTGAGCCCTGAGCTTCGTCTTTAATTTCAGATCTGAATCCACGAATACTTTCTTTTCGTCGTTCATTCTTATCTTCAATTGTATTTCTTTCTTCAACGGGAATTTCATCCCCGAATTCGTTCAAGTAATCTTCTGCTTCACGGAAATTCCCAATCGTATTCTGGACACTTTCCTGAAGTTTCTCAACATTATCTGAACGATCATCTGGCTTAGCCACTGACAAGCACCCCTTTAGTATCAAATTTGTGCAGTAACTTTCCATACGCACGATCTTAGCTTTTCCATAGGGTTGGATGATTTATTCAATGATTCGAAAGACGAAGGATAGTCTTAAAGCCGACACCATAATTTAATCAATTTCATATGTTGTAAGACTTTAAGAAAGGGGTGATAATTTGGGTAGAGCAACGGGTACAGTTGGGGTTTCTATAATCACATGCACAAATCGCCCTCAATTTTTTGATAATATACTTAAAAATTATAGAAGACAACAATACAGAAATAAAGAATTAATCATCATTCTTAATAATGACAGCATGAATCTGAAACAATACCGACGGAAAACACGAACCTACGATAATGTCACAGTATATAAAATACCCGAAAAAATATCATTAGGGCAATGTTTAAACAGTGGGATCTCCAGAACTAGATTACCGATAATCGCTAAGTTTGATGATGATGACTATTACTCACCGTTTTACTTAATGGAGCAGGTAAAGGCGCTTATACGCACGAAAAGTGATATTGTTGGAAAGCATGCTTGTCTTGTGTACCTGGAAGCTACCAAGAAGCTTGTTGTTAGGTCGCCCAAGGAAAAAAATAAGTATTTAGAATTTGTGCAGGGCGGTACTATTTTATTTAGAAGACGAGTGTTAAAAAAAGTTCACTTTGCAGATCGTTCAGTAGGAGAAGATGTTACTTTTTTGAAAGAATGTATGCATAAAGGGTTTGTAACATACGCGACATCGCCGTTAAATTATGTATATATGCGTAGAAAGAACAAAAAGAGTCATACATGGAGAGTTGGAGACGAACATTATTTAAATGGGAGTAAGGCCATAGCGGTAACTGAAAACTATCGTGTGATCGCAGATAGAGAAAAGTAAAGTAATGTAGTAAGGTATGCCAGCTTACTTTGCCGCCTTTTTAGTGGGCGGTTTCTTTGTCACAATCAAGTGTTTCGAAAATAAAAAAAACCGTGATTATACACGGTTAGTACATATACACATTCGTAATTCTAATTATTCTGAAATCTCGGATTCATCTGTTGAACTTAATTCCTGAGAATCAATCGCCGCATCTAGCAATTGATTGTAAATGTCATCATCTTCCTCAAGCAATTGGTCTAGGCGGAATAATTCTTCTTCACTTCCTGATTCTTTGTGAAAGTTAAGGCTATAATCCCATTCCTTTCCTCTCTTGCTGAAAAAGGTAATCTCAAAGGTATCTTTATACCCCTCTATACCAAATACAGTATGACCTACGAAATGTTCATCCTCGTTACGCTTCATATCAACATGTTCAATATGTATGTTCATCTATAATGATCTCCTTTATTTTCAAAGATGTACATATAGTATACCATTTATAGCTTAAATACATGACTGTTTTCATTCTTCTTACCAATTTAGTACAATATAGATTGTGGTTACTATTTATATTGGAGGATTACATATGACGGATTTTCAGCAACAGTTACTTAAATATGCCGACATCGCTGTTCGTATTGGCGTAAACATACAGAAAGGTCAGACACTGGTCGTAAATGCACCGATAACTTCTGTGGAATTTGTTCGATTAATCGTGAAGAAAGCTTATGAAGCGGGAGCTAAGTTAGTGAAAGTCAACTGGAGTGATGAAGTTATTACTCGCCTGCAGTATGAATTAGCAGCGGATGAGACTTTTAATCAACCACCAAAATGGTATGCTGGAGAAATCATCGAGCTAGTGGAGAATGGTGCTGCGGTATTAAGCGTTCTCGCAGAGAACCCTGATCTACTAACGGGAATACCTCAGGAAAGAATTACAAATGCTCAAAGGACTAGAGGTCTAGCTTTAGCTAAATACCGTCAATACGTACAGTCTGATAAATTCAGTTGGTCTATCGTTGCTGTACCTTCTGAAGAATGGGCAGCTAAAGTATTCCCTGATCTTGATCCAACAGAACAAGTTCAGAAGCTATGGGAAGCTATATTCCATACCGTACGAGTCGATCTGGTTAATCCAGTAGAGGCTTGGCAACATCATCTAGAAACATTAGCGACTAAATCAGCGATCCTTAATTCTAAAAAATACAAAAAACTTCACTACCTCGCACCAGGTACAGATTTAACGATAGAACTTCCAGAAGGTCATATTTGGGCTGCAGGTGACAGTACAAACGAACAAGGACATACTTTTGTAGCTAATATGCCTACAGAAGAAGTATTTACTGCACCGCTGAAAACAGGTGTTAATGGAACAGTAAGTAGCACAAAGCCACTTAGCTATGGAGGTAATATCATCGATCGCTTCTCTATTACCTTTGAGAATGGGCGAATCATTAAGGTGACGGCTGAACAAGGTCAAGAAGCACTAGAGCGTCTAGTCGCTATCGACGAAGGTTCTCATTACTTAGGTGAAGTTGCCCTTGTACCTCACCAATCCCCGATCTCAGAGTCTAATATTCTCTATTACAATACGTTATTTGATGAGAATGCATCGAACCATCTTGCGATAGGAAGTGCTTATGCATTCTGCATCGAGGGTGGTAAGGATATGACTCAAGAAGAACTAACACAACATGGATTGAATACAAGCGTAACACACGAGGACTTTATGATTGGTTCAGCACAGATGGATATCAACGGAATTACAGAAGACGGTACTGAAGAACCTGTATTCCGTAATGGGAATTGGGCTATATAAATTTTTACTCATATTGGAGGAATGACAGCATGTTGAATTTTGAAGAAAAATGTGATAATTATGCTACATTAGCTGTGCAAATTGGCGTAAATATCCAACCGGGTCAGACACTTGTAATAAGCGCTATGGTTGACTCTGTAGATCTAGTGAGACGAATCACACGGAAAGCATATGAAGCGGGTGCTAAACTCGTGAAAGTGAAATATACCGATGAAGCTGTATCCCGTATGCGCTATGAATTAGCTTCAGATGAATCATTTCTTGAAGCTCCAACATGGCATGCTGGCGAAATGGTAGAACTCGCTGAGGAAGGTGCTGCATTTCTAACGGTTATCTCTAGTAGTCCTGATCTTCTGAAGGGCATTGATCCTGAGCGTATTTCAAATCATCAACGTACGTTCGGTCAAGCGATGTATAAATACCGTCAATATCAACAAGCCGATAAAATGAGCTGGAACGGGATTGCGGCTCCCTCCCCTGCTTGGGCAGCCAAAGTATTCCCAGATGCAGCACCAGAAGATCAAGTAAATATGTTGTGGGATGCGATCTTTGCAGCAGTCCGTGCAGATCAACCAGACCCAATTCAAGCTTGGCATGATCATATCGACAAACTTCAAGCTAAATCAAATGAACTTAATAGTAAGAAGTACCGCAGTCTTCATTACGTTGCACCGGGTACGGATCTAACTATCGAGCTCCCTGAAGGTCATATTTGGGCACAGGCTGGTAGTGTGAATGAACAAGGAATTTCCTTCGTAGCTAATATTCCTACAGAGGAAGTATTCACCGCCCCACTAAAGACCGGAGTTAATGGTACAGTCAGCAGTACCAAGCCATTAAGTTATGGTGGTAATATTATTGATCGTTTCTCTATTACGTTCGAGAATGGTCGTATCATCGATTTCAGTGCTGAAGAAGGATACGATACGCTGGAACGCTTAGTGAACATGGATGAAGGATCACATTATTTAGGAGAAGTTGCGCTTGTGCCATTCCACTCTCCTATATCTCAAAGTAATATCCTTTATTACACCACTTTGTTTGATGAGAATGCATCTTGTCATCTTGCCATCGGTAGCTCCTACGCGTTCAATCTTGAAGGCGGAAAGACAATGAGTCAAGAAGAGCTTGCTGCCAAGGGAATGAATCAAAGTATAACTCACGTAGACTTCATGATGGGATCTGCTGAGATGGACATCTTCGGCTTAACTGATGATGGTAAGGAAGAACAAATCTTTGCCAAAGGGAACTGGGCGTTCTAAGCTAAGTTATTGATAAATAGATAGGTGCTACGAGAGGAGCTTAATCATATGTTACAGGTCGATCTTACGGGGAAAACTGCACTAATCACAGGAGCAACGGGACAGCTTGGTCGAGTTATGGCCCGTACACTTGCTGAGTGCGGAGCGAATATAATCATTCATTATCATGGTAATGAGACTAAGGCAAATGAATTAAAGCAAGAAATTGAATCCATAGGTAGACAATCTTTAATTGTCCGAGCAGATGTTACACAATTTGATGATATCATCCAAATGAAGAATTTGATCGCTGAACATTTCGACCACGTAGACATCGTTGTTGCTAATGCTGTTGTTCAATATGAATGGAAATCTGTTCTAGATCAATCTCTTGAAGATTATGCGAGTCAGATTAATACCTGCGTTATGCAAAGCGTCTATTTAGCTAAAACATTTGTACCTGCTATGATCGAGCGTAAGGCAGGAAGATTTATTGGGATTAATACCGAGTGTTCTATGCAGAACGCCCCTGGTCAATCTGCTTATGTTGCTGGGAAAAGAGGTATGGACGGCGTATATCGAGTCCTTGCTAAGGAAATTGGTGAACATCAGATCACCGTTAATCAAATCGCACCAGGTTGGACCATTAGTGAAAACGACAGAAACAATCACACTGAAGTTAGTGAAGATTACAACAAAACCGTTCCCTTGAAACGTCGCGGTACAGATCAGGAAATTGCAAACGTCGTAGCTTTCGTTGCATCCGATCTTGCAAGCTTTATCACGGGGGCATATATCCCAGTTAGTGGTGGGAATGTGATGCCTGCAATTTGAGTAAAATTAGTGTGATGGATGATGACAAGTACAGCTTAACTTGACACCTCGTTTCTTACAAAGAAAAGTTCTCTATGAACGATGATATATCGTTTATGGAGAACTTTTTTATCGTTAATTCATTTTACTCATTAGTTATTTTCCGTTTGTTGCAATTGCTTGATTGTGTTATCATATGATTAATAAAGACCAAGTGCAGCTAACACTTGGTCAGTACAATTGGCTTGGATGGTTAAATCCCTTCAAAGTCACATAGGAACAAAAACCCACCTTTTGCTTCTAATCTTGGGTGGGTTTTTATTTTCTCTTGTTGCTGTTAATGTATGTTAAAAGAGCAAGAATGAACATTCCAAATAGGAACATAATTGTCAATGCATCTTTTACCTCCATGGCTTCACCTCCTTTCGAAGGAAAACCATGCCCACCCAAGATTCAATTGTATCTATATTTTACCTTTTATCCATTCATCGTACAAGTGTTCTTATTCTTGTTTATTTTATGCGGTCTTGAATGGCCGAGTCAACTTCATTGATGCCACGCATATCACTATTAAACGTGAAATGGCAACAAGAGAGACCGTCTATCTTACGGTATAAATCAAGTTCCATATATCCTCCTCAAAAAAGAGCGAGTTCCAAAAGGGAACTCGCTCTTTTTCATAATCTTTTATAATTGATTGAGGTCGATTACACAAATTGAACCATGCTCAGTGAGACTTTACCATTGAGAATAAAGAACACGTCCTGACGTCCACTTACTCCGCTCACCTCAGCAGTATAGTCACGCCATTCTTGGGCACCACCTGCCAACAGTTCTACTCGACCCGCAAGCGGACCTTCTGGGCTCTGCAGACGAACTTCGACTGATGCTGCCGTCTGAGCTGCTGCGCGAAGCTTCACTGTGTTCACTCTCGCGCCAAACTCAGCGTCTTCGAAAGAGATCCATCCGGATTGTTCCTTCACTTTGGTAGCGCTGCCGCCTTCCCTACATTCATCGATCAGCACGCCTTCGTAAGCGTCATAGTTAATCGCCTTCACAGACTGCTTCAAATCACGCGGCGGAATAACTTCGCCTTGTACATCGAGCGCAGTATTCAGCGGCAAGTTTGCTGAAGAAGAACCAGCCATAAAGATGTATGTTCCGTTTTCGATTGCATAGCGCTCACGAGTAACATCCCACATCGCTAGCTCGGACATTGGTAGCTTGAAGCTCACGTCTACCGTTTCACCTGGTTGCAGCAGTACGCGACGGAAAGCAAGTAGCTGCTTCAACGGACGTTTAACACGAGAATTCTCTGCATGTCCATACAGCTGCACCACTTCTTCTCCTTTACAGTCACTGGTATTGGTCACACGAACTGTAAGGTAGATTTCACGATCTTGATCCACAGAAACCTGCTTACGATCAAGGGTTAAACCATCATAACGGAATGTGCTGTAGGACAACCCATGTCCAAACGGATAAAGTGCATCTCCTTTGAAATAGCGATAGGTTCTGTCACCCTTAATAATGTCATAATCCATAAACTCTGGTAGCTGATCAACAGATTTATACCAAGTCATATTCAGACGTCCTGCTGGATTTACGTCACCGAAGAGTACATCAGCTACGGCATTCCCCAGCTCTTGACCTGCATGAGTGGTGTAAAGAATTGCTGGAACGTTTTCGTCCACCCAATTCAGAGCAAATGGATAACTACCCACCACGACCACAATCGTGTTCGGGTTCACTGATAGAACTTCTCTAATCAATTGCTCCTGGGATTCAGCTAGTGTGATGTCCGGGCGGTCGACCGTCTCTTTACCATTGATGAGCGGATGATTGCCGACAAATACAACAGCCAGATCCGCATCGCTAGCCACTTCTTTTGCTGCCTGGAATTTGTCCGTGACTTTCTCCATTTCAAAGACATCGGCTGTAATCTTATCTTCTTCGCCATTTGCCACAGATGCCGCACCCGCTACATTAATCTCATTAGCGGTTTCTTCAGCGCTACCGCTACCTACGAGTAAATCTCCGCTATCAGAGTTAACCGTAATTGGCGTATCATTCCATGTTGAGAAGGTTACTTGATCAGGTCCTTCTTCCGAAGGACGAACAAGGAATACTTCCTTCGTGAACCACTCCCATATTTTATCAGCTGAGGCTTTTATGATCCGGTCATCCGTTGTTAGGTAAAGTCCGTTATTCTCAGCGATAATTGTATGGCTGTCCCAGCCCCAATCCGTTAATTCAAATACAGAAGCTTGTTCGCCAGCATCTCCAGTTGCAGCCAGAGCAGCTTGTTCGCCAGCCTGTACTTGAACATAACGTCCATTGCGCTTCGACTTCAGCTTAACTCGGTCTGTACCACCAGAGAATGTCGTTTGTCCACCATGTGCGTTCAGCTTTTCTTGAATACCTTGCAATGGCGTAATCACATAAGGCAGGGAACCGCTGTACCAGTCTCGATATACGGTACCACCAAGTGGTCCAATAACAGCGACTTTTTTCAGCTTATCTGCCTGTAGCGGTAATATGCCTCCTTCATTTTTCAGAAGAACAACAGCCTTTTCTGTAGCTTCACGCGATAGCTTAGCATGGTCTGGATGTAAAATAATTGACTCATCAATAGCAGCGTATGGATTGTCTTCTTCAGGATCGAACTCACCCAAACGGAAACGAACGCGGAACGTATTACGCAAGGCCACATCTAAGTCTCCCTCTGTGAGCAGTCCTTCAGCCAACGCTTCACGTAGTGATTGCTTCATCAACTCTCCATCGTCAGTGATACTGTCGATGCCGCCTTCTTTCACGGAACGGGCAACGGCTTCCTTATGCGTCTCCAAATAACCATGGTCGCGAACCGTACCAGACACGTCGAAAGCATCGCTGACGACAAAACCGTCCATGCCCCACTCTTGCTTGACAATTTCATTCACTTCTGGCATCAGATTCGCAGGCACTCCGTTAACGGCATTATAGGCCGTCATCATGGATTGGGCGCCACCTTCTTTAAACGGAATTTCAAATGCTTTCAAATAATATTCGCGCATATTACGCGGATCAATACTAACCGATTGGTCTCCGCGGCCTACTTCATTATTATTAGCAATAAAATGCTTTAGTGTGGCAATCGCTTTCAAATATTTCGGATGATCGCCTTGCATCCCTTGAACGAGTGCCGACGCCAGCTTACCTGCAAGGATCGGATCTTCACCGTATGCTTCTTCAGTCCGGCCCCAACGTGGGTCGCGCTCCATATCAACGGTAGGCGCCCAAAGCGTCAATCCGTTAATCTCCGGATTCTGTTTATAAAATCCTCTTGCTTCGTCACCGATAGCGCTACCAATTCTCTGCATAAGCTCGGTATCCCAAGTGCATCCAAGACCAATTGGTTGCGGATATCCTGTCGCTTCGCCAAGCCAAGCCATACCATGGGCAGCTTCTGTACCATGTTTATACGCTTTCACACCAAGCCGCTCAACGGCCGTTTGATATTGGATCATAAGTCCCACTTTTTCCTCCAACGTGAAGCGAGAAACGAGGTCGTTTACGCGTTCCTCCAGTGGAAGAGATGTGTTCTGGAATAGATAGTTGATTGTTTCAGACATGTTGAACCTCCTTTTGTCAGTTACCTCTTGCGTAATTTTATCGAAGATTGTCTCCTCTTGGCTACCCTAATAATTAGAGACGTTTTCATAGATTATTAGGGATATTTACAATACATAGTAGAAATCATGTTATAAGATGTTGGAGGCATCCGCAATAATAAATAATTTTATTCCTTATCAAGGCTACAGGTTCGATCATCTTAAATAGAAATGAATTACCATTTAAATACTCTTTAATATAAGCCTGAGAATATTTTTGTTCATTTATTAAACTGGAGGTCTCTCTAGGATCAGTTGAGTGGTGGCAATACTTACAAAATTACCTTATACCATTCTGTTTCTTTCAGAAAATCAGTTCTTGTAAGGTTTCTTTCTTCTAATATTTGTCGGTAGTTATTAATCGTACCGTCATGAGTTATTAAATAAACTGTGGTTTCGAATGTCTTAATCCAATCTATAAATCGTTCTACTAGTTCTTCAAATAATCTTTCATTGATTGTATTTATGCCTTCTGTCCATAAGTCTTCATTAAAATCAACCACTTCAAATTCTTTATACAGTTCCTCAATATCACCACTACAATAAATCTCATCACATGCTAAAGTTAACCACTCAGGATTTTGTGGAAACATTCTTGGACCGATTAATGGACTTATATACTTCTTTATCTTCTCTTCATTAATAAATATATTAGCGGTTTCAATTGTCCTTCTTGTAGGGCTCACAATAACAATATCTTCAGGTTTTAAGATAAATTTATTTGCCAATATTCTGCTCTGTTCTATTCCTGTTTTAGTAAGTCCAGGGTTTCGAATGTCTAAACTCACAGGCAAATTGACGGTATGTTCCCCTTGAGCATGTCTAATAAATATTAACTCCATCGAATCCACCTTTCAGCTTATTATTACGTGAATTGCTTACATAGACCTTTCCAGTGTTTCCATGCTTTTATGTATTCAGGTAAATCATTTTGATGATGCTTTACACTTAGACCCACACGACAATATAGTTGAACGGACACTTCTTCAATTAATCTTGATTGTTCAATTCTTCCTACCTTTAGATAATCATATGCGGTAAATAAAGTTTCGATATTTATGTCGTCAGGTGAAGAACAAAAAGCATAAATGAAATCATAAATCAGAGGACCTACCATTGGAGATGGGTCAATTACACCAATTAATGTGAACTGATCAAAAACAAAATTATGCACTCCAGTATCACCATGTAGTAAATATCTTTCTCCTTGCTCTAATTCATTATCAAACAATTTACTAGCTATTAATTTTACGAATTTATAATCATCGTTTGTTAATATACTTCCAATATTAATTTTGGCCTCCTCGATACTAATTTCATTAAATTCCTTCCAAGTTTGACGCGGGTATTCAATTCTCCCCCATATGTTACTATCATGATATTCAACATATTTATTGAGTAATTCTTTTACCAATATTGTTAACCAGTTCTTTTTTGTTCCACGATTAAAATGAGTTGTACCATCAATAAACGTGTAAAGAAAATGTGAGTTATCTTGGGCAGTAAAAAGAATTTTCGGTAATAAAACTGAGTTTTTATAGGTATTCAGCAATTGTTCAACTAAATGAATTTGATTCGGATAATCAAATTTCAATATATACTTACTGCCTTGAATGGATTCTAATCTTAAAACAATACCATTAGTTGTTCCGGATAATCTTTGCAATTGTACAACTTGATCTTTAATATTATGTAATTGGAATAACGTATTAATTTCACTTATAGTAATTTCGAGTTCCATGAATTCTTCTCCTCTTTGTCTTTAATAACATTTGCTAAACTCAGCCGATCGAATGTGTCGCTAATATGCTTCTTTGATATCCCTCTTGGCAACCAAGGAGCGTCAACGTCGAAGCAGAAATGTTATGTCATCAGATGTTGTGGCTTTTTTAGTTCCATACCTTCATTCTTTCCTCTAAATTTGATGTATGTAATTCAAGTTGAGTTCCATCTGGATCCAAGAAATTGATTGACCAGCCTGTACCACGCTTTATTGCTTCTCTTACTAACTTTACATGATTATCTTGGAGTGATTTTACTGCTTCTTTGAAATGATCCTCTGGAATATAAAATGCAACATGATCTACTCCTAGTTGTCTCTCTATATGTTCACTGTAACTATCTTGCTCAATCAAACAGATCCATGCACTTCCCCATTCTAAATATGCATCCTTGTTTCCTTTATGCCTTATATTTAGCCCAAGAACACTTGTATAAAAGTTTATTGATATTTCAAGATTTCTAACGTTTATTGTTACGTGATTGAATCCTTGAACTTTCATTTGAATTTCCTCTCTGAGATTACTTGATTAAGGATACTATTTCTTTTCTTGTAGTGCCACGATTTCTAATAGCGTTTGTATATCTTCGAATCCGATAGGCTTGCCGCGCAAGGTTGTTCGCTGAATCCGCTTCTCTTCTATTCACTTCTTGAGAACAATGAAGCAACTTGGTCCAGGATTTCATCACTATCCAAAGTGTTACCCCTTCCTTCTCCAATGTAATCGCCTTCAAACCTGCCTGCAGTAGTAATATGTTATTAGACGTTTTAATTACCTACAATGATATATTTACAAATCTCATATTAGCTATTAGTTCTATAAATTTCTATAAATTGTTCTTGATTCGGCATGTCAATTAAAAACATCTTTACGTTCTTATCTGGCCTATATGATGATAACGGATTTATAAAAGCCCCATAATAAACCTTCTTCTCATCTATTTTAAATACAAATCCTTGATTCAATTGCCCCCCTAACTTTTCATGAACTTTATTGATATTGACTTTCAAAACTTTTCCATCCCATAGATAGCTATCAATATCATTTGAGGTAATAATGGCGGAATTTTCTTCAACTATCTTTCCAGCTTCGCCAGAGTCAGTGCTCAATTCTGATGTTTTATATAATGAAAAGTCGAGATCATTTATAGTTTCTTTTTTATTACAACTAGATAAAAGAAATAGAACGACAAATAAAAAGGCAATTACTCTTATAGATTTCATTATCTTTTACCTCTTTCTATCAAGGGGGAATGCCCGCAGTAGGAATGTTGCCAACCTCGAAATACTCACTATCGAAACGACGGAACCTTGAGTTACTTACAACAACTTCTTATGTCTGTACCAATATGTATAAATCTCTTGATACCCGAGTCCCTCATATAATTTTAAAGCGGGTGCATTGCTTTTCACTACCTGTAAATAACTCTGACTTGCTCCATTTACTTTTGCCCACTTTAAAATATGCAAAATGAGTTCTCTACCATACCCTCGATTTCTATATCTACTATTTGTGACGATATCATAAAGTCCAACATAATTTTGTTCAATCACTCCGGCCCCACAAGCAACTGGTACCGAATTATCATACAGTGTAAAGAACCCCTTTTTTAGATATGACACGGAAAATAACTTTTTTGTAATTTCTGCATTAGAATCTGAAAGGTTATTAAAATCACTCAAAATATCTATCCATTCGTTATTAATTTCAGTTTTCATATTTACATTCGTTGTTACGGGTTCCTCAATCGCTGATAAATCAATTACCTGTACACTTGAAAGGTCAACAACATCATAACCTCGCTTATCTAAGATACTATCTATGTTCTTGGGTATAACAAAAGGAGTTACTTTAAAGATCGTATCCAATCCGACACTTGTGTAAATAGTTTCACAGTTTTGAATCTTCTCTTGAGTATTCTGCTCACTAGCATCATAAATGGGATTTATGGAATTAGACCTTTTAGTAAATCCGTTCGCGAAACGCAAGAGCCACCCATCATATACAAAGTTCTGTAATGCTGGCCAAGCATTTAGAGAAAACTCTTCAATTTTCTTATTCATGAATTACACCGCCATAATCAATATGTAAACGATAGTTTCCTTAACTAATTATTTGTTTCCTACTAGTCTGATTAATACTCTAGTTTATACACAACTTCCCCATCTATCACTCGGCCATCTTCATCAAATCCTAATTTTTCGTATAAACGTTTTGCCCAAACATTCTCTGGTTCAAAGCTTATGTATATCACCCGATGTTGTATATCTTCTTTAATCCTTTCGATGAGCTTCTTCATAGCAACTTCCCCATTACCTTTTGACTGATACTTAGTATCTATCATTAACCGATAAATCCAATATTCATGCGAGCGAAAACAAATTAGTTGCTACAAACTCTCTTTGTCCATCAGTTACACTCAGCTTAATGACATCAAAAAAATTGGTTCGATCTATTTCTTTGAGTAAGATCACAATTGCTCCCCCTGTCTTTATGCCAATCTTTAATAATATCCCAGTGTAGCAATACCTCGACCTTGATCCGTATTCAATAATTTATTAATTCTTTCTGAATCATTTCCGGTAGCATGTATAATTTTACCACCCTTGATTTCAAAACCACCAGCCAAACTTGCTCAAGCTATTAATTATATATTAAACTTTTGGTATATATCTTTTTGGTGAAAGTATCAGCTACAATAATATCGGATATGGCGTTACCATTAATTTCATTATCTCATTTCCAACAACATCACATCAAATGGAGGTTAAATTAATTTGGAGGGAATAATGTATATATTTTTAGCGATTAGTTTAATAACTTTGTGTATTTTGATTTATATTTTTCTAGGTTTATTTGGGATTAAAATATTATCAAAGAAAGTATTTAAAGGTACTTTTGACAACACAAAATTGTTATTAGTCGTAACATTATTAGTTTCTTTATCTCTAGTCCTTATCTATGCTTACCATGGTTCTAAGATTATACTTTTCCCATTAGTAATAAATTTAGGAGTCGCGCTGCGAACTTATATCGAAATGAAAAAGTCTGCTTCTAAATAAATTCAATGAATAATATTAGTTCACTTTTCTTTGGATATATTAAAATAATAATTTTGGGCTTGTTATA